>JAFTYD010000003.1 GCA_017464845.1 Clostridia bacterium
AACAATCTTTGCTGGTGGATATGGTCTTTATGCAAGTTATGACAAAGGGAAAACTTTGGAACTTATCTACCCAAAAGAAGTTCAGTACAGTGTTTCAAGATGTGGCTGGAATGAAAACTTAATGCTTGCTGAAGATTTTAACAATGGATACTTAAGATGTGTTATATCAAATGACAATAATATCTTTTTCTCAACAATAGATTGGGAAGGAAATGTAAGAATATTAACTTCTAATTATTACGGAGAGAACCTAAAAACTCTTTATGAAGAAAAATTAAGTATTTCTAATCCCCATGATATAGATGTTCATATGGTAAACAAAAATAACACCCTGTATTTTACATTTGGTAACAATATTAGATGCATAAACCTTGAATACAACCAAGTATCCACCATATACACAGCAACCGGAATTATTAAAGATTTAAAGATAATTGACAATAACTTTTTCTTTATTGATGACACAACAGAACAAAGTCAAATTATTTACACACAAGATTTTGTTACCTTAAATGACCTTATGGATTTTAATAACTTACCAAAAACTTTCACAAAATGGGGCAGAAATGGTACTTTTAACTGGCATTTTAAGGAAATTAGTGGAAATAACTTTGAAAATATTTTCCTTTCATTCTCATCTCCTGTAAACGAATTTAACAACGAAGTTGATGGAATTATGAAATTTAATGGAGAAAATTTTGAATGGGTATTTGATAGTATGTATAAAAATAGAGATACCATTTCAAATGAAGATTGGTCTTACGGAAGTCATGGCCCTTTTTATGGAATAACCTGCAACCCACATGATGACAATATGTGTTTGGTATCCAATATTGAAAGTGTTTATGTTATGAACTACAAAGACCAAGAAAATCGTAGTGTTTACACAAACCATACCTTAGTTACAAAGAAAAATGGTAAAACTTCATACTCAACAACAGGATTAAATGTTCAAACAACTTATAGCGTAAAAGAAGATCCTTTCAATTCTAAACATATCATTATATGCACAACAGATATGGGATTACAAAATAGTTATGATAATGGAAAGACCTGGAATAGAATGGAAATAACTGGTGATAATTATGATATTTACAATACATGCTATGACCTATATTTTGATACACAAGTAAAAGATAAGGTGTATGCACTTTGGAGTTCAAGACATGATGCCCCTTACTCTCCTTCAATATATGACAAAGATTACACAATGGGAGCATTTGGAATTTCTCTTGACGGCGGAAACACTTGGGATTTTTCATATAGCCAAGGAATACCTGAAGATGCTATACCAGTTAAGATGAGTGTTAAAAAGATAGATAATACTTTAACCTTTTTGGTAGCAACTTTCAATAGAGGTTTTTATATAAGCAAAGATAATGGTAGAAATTTTGAATCCTTAAATACAGACATCGTAACTCATGAAGGTTTAATTCACGGAGAAGATGTTGTGTTAACAGACACAAAAGTATATCTTCTGACAGCCCCATATATACACGAAAATAGTTGGGTAGCTTCAAATTTATATGAATATGACTTAACAACACAAACTATAAAAGATATTAATCTTGGAGATATTGTTATTGCAAGAAGTTTAACTTATGACAAAGAAAAAGGATTGTTTATAAATGTTATACCAACCTATCATTATGAATGGATGATTGAACTAGATAAAGGATTTTGGGTAAACGATAATGGTGGAATATATCATTATGACGGCGAAAATGTAAGTTTGTATTTTTCAAACAATGATGGAATATTTAATAGTGGATTTAACAAAGATGGTACAATGTTTGCAATTGATACATATGGCAAAGTTTTTGTTTGCAAAAATGGAAAATTTAAATTAATGATAAGTGGACTATTTAATATGCTAAAAAATGTAAGTTTTTCAAGTAACGGAAAAATTTTGTATGTAACAACATTTGGTGGTGGAACATACAAAATAGACATAAAACATTATTTAGATAAAATAAAATTTTAGGAGAAAAATTATGGAAAAATTAGTTAAAGAATTTAATGAAAAATATATGACCCCTCTAACTGCAAACATAAGACTACTTGATATACAAAGCGAACTTGGAGAATTGTCAAAAGAAGTTATCAAAAGTCAAAACTATGGCAATACAAAATTTTTAACAAATAAAGATTTAGAATTAGAACTTGGAGACCTTCTATATTCAACAATTTCCTTTGCAATTGAAAATAACATTGACCCTAAAAATTGTTTAAACATGGCAATAGAAAAATATAAAATAAGATTTTCTAAAAAAGGACATATAGGTTCAAATCAATAAAAATAAAAAAAATACAAACAAAAAGTTTGTATTTTTTTAATAATTTTCGCATTTTTTTATATTTTTTCTAACTTTTTATTTAAAATAACATAACTCTCAAACAAAGGAGAAAAGCTGTATAATGGATTTTTGGTTATAGATGTATTTAAAATAACATAACAGAGTTCAAACAAATGTATTCTAATTACAAGTGCAGCGGCACAAACTAAAGAGAGAAATTTTCTCTCTTTTTTTATTCTATTTATTAGATAAATATATTATATTGTCTTAATTCCAAAGCTCCAAACAATTCCAATTATTTTTTGTGTACATATTGAAATGATTTAATTTATATGATATACTAATAAAGTAAAATGATTAAACAATGAAAACCGAATTAATTGTTTATTAAAAGGAGAAACTACATGGCTGTATATAAATATAGAAAAAACTTTTTAGGCGCAAGTCTTAAGGGTTACGAAAACGAAAGAGAATATTACAATATTTACACAACAAAAGATGGTTTAACAGTTTCAACAAAAAAAGGAAAAACACTTCATTATGTTGCTTCAACTGATAATAACAAAATTCTTATTCATACTATTGACAATGCAATAGTTGTTGAAGAATTTGATAAAGCATTAAAAAAATCTAATTTTTCAGTATATATTGGTGATAAGTTAATAAAAAATGCAACTATTTCAGGAAAAGTTGATGAAATTATTCTTGGAAGTGAAGATGTTTATTTTAAAAAATTTGACAAATATCAAGGTAACAGAATTTATTACAGATTATATAGAAGCAACGATATTGCTATAACTCCTCCTTGGCAACATTTCAATCATGAAATTGGTCCAGATGAAAAAGATAGATTTTATTGTAAAAATTATAGAGAACTTAGCAGAGATGAATTTTTAGAAGAAGACGATTTAGATTACGAAAACAATTTAGCTGAAGATGCTGTTTACTTATCTGATGGTCATGTATTATTTGAACAACAATACACTGAAGAATATGAATTAGAAATTGCCCCTCTTTTAAAATCATTAAATAACAATATAGTTCTTGGTTCAGTTATTTCTATAACTAACCCTGTTATAGGTTCTGCAGTAATGCTAACAGGTCTTGCTAAAGAAATTTCTGATAGCAATAAAGAAAATAATAATATTTCAGAAAATAAACCTTCTGAAACAAATACTAATAATAATTCAACAAATAATAATATAAAATTATAATTATTAATAAAATAAGGAAATTTAATTTTTAAATATCCTTATTTTTATTTTTTAATATTTTAAACTAGTATAATTTCTTTGTTTTTGTCCACAATAAAATAGGGAGGGTAAAATGGAAAAATACAAACCAGGTGAAGAAGTCCCACAATCAGGCACCTATAGAGCTTTTGATAAGGACGGAAATGATGGTGGAAGCCTTTATCTTGAAAAAGGTAAAAGATTTCCTGCTACTCAACATGAAGGAAGCTATTATGTAGCAGACCAAAATGAAGAAGATAATTAATCTTTAAAAAAATCAGATATTTTTTATCTGATTTTTTTAATAACAACTAAGTTGATTTTATTTTTTTACTAGATATAAATATGTTATAATTTATCTGTAGATTGGAGATTAAATGGAACATATTTTAGATATAAATGATAGAGCATTTTTAGCAATTAAAGAGGAAAGAAAAAAAGTTGAAATTAGAGCAAATACAAATTTTTCAGATATAGATTATTCAAATTTTAAAGTGAATGACACTATACAATTTTACAATAGTAATAATGAAATTTTAAGGTGTGAAATAACTAAAATAAACTGGTATAAAGATGTTGAAAATTTACTTCAAAAAGAAGGAACATTATACACCTTGTCTAGCACAAATGACTACAAATTAGGTTTAAAATCTATTTATAGTTTAACTGGTTATAGAGAGTCAATTCCAAAAAATGGAGTATATGCAATTCACATAAAATTAATAAAAAATTGATAAAAATACATAAAATTTAATAAAAAAGAAGGTTTTTACCTTCTTTTTTATTATTTTTTAATTAAATTTTTCCTATTTTGCTCTAAAGTTTTAACTATCTTTTGCAAAACTTTAGTTTTGTTTAACCACCAATCTCTTGACCAAATACGAAGTATTTTCCAACCTCTTGACTCAAGAAATTTGTTTCTATAAACATCTCTTTCTAGTATACTTTCACTACTTGCGAAAGCTGAATAATCACATTCAAGCCCAAGTAAATATCTATCAAGTTTTTTATCATAAATAGCAAGTGAAATTTTATAATTAGTATTACCTAAATTTGTCTCAATAGTATAACCTAATTTTTCAAGTTCTGCTTTAATTTCTTCTTCAATTTTTCCTGATATATTTATGTTACCTTTTAAAGTTGCAGGTTTAAAATTATCTAAAACAAATTGAGCTTCTTTTTTGTCGTTATTTGAAATTGCCCTAACATAAGTTAAATAATTTTTAAATATTTTTGGACCTAAATTTTTTGTACCTTCAACATTAAGTTCTTCAGGTTCAATACTAGTTACAACATAGATTTTACTCTTTGCACGAGTAATCGCAACATTTAATCTATTCTCACCACCTTCAACTGACAATGGTCCAAAATGTGCGATAACTTTGCCATATTCATTTTTTGCATATCCAATAGAAAATATAATTATATCTCTTTCATCACCTTGAACATTTTCAAGATTTTTAATAAATAAACTTGTATCCTCTCCGTTTTCAAATCTATTTCTTTCTTTAAGTATATTATTTCTAAATGCAATATCTTTATTACATAATTTATCAATAGCATCTTCAATAGCACCTTCTTGCTCTGAGTTAAAAGTTATCACCCCAATGCTTTCATTATTTTTTCTATTCTTAAGCAAGTTTCTTATTAAATTTGCAATAGTTTCTGCTTCTGTAACATTTTTTCTATTTAACCACTTTCCTTCAACTTTTATTCTTTCAATTGGTTTTTTACCTAATTTTTTTGAAATATTTGGTGCAATTTGCAATTTACCATCATAAAAAGCATAATTCGAAAAATTAATAAGTTCTTCACTCTTTGAACGATAATGATAAGTTAAGTTCGCACTTGTATATCTTGATGTAGCAAGATCAAGCAAACTTTCAACTTCAAGTGCAGCCATGGTTGATTGACTTAATTCTTCATCACCATCATATCCCAAATATCTTTTCATAAAAGTTGAAGTTGGTCTCAACTGTTTTGAATCTCCCGCAACAACAATATATTTTCCACGATAAATCACAGGAATTGTATTTTCTATAAAAATCTGAGACGCTTCATCAAAAAGAATTATGTCAAACAAATCTCTTTTAAGTGGCATAATTTGAGAAACACTTTCTGGAGATAACAACCAGCAAGGGAAAAGAGTTAACAATAAATCTCCATAAATTTCCATCATTTTTCTAATAGGAAGTAAACCTTGTTGTTTTGTTATTTGATATAAATAATTTTTATTTTCAACATTAGATTCATACAAATCAATATATTGTTGTTTAAATTTGTCCATACAAATTTTAATAGAAGAATTTTTTTCTTCTTCTTTCAAAGACAAAATTCTATTTCTTATATTTTCAAAATCTATAATTTTTGAAAGAGTTTTTTTGTAAACATCTTCATAAGTTACTGTCTCATGATAAATTCTTATATCTAAAATTTTATCAATCAAATTTTTAAAAGCTTTCAAATTTTTTGTGTTTTCATAAGCAAAAGAAAGTAAACATTTTTCTTTTTCAGTCAATGAATGAAGCGCTGTATTTATATCACGAATTTCTACATAATCTTCAAGAGCTGTTAAAAGTAATCTTAAAAACATATTGTTACCATTAACAACATTATCTATTGTCATTATGTAACCTTTTCTATCAAGGACTTTTTCCAAGATTGAAAAATTACTCATATAACCAAGCATTGCTGAAAGAGATTCTTCAAAATTATCTTTAATTTTATTTTGTTTTTTATTGACAAAATGTTTAGAAATTGGATAAAAAACAAAGAAAAATTTAGAAAAATTATGAAATTTGCTCATTTTTTTGTTTTTTACATCAAAAATCATCTTAACAAGAGGCTTTAAATCTTTTCTATCTTTTATATCGTTTTCAAGATAATATGACAACAATTGTCTTGAATACATATAGTTTGAAGTATCAAATGGTACTAATCTTTTTTGTAACAACTCACTAATAAAAGTTCTTGCTTCCCCTAACAACCTAATATCAAGATCTGATTTTATATGATCAATAAGTGGATTTTGTTTTTTAAGTTCAATAAAACGATTATATAAATCTGCTTTATTTTTTTCTTTTATAAGACGAAGTGTACTTGACAATTCATCATAATTCATCTTCATAATTTCTTTGTTTGAAATTAAGATTTGATAATACTCATAATCACTACTATTCTTACCAATTTGTGATGAGTTTGCGTACATTTCTTGCAAAGAAATTCCAAAAGGTGTTTTGCTAAAAAGTACATTCGAAATATCTTCAAGTTCTTTTATTTCATTTTGTAAATTGTTCTCTACCCTATCAAAATCTTGCAAAGAAAACATTGGTTTAAATTTTTCCATTATATCGAAATGTGTTTGTTTACATCTTTCATAAAAATCAACTTTATTTTTTTCTGCATCAGTTAAAAACATACATTTTGAATTTAATGTTTTTAAACGATTAAAAACAACATCAAGCGCTGCTTTTTTTTGAGAAACAACCAACACTCTTTTATTTTTACAAATTGCATCTGAAATAATATTAACAATAGTTTGAGACTTACCTGTTCCTGGTGGTCCATAAATAACCATATTTCCACTTAAATTCAAACTTTCAATTGCGTTTTCTTGAGCAAAATCAAGATTATTTATTGAAAATAGTCTTGTATCTGGCTTTTTAACCTTTTTACTTTTTCTACTTTCTAAAAGTTCATCAATTGCATCTGAAGTAAGTTTTTTCTTATCAAGAACACTATAATCATTATAAATAGCATTTGCAAGAGGAAATCTTCCTATAACACATGAATTATATAAGGTTAATTCATCACTAAAAGAAGGTTCTTTTATTTTATCAAAAGTAATCATATCATCTTGCATTTTATTATTAATTTTAATTTCAAAATCTTCAAGATATTTTAATACATCTCCAATTGTATTAAAGTTATAATCAACCATATTATCAAATTCAAGCATTAAATTATCAATATTTAATTTATATTGTTTTGCATAAGCCAACAATAAAACTTTATTCATTTGAATAGGTTCATTATGTTTCAATTCTAAACTAACAGTTGTTTCATTTTCAATATTAATAACAACAGGAAATAAAAGTAAAGGTCCCTTAACCAACAAATCTTTACCAATTCCTCCTGTAACAAAAGGATATCCAATAAACAATTCGTATCTTCCTGTTTCTTTTGCAAATTCTTCTATTTCTCTCTTAAGAGCTTTTAATCTATTTACTTCTCTTAATATTGATTTTTTTGTTTCATCTTTTTTTAGTCTTTCTCTTCTTAAATTTTCGTTGCGAACTTCTTCAACAGAAAGATCTGTTGTATCTTTAAAGTCTTTTTTAATTTTTTCATCTAAACCAAAATTATAAAAGAATTTATCTTTAAAACTATTTGAAATAATGGTATATCCTTTTCTTCTACCTTGCCAAATAAAATCAATAAAAGTTGCTATTTCTTTTGCATCATTTCCAAGAATTCTACCTATATCATAAGCATATTTTTTGCTTATATTTTTTGAATAGAGACTTCTATTTTTTCCATTAATCTCAATTAATCTTTCTTTATAAAATTTATAAATCGTTCTCATTTTTATTAAAACCTCATTGATATGAGCATATCATAATTAACAAAAAATTGCAAAAAAATATTGTATAAATTTTTACATTTTTCTACATTTTTTTTATTATGATTTGAAGCAATATTTTTCTTAATTTTAAAAAAAACAATAAAAAAAACAGTATAAAATACTGTTTTTTATTGATTTTTACTTATTTTTTAATAATTTTTCAACAATAGGCATATCTGCTGGTGCCCAATCTAAAGAACTAATTTCATCAAGTGGAAGCCACTTAAAATCTTTATGAACATTCATAACAAATTTGTCAGTTTTTGATTTACAAACAAAAGTGTACATATTCATAGTAAAATCTGGATACTCATGATTTACATCAATAAGATGTTCAACAATTTCAACTTCAAGTTCCATTTCTTCTCTAAGTTCTCTTTTTAAAGCTTGTTCTTTTGTTTCTCCTTCTTCAATCTTTCCACCAGGGAATTCCCATTTAAAACTTACATATTCAAACTTTCCTTGGTCTCTTTGCATACATAAAATTTTATCTTCAAAATAAATTACACCTGCAACTACTTCAATATGTTTTTTTGTCATTTGCACTCTCCTTTAACATAAATTATTATATCACATTGTTGTGTAAAATTAAATACATTTTTAATATATATTTTATTTTATTTTTATTGCAACAACCCCATACTTTTGTTCATCTTCAACAGAATAAAAAGAATGGTACAAATCAACAGTTTCTTTTTCTGTCAAATTTGAAAGACCAATTTCTTTTAATGAAATATTTTTTAGCATATCTTCAAATGATTTGAAATAAATTAAATCTTCAACTTCCACAATCATTGTTTCTTTACAATCAGGTCTTTTTTTTAAAAGAATTTTATCCCCAACTTTTAACTCTTGCCTTTTCTCATCATTAAGTCTTATTTCAAAAATTTTAGTTCTTTCTTTTATTAAATTATAATAAACTTCTTCCAATCTCATTTCATGCATAATTTTTCTCCTTAAGTAATTATAATTTAAAATAAAATTAAAAGCAACAGTTTAAATTAATAATACACTTTGACTATTTTTATGTATTCATTTATTAAAGCAATAAGCTCACTACTTGAAGGTTTGTAATAAGGATCAATTATTGTTGCATTAAATAAATCATTCAATAATGAAAATTTATTTCTTTGATATGCAGCATCAAGAGCATGTCTCATACTTCTTTCAACCATAGCTCCTGTAACATTAAACATCTTTCCAACTTCTGGATACAAAAATTTTGTAACTTTTATCAAATATTTATTGTTTTCAACAACTTTCATTATCGCCATTTTAAAATAATTAAATCCTAATAAATTTACAGGAATTCCTATAGTCATAAGAACTTTTGATATTTCACGCTCTATTTCTTCTTCGTTTTTATACATATTTACTCCATTTTTTATAAAACACAAAAATTATAAACTATTATTTTTGTAATTGCAAGCATTTTTTACAATATTTTACAAAATTATTATATTTTTGTAAAAAATTATAAATTTAAACATCAAATTTATCTTTACATACATTTTAAAACTTATAATTATATTTTCTTTAATTGTGGTTACAATAAAAAAGAAGGAGAAAAAAATATGAAATTTAACCCATTTGAAGAAAAACCTAAAAAACTCGAAAGTATTATTATGAGTTGGAAGGATATTGAACAAAAACCATACGATAAGTATGAAATTGACCCTTACACAAGAGTAAGGTGTATTTTAATGAACGGAACCGAATATGAAGCAGTTTGGTTCGGCCATCAATTTTCTAGACACTGTCTTGATAACGATTTAAAAAGAGATATCGCTTTAGTTAGAAGAAGTGAACAACAACAGCAAAAACTTATTGCAGGTTTAAAACCTATCAATGAAAATTTGCTCGAAACAACCATTGGCTACGAACAATTAGCTGTTGACTTAACTGCTTTTCTAGCTCAAAATGAAAAAGATAAAGATGTTGTCAAAGCTTTAAATTTTGCTCTATTAGAAGATTTTGACCATCTTTATAGATATTCAAATATGCTTGAATCAGACCTTGGTGAACATGCTGAAAGATTTGTTGGAAGTTATACTGAAATTATGCCTGCACGCCCTACTGTATCTCATCATAGACACCCTTATGACACAATAAAACCTCATATTGATAACAAAGTTGCAAACCCATTCACTAAATTAAATGTACAAATTATCACTGCTGCAGAGCAACAAACAATGAATTACTATATGAATTTAGGTTCTTTCTATAAAACTCAAAAAGGTAGAAACTTATATACTGAAATTGGAATGGTTGAAGAGGATCATGTAAGTCAATATGGTAGTTTAATCGACCCAAATCCAAGTTGGTTTGAAAGCTGTCTTATGCATGAATACACAGAATGTTATCTATATTACTCTATGCTAAATGATGAAAGCGATCCTAATATAAAGAAAATTTGGGAAATGCTTTTTGAACAAGAACTTGCACATTTACACGCATCATTAAAAAATCTTAGAAAATTTGAAAATAAAGATTGGAATGATGTTATCCCAGATGGAAATTTCCCAACTCTCATTAAATTTAAAAATAATAAAGAGTATATAAGAGATGTTCTTGGCAGAACAGTTTGTTTAACTGGCGATAGAGAAGATTATATTGACATTGAAAACTTATCTTGTGATTCAAACTTCTTTAAATATCAAAACAAAGTAAACAAAAAAGCACAAGATAATGCTAGTCATATTGTTATATGCGACCATATCGAAACATTTGGAAATGATTATAGAGTTGAAGATAAAGAAAATCCTATTAAAGAACTTAGAGAAAGAGATAAGGATAATATAACATTAGGTAGATGTAACGAATCTTGCTGCAAATAAAAAAAGAAACAGAAATTTCTGTTTCTTTTTTAATCCATAAATGAAGATGTGTGTAAAGCCATAAACCCTGCTTTTTCTGCTTCAACAAGTGTACTATGTTTATCATCAACAAGAACAATATCTCTTTTCCTTATATCATTTCTATCAGCAAACAATAATAAAGTTTTAACCTTTAAACTTGAATCTGCAACAAAATAAACATTCTCTCTTTTTATTGGTGAAAAGTTTTTGTTAAGCCAAATATATTTTTGCAAACTTTCAAAACTTGTTACAATTGCACCAAGAACATAAACTTGTTCTGAAGCTAATCTTCTAATATATTTAAGCATAGTTTTTAATGGTCTAACATCTGAATAAACATTTTCAAAAGTAAGTTCTTCCAATGTTTGTCCACCACAACCTTCATCACCAAAAATATGACCATTATATCTATATTCACATAAGGTTCCATCAAAATCAAAGAACACATATTTATCTTGCAAAAATTCAACTAATTCTTCTCTCATAACTCCTCCTATAATATAAATTTAATAATCTTTAAATACATAAATATCTTTTTTACCAAGTTAGTATATCACAAACTAATGCTTTTTACAACAAAAAAATCATATAAAAATATGCATTTTTCTTTAAAAATTATGTTAATTTAAACATCTAAAATAAATTTATCAATTATTTCACACACATTTAAAACAAACTTTTCACAAGGTCTTTTATAATTAAATTTCTCTTTACTAAATTTTTCATCAAACTCATCAGACATTGTGTAATCAATCAAATCTTTACAATTTATACTATTGTTTTCTTCTTGAAATTTTCCTGCTAGTTCTCTCACTTTCTTATATAAATTAGCTCTTTCCAAAGGATCTGTTTGTATCTTATTTTCAACCGCACCAAGTATCATAAACATTGCACTTACTGCCCCACAAGTTTGCTTAAGACCACCCATTCCTGTTCCAAGTGTAGAACTAAGTGAAAGTAATTTTTCTTCATCAATTCCAACAACATCAGCATAAGCTTTTATGACTGATTGAGAACAATTGTACCCCTCTCTAAAATTTTTAATCGCTTCTTCTTTTCTATTTTTTTCCATAACTACTCCTACTTAATTATATAACAAAAATAAAAAAAATTGTTAGTAAAAACTAACAATTTATTTTTTTATAATTCCTGAATTATAAAGATTTAAAACAACTGAACTTACATCACAGTTTGCGCTTGAAGATTCAACATAACTTTCATAATCACTCCAAACATCAGTTAAATTATCGCTATTATCTGACTCACTTAATATTTCATAAATTTCAGAAAGAGTAATATTTGCAAAAACACAGGTTTGTGTACTTGAAATTGAACCTGTTTGTTCAAACCATGTCATATAAATTTTTCCGTCATGTTTTCTAATTTTTCCAAATTTAATTTGGTAAGGATTTATTCCGTCTACTGACATAATCGTAAATGTAGATAAAATTTTTTCATCAGTAGAATGAATATTTCTTAAAATTAAATTTTTGTCATTAAAAAATGTTCTTTCAAATACATAATCACCGTAAGTTATATCATCTGCATAAATCTTTGATGTTTTATATTTTTTACTATCTAAAAATTCTTTAAGTTCATTAAAACCAGTATCTTTTTCTGCTGAATCAATAATTACATTTGCGTTTGTTATGAGGTCGTAGTTATTAAAGCCTCCTTTATGGATTTCAAAAGTTACTATTTCATCAACTGATTTTTCAATTTCTTGAAAAATGATACTTGGATATGTTGTTGCATCAATAAGAAAATTACATTCTTGCGCCTTTTCTTTATTTACTTTTAAAGCTGATTTTTTTACATAATTAATATTTTTTATAGAAGACAAAATCAATTCTTTTGTTGCAAAATTTTCTTCATCAAGAGTCCAATTTGTATCTGAAAATTTTATACATGTATTTTCAGCCAATCTATATTTATTATCTTCGTTATAACCTCCTTTAAAATACTTTCCACTTTTAAGAACACTTAAAATAGCATCATCACTTGTTTTTATATCTAACAAATTGTTATAAGTACAATTCATTTGATAATTTTGAAAAACTGCAATAGTTTCTTCAAAATAAACATTAAAAGTATTTACAGAAAGAGTTTCATCAACAATTGCAATTTGAAAAAGATTTAAACTCAATGGTTTGTCATGTTTATAATCATATTCAATATCCATTTTCATAAAATTTGAAAGTTCATCACCTTCAAAAATATATGCATTCAAACTTAAACCATCATCACTTTCTTTTGCTTTTAAATATTGAGTATAGCAACCAGTCTCTACTCCAAGAGAAATTAAATTAATATCTTGGTAATATAATTTATCATAATTAAATTTTGAATCATATCCATTTTTAACACTTACATTATTTACTAAATAATCAAAAACATAAAATTCAATATAACTTGATTTAAAATAAGGATACATTTCACTTATTGTCATTGAAAGTTCAACACCCTCTAATGTTGATGTTGTATCGGAATTTATTTCTTCTTCAATTTGTTTTGAAAGACCAACGAGATATTTGTCCCCTTGTTTTAAGCTCTTTGAAATAACAACAGCATCAGTCATTGATTTTTCTTTTCCACGCTTTCTTGCATAGAAAATAAGATAGGTCAAACCCAAAGCAATAACACAAACACAAACCAAAATCGAAATCAAACGTTTCTTTTTTTTCTTATCCATATTGCCTCCTTGTTCAATTGTTTTAATCAAAAATTATATTATTAAACATTCATATATAAAAGATTATACTAAATTTATTAACAATTTACAACTAAATTAAAAAATAAATAATATTTTTCTAAAATATGTTTAAATAAAAAAAATGAGTAAATCACCCACTTTTTTTTAAAAATTTAAGTATTTTTTGTAATCTTTTATAATTTCTTCTGAATGTTTATAAAATTCTTCAAACAAACTATCATCATCAAATTGATTTGAATAAACCCTTGCTTGCATAACTGCATCAAGTTTATCCATAGCTTTACAAAAAGTTGCTTCCTTTGTTTTTCCTTCTTCAAATTCTAACCATAACTCTAACATTTGTGTCATATCAAAATCTTTTGAAAAACTTTCAATACATTCTTTTTCTTTTGCATATTTATCTTCTTTTGAAACATTATCATTTGGAGTTATATCTCCAGCTAAAATTTCACCAAATTCATGGAACAAAATCATTTTCAAAACTTTCTCTTGATTTAAACAAAGTTTCTCTTTTTCCATTATTTCAATTGCTAATATACAACAAGAAAAAATATGTTCAGCATCACTTTCAAATCTCTCAACATTGAGTTCTCTAAGTATCCAACCTCTACGCAAAATATTCTTAAGCTTATAGCATTGTAAATATAAATTTTCCATTTTTATCTCCTGCTTTATTTTAGTTAATATTTAAATTAAAAGTCAAACAAAAAAATAAAAGGTAAAATTACCTTTTATTTCTTCTTTTTTGTCCAAGCTAATATCTTGTCTAAATAAGGAATTTTATCGTGGAATATAGCAAGTAAAGCAATAGTTGCAACAAAAGCAATAGTTGCTATAATTATAGCTGCAATTGCAATTTTTCTATATTCTTTTAAATCATTTTTTCCTGTTTTAATAAATCCAATCAAACCACAAATCCAACCAACTGGGAAAATCCAAGAAAGAAGTAATGCCCAAACACAAACTTTCTTTCCATAAAGAGGTTTTGGAGGTTTAATCTTATCCTTAGGTTGAATTCTTACACCACAACCTGGACAATAGATATCATTATATTCATCAAAATCATAACCACAAAATTTACATTTCATAATCTTACCCTCCTAATCGGGAACTTTTTATACACATATATTATATAATGAATAACCTAATTTGTCAATAACAAATTTGAGAATAGTTTACCTATTTTTCTTATATAGCAAAAGGTTTTATGTAAGTTATATATTTATTAATAACTAAAATAATAATTTTTAATCACAACATCTTTATTTTTGAGTCATATTTATGATTTCTTTCAATATTTGTGCCCAGTTATCAACTTCTATAACATTTTCTCTGTCAACCTTTTTCATACCTTTACTTCTAAAGTAAAAGCATTTTATACCATTATTACTTAAATAATCAATATGTTCATATAAATCATCAATCATAACATCTATTTTTTCGTGCTTACAAAATTCTAATTTACTCTCCTGTCCTGATAATATCTTATCAAATTCCAAACCTTCTTCTTGAAATCTTCTGTTTGCAATTTCCATTCCATTAGGATCTATAATTCCTCTACTTGAAATAACAATAAGCTTGTGTCCAAGTTCTTTCAATTTCTTTAACACAATTTTTACAAGAGGCATAAATGGAGCTTCTTCCTCAATTGGTTCAACATAATTATATAAATAATTGTCCATATGTTCTTTACTCCAAGCAAATCTATTTTGAACTTTACCTTGAGACTTGTCTTTTAGTCCTCCACCATTTATTTCTAAATCATATAAATCTGCATATGCTCGAAAATATGTTTCTGTATCAAATACCACACCATCTAAATCAATTCCTATATTCATATGCCCTCCTTAAAAATATTAACCTTTATTCAATTTTATTAAAAAATATATAAAATAAATAAAAATTAACATATTTTTTATGTTTTTTATAAAGTTATCCCTCTATTTAATAATATACTTTTTAAACCTCAAAAAGCAAGCATTCTTTATTTTAATTCATCTTAACAAATAATATTTTTTAATCATAATATGATTTGGGAAATAAAAAACCCATTTTTTAGGAGAATATTATGAATTTTTTTAATAGAAATTGTTGCAATCAATGTAGTGACTGCAATAACAATAGAGTAAGAACAATCACAATCTCTGGCTCAATAGGTCCTACTGGTGCTCCTGGTCCAACTGGCCCAACAGGTCCTGCAGGTCCTCGTGGTGTTACTGGCCCTACTGGTGCAACCGGTCCTCAAGGTATCCCTGGAGTAACTGGAATAACCGGTGCAACAGGTCCTACTGGTGCACAAGGTATTCAAGGTTTAATCGGACCAACTGGGGTTACAGGACCTACTGGTCCTACTGGAGTAACTGGAGAGACTGGTGCAACAGGGCCAACTGGTACTGATGGAATTTCACCTACAATTACTATCGGAACAACAACAACTACTGCTCCTGGCACAGATGCTTCAGTAACAAATGTTGGAACTGATGAAAATGTTATTCTTAATTTTTCAATACCTCAAGGACCAACTGGACCTACAGGTGCAACTGGTGCTGAAGGTTTAACAGGACCAAGCGCAACAAGAACAATCGCTTTTGAAAATATTGAGGAAACATTAACTCCAACAAGTGAAACTTATTCTTCAACACCTCAAATATATGGAGACACCTCTCTTATAACTTATGACACAACAAACCAAGAATACAACTTACAACCAGGAATATATGAAATTAGTTACGGAGCAGATACAACAAATTCAGCAACCGAAGTTGTTTCTTTAAGTTTACAATTAAATGGTGTAACCCAAAGTGGAAGCACTGTTGAAGGTTTAATAAATACAACAGATTTAAACATTTTTAAAAATTTCGTTTTAGCAGTTGATTCTGCAAGCACCTTAAACTTATTAATAACATTACCAACAGATACTTCTGCAACAAACATTGTTTTAACAATAAAATATGTTTTGGAACAATAAAAAAAGTAAGGATTGATTCCTTACTTATTTTTTTATATTTTGTTGAATTATTATTAAAAATAATATATAATTTTATCTGAGGTTTCAAATGGAAGAAAATAAAAATGAAATTAGTTTTTATGAAATTGAAAATAAAAATGATATTATTCTAATTGATTTAAGAGATGAGATGTCTTTTTTATATGGTAATATCCCTAATTCAATTAATATACAATTTCAAGAATTAGAAAATTTTATATTAAATAACTCAATAAATAAAAAGATTGTTTTGTATTGTAAAAATGGCGAAAAATCTTCAAAAATTGCAAAAAATTTTTCAAATGAAAAATTGAACATCTATTATCTTAAAGATGGATATATGGGCTGGCTTAAAAATCATTTAATTCAAGAAGACATTTCAGAAGAAGTTGAAAAAAGTATAAGAAAAAAATTTCACAAAAATTTATTTAGTAAATTTGCTTCTGCAATAAATAAATATGAATTAGTGAAACCTAATGATAAGATTGCTGTTTGCATTTCTGGTGGAAAAGATTCAATGCTTATGGCTAAACTTTTTCAAGAATTAAAACGCCATAACAAATTTCCGTTTGAAATTATTTTTCTTGTAATGGATCCTGGTTATAGCAAAGAAAATCGTAAAATAATTGAACATAATGCAAAAATTTTAAATATTCCAATTACAATATTTGAAACAAACATTTTTGAAAATGTTTTTCATATTGAAAAATCACCTTGTTATATTTGTGCAAGAATGAGAAGAGGACATCTTTACAATAAAGCAAAAGAACTTGGTTGCAACAAAATCGCACTAGGACATCACTATGATGATGTTATCGAAACCATCATAATGGGTATGCTTTACAGTGGACAAATTCAAACCATGATGCCAAAACTTCATAGCACCAATTTTGAAGGAATGGAATTAATCAGACCAATGTATTTAATCAGAGAAGATGATATCAAACACTGGAGAGATTACCATAAATTACACTTCATTCAATGTGCTTGTAAATTTACTGATATATGTTACAACAATGAACTTTCTGATAAAAATTCAAACGTAAGTTCAACACGTTTAAAAGTTAAAAATTTTATTCGTCAAATCAAAAATCAAGACCCACAAATTGAAGGAAATATTTTTAAAAGTGTAGAAAATGTAAACTTAGAAACTATCATAGCATATAAAGACAAAACAGGAACTCATCACTTTTTAGATGAATATTAATAAAAAAAACATGATTTTTTCATGTTTTTTTATTTATTTTTTATACAATTAATTATAATATCAAAACTTTTATCTTTATTTTTATTTCTATCAAGTCTAATAATCCCAACAATCGCACTAATAACACCCACAAGTTCTATCACTATATTTATAGGCGAAAATAGTAAACAAAAATACACAACAGCAAACACGCCTGATATAATTGACCAAACTCTAATCTTTGCCGGATTTACTTGCATAAATGTATATATCAACATAAGTCCTATAAAGATACTAAATAAGTTATAATAATTTTCCCAAAAAATTATATTTAACGCAACTAAAAGTAATGAGATTATTGAAAATAAAAAATATTTTATAACATTTTTTGTTTCTGGTTTAATAGAAAAATACAAAGAAACTGCATTTCTAATTATACCTGCACCACACATAATAATAGCTGAAAGATTACCTAAAAAACATAATCCAGTAAACACATGTAATGTTGCAATATTTCTAAGCAAGATTAATCTTATTGATGTTTTTTGTTGAAATGAAAAACATAAATAAATTAAACCAATAAGCGCAAAAATTTGACTCACTATCCATTGCCAAGTTATCATTGTCACCTCATTGTTAGTATTATAGCATAAATAAAATTATACTTCATAATTTATTTTATTTATTTTTAATAAAAAATAAGTGAGAATTTCTCACTTAATTTTTATAAAACAATTGGATTTGATTTTGTTTTTGTATTTGATTTTGTTGTTTTTCTTTCTTTTTGTTTTGTATCGATTTTAACAGCTTGAAGTTCTCTTTCATTTTGTTCTTCTTTAATTATTTCTGACAATCTATATGAAATAGATCCTCTTTCAAGTTGTGGTTCTTTACCATTTTTTGCTGGATACATTCTATACAAATTATTAAAGTGAACACGATCAAAATCATAAACCATAAGTTCAGGGTGATTATTCAAACATTCTGAAAAATATTTTTTAAACAAAGGCAAACTAATTTTAACCATTTTTTGGAAATGTTCATCATTTATATTAACAAACTTACCATCTTTTTCCCAAGTTGCTTGATATAGTTTTTCTCTTTCATAAATTTTTAAATATTTCTCATGTTTTAATCTTAATTTTTCAATGTCTTGTTTTACTTTTTCAAGTCTTCTATTTTTAAAGAAATGAAACTTTGTTTCAAGTTTATGTTTTTTTGCTTCCAAAACACCTAATTTAGATCTATAATTTTTGAGAAAATCTCTATATTCTTGATACAACTCTTCACTGTAACGATAAGATGTTATATCCTCATGTCCATCAAAAAATGTTTCATCAATTTGAAATTCTCTTTCATATGTTCTATTAAAAATACAACTATTATTTTGTTCAATAATTTTAGCAAGTCTAGCTACTTCAGGATTTTTATCCATTTCTTCTCTGACTTTACTAAAAACTTCATCTTCAATAATTTTCATAACAGCATAATATTCTTTAGAATTTCTAATATCGTCTAACTTCTTTTTCATAAACACCTCACTAACTTATAAATATTATAATAAATATAAAATATTATGTCAATATTAATTTTTATTTTATGAACTTAACTATTTCTTTAATACACAACAAAAGCTTATTTTGATACTCTTTATATTTATCAATTTCTATATTTTCATTAGGTTGATGACATAAACTAGTATCACCTATTCCATAAATTATAGCATCACCTGAATAACTTTGAAAATAACCAGCTTCACAACCACCTGAAAAATCTTCTTGTTCATTTCCTAATTTTTCTGAAATTTTTTGAATTAATGTCCTATTTTTTAAATTAAAACTTGGAAGTGCAACCATATTACAAAGTTTAATTTTTGAACCCGGATATTCAATTTCTAATTCTTTTATATAGTTTTGTATTTTTTCAATTACATCAAGTTTTTCATTTTCATCATAACATCTTACATCAAAATTTAATTTAGCATATTCTGGAACTCTATTAACAATATCACCACCACGAATAACTCCACAATTCATAGTTGTTTCTTTATAAGATTTTGTTAAATTTTCAATAAATGCAATCACTTTTGAAACAATGTAAATTGCATTAATTCCAAATTGAGGTTTACTACTATGACAAGGTTTTCCAAATACCTCTAATTGGTATTCATAGCAACCTTTACTTCTTACAGCAAAATTCATATTAGAAGGTTCTCCAATAATCGAAAAAACAGGTCTAACATTCAATTCTTTCAATTTTTTAATTGCAGTTTGAACTGTATAAAGATTTGTTTCTTCATCAGTTGTAAAAACACAAACAATAGGAAAATCTATTTTTTTTAATTCGTTTATTTGATCAATTATTGTAGAAGTAAAACATTTCATATCAATAATACCTAATCCGTAAGCATTATTATTTTCAACCCTAACATCAAATTGATCTTCACTAGAAGGTTTTACTGTATCAATATGTCCCGACAAAATAATTACATCTTGATTTTTTAATTTTGTATTTACTCCAACAAACAAACACTTTTTGTCTTCAACTTCTAAAATCTCTTCAACTTTTTCTGAAAGTTTATCTTTTATGTAATCAATAATTTTATCACAATTTTGTGAAGAATCTATCTTTACAAGTTCTCTTAAAGTTCTTAAATTTTCCATAATAATTCTCCCATAATAATCTTTTATAAATCAAACAAATAAGTTACAGTTTCGTAATCAATGTTGTCTATTGATAATTTCCCATAACCATGTTTTTGACCGTTGTGTTTTTCATAAAATCTTCTTGATAAATAATTTTTTCTAAAGCAACCTAAATACAATTTTGAATAACCTTTATTCTTGTAAATATCCTTGATAAATTCAAATAGTTTACCACCAATTCCACAGCCTTTTAAATTTGGTTTTATATACAATTCTTTCAACCAACATCTAACATCTAAATTTTCAACAATTGATTTTTCACTTTCAAATATTCTACAAAAACCAATAATTTCTTTATTATATTCAGCAACATAAATATCTTTTAAATTATATTTATTATATATTTTTTTCTCTTCTTCATCTATTGACATTTTATCAAGAAACGACTTTTCTATAATTTCTTGATATGCACTTTTCCAACCTTCAACCTTAATTTGTGCAACTGCATAAATATCTTCTTTTAATGATTGTCTTAAAATTATTTTATTTAATTCCACTATAATTCTCCAGATAAATTAACATTTTTAATGTTATTTGTAACTTTTTAAACAAATTTTTAATACAAATTTCAATCAATTATATTTTCTTTTCCAAACGACCTTTCCATAATATTAAAAGCAAAATTATTTATTTCTTCTTTTCTTGATGAAGATGCACATAATTTTTTTAATAAAATTGGTCTTATTCCATTATCAAATAATTGATAAGAAATTGCAAGTACGCAAGCATCACTATCAGTTCCACAAACTTCAATTTCTGTTATTCCTAAATCTTTAAGTTTTTTAATATGTTCATTTAATAATCCATACCCATATTTTTCTAAGATAATACCTTTATCTAATTTGTTTATGCAAATTTCTTGTTCATCTTTTGTTAACATCTCTTTCCAATTTAATATTTTATCAAAAGAGCTACCTTCCTTATTTATACACTTTGTGTAAATAATATTATCAAATTTATTTTCAATTAAATATTTATTTATTTTATCTATTAGATGAATATTATTTTCATTAATAAACCCCTTTTGCATATCAACTATAATAATACTTTTCATAAACACTTCCTTTCTTAAATTATATCACAAAATTTTATTTAATTATTATAATTTTCTTTATTAATTTAAAATAAAAAAAAACTAACTAATTTAGCTAGTTTTTATTTAATTTTTGATTCATATATTAATTTCCATTCCTGTTTTTAATATAGTAGTTTGTTTATTAAAAATCTTTTTAAATTCATCGCAAATCTCATCTGAATTACAATGACAAGGGAAAATTTTTTCAATATTATTTTTCTTAAAATAATCAAAAGTTTTTTGACAAGTTTCATCAACATGTTTTAAATGAAATCCCCCAAAAACTGCATATACTTTTTCTTCGTTTGTTACTTTTTTTGCATATTCAATAATATTACAAATTCCACTATGTGCACAACCTGAAATTACCACAAGTCCTTTATTGGTTTTTATTGCAAGTCCCGAATCATCAAGTTGTTGATTTTCGCTTCCATCAATATTTCTAACAGATATATGTTTGTTATCAACACAAATATTTCTATCTATTTCCCCAAGATAAAAAATGCTATTATTAATTTTATATTGATTTCTACTTTCGATTAATTTGAATTTATTTGCCATTTCTAGCCTTGTTTGGTTTAAACCAGCATTATTTCCTGTTCTTATACTTAATCTAGGAATAAAGCAGTCTGGGTGACAAATTAGACTTATTTTTTTATCAAAATACTTTAAACCATTTCCATGGTCATAATCTCCATGTGATAAAACAATATAATCAACATCTGATAAATTTACTCCCAGTTGTTTTGCGTTTTGAATATAATTATCAGTTTGACCTGCATCAAATAAAATTTTCAAATTGTCATACTCAATATAAAAACTAAGTCCATGTTCACACTTTAAATTTTCATTATCACATC
>JAFTYD010000013.1 GCA_017464845.1 Clostridia bacterium
ATATTATGGACGCCAAACCGAGAAAGAAAAATGAAAGCATTTTTGGTGATGGTGTAGGTAAAGAAATTATTTATATTGGAGCATTGCAAACTATCCTTACTATCTCTGCATTTATCTATGGATTCTATATGCATAATGCAGAAGTTGCAACTACTATGGCATTCTATACTCTTAACTTGTTACAAATCGTTTATATGTATTCTGCTAGAACAAAAGATTCAATGTTCAAGTCAAATCCATTTAAAAATAAGATGATGAATATAGCAAGCATATTTGCAATATCAATGCTATTGTTGATTATATTTACTCCAGCTCATAACTGGTTAAAACTTACTAACCTTAATATATATGCTTGGCTTGTGATAATAGGAATGTGTTTGTTACTTCTTGCTGCAAGCGAAATATATGAACTTGTTGGTAGAAAATTAGAAAAGAGAAGAAATGAAAAATAAAATTGAATAGGTAATTTTACCTATTCTTTTTTATTAAATAAAATAAAAAATTACTTAAATTTATTAATAAAATAACAAATTATTTTTATTTTTTAATGGAGAAGATATGAAAATTTATAATAAATTAGTTAGAGATAAAATTCCAGAAGTTATTGAAAGTAACAATCAAATTTGTAAAGTGCGAATATTAAATGACGAAGAATATTTAGAACAATTAAATATAAAATTACAAGAAGAATTAAATGAATATTTAGAAGATGGTAGTGTGGAAGAACTTGCAGATATACAAGAGGTTATATATGCAATTCTTAAATTTAAGAAAGTTTCTTTTTCAGATTTTGAAAAAATAAGAAGTGAAAAAGTTGCAAAAAGAGGGGCTTTTGATAAGAAAATATTTTTAGAAAATGTTGATGAAAAATAAACATAAAAAAGTACAAGATTAAGACCTAGACTGTTTAAAACTAGCCACTTAAAATAACAGAAAAAAAGCGAAGGTGTGATTTGCTTTGCCACACTTCGCTTTTTTGTCTGCTTTAATTTAGTTTTATTCGTGTGCTTGTCGTGTTCGAGCGAAGCGAGAACACTTGTATATGACAAGCACACGTCTAAGTGCCATAAATTATAATTTACACATTATTAATAATATAAAAATATTGTATTTGTCTTTATATAAAATTATTTGATTAACTATTTTTTGAAATCCATCTTTCAAATTGTGTTTTTGCTCCTGAAAGAGTTAATCCATTTTTTCTATTGATATAAATCTTATTATTTTTGATTATTTTTAAGCCATATCTTCTTGATGTTGGTGTTGAATCATCGTAAGCATTATTAAATAAAACAATATCTTTGTAACCATTTTTATAAAACTTTCTATCTCTGCCATAATTCACTATTCGTGCTTTTATTATTTTTTATAATTATAAATTCATTATTTATTTTTTTATTAACTATACCAGCAATTAATAAAGATAATCCAACTCCTAGAAAAATTAATATACCAGTAAATGTTTCGCCTAAAAAACCACCATAACTAACTATGCTAGTAATAAAAGAAAATAAGGAAATTATAAGTAATATTACTCCTGAAACTATCATATTTACACCATATTTTTAGCACAAACAGTTAATACAAGTAAAACTGTTGTCAATATCATTGAAGAGATACACATTGTTTTTACGGTGGTTGGAGTTTTATTATCTTTCGCTATTTGAATATTTGCTTTATGTAAGCCAATTCCCCCACAAATATATGTAATTAATGGCACTAAAAATGCAAATATTAATGCAAAAACAGCCAAAGTCATTCCTTCTAATTTTTTTTGTCTTTCTTCCATTTTTTTCTCCTTTTGTTAATAATATAATTATAGTAGGTTTTTTGACCTATGTCAAGTCAAAAGACCTATAAATGCATATAATAAAGTTATGGATTGCTATATAGAAATAATTAAGGATATTTTAATAACACATAATTTAAGCCAAGAAAAACTTGCCAAGATATTAGGAGTCAATCAAACTACTGTAGGACAATGGATATTAGGAAAGAAAAAACCTTCATACGATAGTATATATGCTCTTTATAAACATTTTGGTATAACCCCAAACGAAATTTTTGGAATTGATTAAAGAAAAAACACTCTAACTTAAAATTGTTAGAGTGTTTTTTCTAGTTTCAAAACTGATAGATTAAGCTTCTTGTATTTTTCTTTTTCTATTGCTTTGAATTTTCAATAGTTTATGCTATTATATGTACATGGAATTTCAAGATTTAATCAAGAGAGAAGATTATATACAAAATTTGTTAAAGGAAAAGAAAGATGGAAAACTATCATCTTCAAATTTATTTATTTGCAAAGATGATGCTTTCAATGAAATTTTATTGCAACTTGTTGCAAGATTAATTTTGTGCAAAAATGACATTTGTGGAACTTGTGAAAATTGTTCAAAGATTATTGCAGGTACTCATCCAGATGTTAAAACTTATCCAAAAAATCAAACCAAACTTTTGGTTGCTGATAGTAACGAAATTGTACAAGAAAGTTATGTTAAACCTATCTATGCTGATAGCAAAATTTTTATAATAAATAACATTGATTCTTCAACAGAGGAGTCTCAAAATAAACTTTTAAAAATCTTAGAAGAACCACCAAAAAATGTTTATTTTCTTTTGGGTGCAAAGGTTATTGATAATGTTTTACCAACTATTAGGTCAAGGTGTAACAAGATTGAAATTGGCTCAAATAACAAGGAAATAATTAATTCAATTTTTCCAAATAGAGACTTAAAAACAAACCTTGCACTTTCTGTTTCAGAAGGGTATCTTGGAAAAACAAAACAATTTATTGAAAAGAAAAATTTTGAAGAAATTTGTAATTTTGCGATAAGCGTTTTGACAGAATTAAAATCTTCAAAAGAGGTTTTACCTTATTCAAAAAAAATGTATGAATTAAGAAATGATTATTCACTTGTTATGTTTGTTTTAGGGTTAGCTCTTGAAGATTTATTAAAGATAGTATGTGGTAGAGAAGACTTAGTTAAGCTTGAAATGTTTAAGGAAAAATTAGAAAAAGTTAAGGACGAATATAGCGAAAGAGCACTTATAGAAATTTCAAAATTAATTCCAAAGGTTGATGAAAAAATTAAGTTTAATGTTCAACCTCAAATGATTTTTGATAATTTCTTGTTGAGTTTATTGGAGGTTAAATTTATATGCAAGTAAATGTTGTTGGAATAAAATTTAGAAATAGTAATCATATTTATAGTTTTGCTCCAAATTCAGTTGAATTGAAAAAAAATGAATATGTTATTGTTGAAACTGAAAGAGGAAATGAACTTGGAGTTGTTGTCAAAGAAGAATATACAATGGAGTCTTCTGACCTTGTTTCTCCACTTAAAAATGTTATAAGAAAAGCAACAAAAGATGAAGTTGAAAATGCTGAAATTTATGATAAAAATGCAAGAGCATTAACAGGAGAAATTACTGAACTTGTAAAGAAAAGTGAACTTGATATGAAGGTTGTTCAAGTTGAAGCAAACTATGATAATACAAAACTTCTTATCAACTTTGTTGCAGAAAATAGAGTTGATTTTAGGGACCTTGTAAAGGTTCTTGCTGACAAATATAAAAAGCGTATTGAACTTCGCCAAATTGGAAGTAGAGATGAAGTTAGAATGCTTGGAGGATTTGGTCCTTGTGGTAAAATTTGTTGCTGTTGTCAAAATATGGGTGAGTTTGACCATGTTTCAATTAAGATGGCAAAAAATCAAAATTTATCATTAAATCCAAATAACATAAGTGGACTTTGTGGAAAACTTATGTGTTGTCTTGCTTATGAAAATCAAACTTATGTTGAAGCATTAAATGTTATGCCAAAAGTTAATAGTGAAGTGTCAACAAGTCAAGGAAAAGGTACTGTTGTTTATAACGATCTTTTAAATAAAAAAGTTTCAGTGAGATTCCAAAATGGAGATATTTCTGAAATAAAAGAATTTGAACTTGAAGATGTTAAGTTTAATAAAAAGGGTTAATATGGAATTACTTGAAAATGAAAGATTAGAAGATTTGGAGTGTAATGGACTTAAAATAATTCAAAACAAAAACTTTTACACATTCACAAGTGATTCAGTTATTCTTGCAAACTTTTTAAAGATAAGACAAAATCAAATTTGTGTTGAAATAGGAAGTGGTTCGGGAGTTATCTCTTTGCTTGCTTGTGCAAAAAATCCTAACTTAAAAAAAATCTATGCTTTTGAAGTTCAAGAAGAGATATCAAAACTTTGTCAAAGAAATATAGAGTTAAATAGTCTTGAAGATAAGATAACTCTTTTCAATGACAAAATACAAAATTATGATAAGTATTTGAAGAAAAATAGTATTGATGTTGTGTTTACCAATCCACCATATTTTAGATATATTCAATCTTCTTCTGAAAGAGATTTCGGTTACGAAAATCTTTCAAGATATGATAAACTTTTAAGTATCAAAGATTTGGTTAATTCAATAAAAGACCTTTTAAAAGATAAAGGAAAATTTTATATTATTTATGATAGTGAAAGAAGTACTGAACTTATTTATGAACTTACTCTTGCACGTTTAGAACCAAAGACGTTGTTCTTTACAGAGAATGGAAAAGGGAGTGTTAAACTTGTTGTAATTGAAGGTGTAAAAAATGGTAAGCATGGAGTTAAGGTTCTTCCAAATTTAATTACAAATAATATTAATGGTGATTATATAGAAAAACTTAAAACAAGAAATTTTAAATAGTTAAATTATCTTACAAAGTAAGCATGAAACTATAACGCCAACAAAGGAAACTACTAATGCGATAGGAATTGCATATAGTAGTTTTTTTACTTTTGTTTGAGAAAAGTAAACTGTTGCAACATAAAAAATTGTTTCGCTACAACCCATAATAACACAGGCGCATCTTGAAATATATGAGTCAGGGCCATAGGTAAGAAAAACATCTTCAAGCAGTGCAAAACTTCCACTTCCAGTAAAAGGACGAAGCAAAACTATTTCTGAAAGTTCTTTAGGAATACCTAAAAAATTAAAAATAGGAGAAAGAAGTTTTGTTAAAAATTGAGTTATTCCTGATACTCTAAGAAGTGCCACAGCAATCATAATTGAAGCGATATAAGGAAAGATATCAATAACTAATTTTATGGAACTTTTTGCACCTTTAACAAAAGCATCATAAGTGTTTATTTTTTTAAATAGACAATAAATAAATAAAAATATAAAAATTACAGGTAAAATTATTGAACTCATGTTTCACCTTTTCTTTTTTTATTTCTTATACTTTCACATAATTTTACAAGAGTAATACTAAGTGTAATGCAAAAAACAGATGCGATTATTGTAGGAAGAATTATATCTGAAGGAGACAAACTTCCTGAACTTGCTCTAAGTCCCATAATAGTAGTTGGTAAGAGTTGAAGAGATGTTGTGTTTAAAATTAAAAGCATTATCATAGGAAAAGAAGCAGTTCCACTTTTATCATCAAGCGCTTTCATAGCTTTTATTCCCATTGGAGTTGAAGCGTTTCCAAGACCTAACATGTTTGCCGAAAGATTTAAAGCAATCATTTTTTCAATTTCTTCATTGTCTATTTTAAAGAGTTTTTTGATGATAGGTCGTAAAAGTTTTGCAAGTTTATTTGATAATCCACTTTGTTCAATTATTTCAATAAATCCAAGCCATACAGCATATACTGCGCAAAGATTGATACATAACTCAACAGTTGAAGTTGAAGCGCTTATCATGGTAGATAAAGTTTGTGAAGGGTTAGTATATAATAAAACCAAAATTCCTGATATCATCATAAAAAGCCAAATTTTATTCATGTAATATTTTATGACAAGCTTAGTTTTGATATTCATTTAAAGTCTTTAAATTGACATAGAATGTTTTTTAGTGTAAAATATTATTTCGTAGGAGAAAAATATGTTTATTGATGTTCACGCTCATATTTACGATGAGTATTATGATAATATTGATGAAATCGTGAAAAACGCAAAAGACTATACAGTTGAAAAAATATTAAATAATGCTGTTGACATAAAAACAAGCAAAGAAGTTATTGAACTTTCAAAGAAATTTCCAAATGTTTATGCTTGCATAGGTATTCACCCAGAGAATATTGATGACTTACAAGAAGATTATCTTGAAGTTCTTGAAAAGTTAGCAAATGAAAATAATGTTGTTGCAATAGGGGAAATTGGACTTGATTATCATTACACAAAGGAAAATAAAGATAAACAAAAACAAGTTTTTCTTGAACAACTTAAACTTGCAGATAAATTAAATCTTCCAGTTATTATTCATAGTAGAGATGCTGTTGGAGATGTTATTGAAATTTTAACAGACAACAAAAACTTAATAAGAAATGGTGGAGTTATCCATTGTTTTGGTGGAAGTGTAGAGAGTGCAAAGATTTTACATAACCTTGGATTTAGTTTTTCTTTCGGTGGTGTTTGTACTTTTAATAATGCACAAAAAGTTATTATGGTTATTGAAAGTTTACCACTTGATAGTTTGATGTTTGAAACAGATTGTCCATATATGACACCAGTGCCACATAGAGGGGAAAGAAATGAGCCTAAGTATGTTGTAAATATTGCAGAAAAGGTTGCCTTAATAAAAGGTGTTGATATACAAGAAATTGGAAAAATTACCACATTAAATGCAGAAAGGATATTTAAAATATGATAGAACATAATTTCAAAAAAAAGTTTGGTCAAAACTTTATAACAGACAAAAATCTTTTAGCTGCTATTGTAAAAGATTCTTTGATTCAAAAAGAAGATGAAGTCTTGGAAATCGGAGCTGGTGCAGGAACTTTGACTGAAATAATAAGTGAAAATTGCAAGAAGTTAGTTTCTTATGAAATTGATTTAGATTTACAGGATATGCTTGAAAGTAAAGATTTACCTAATGTTAAATTTGTTTTTGAAGATGCTTTGAAAGCTCCAATTCAAGAAATTGAAAAACACTTTGAAGGTGATTATCATATCGTTGCAAATTTACCATATTATATTACAACACCATTGATTTTTAAGTTCTTAGAAGAAACAGACAAAGTAAAGTCTTTGACAATTATGGTTCAAAAAGAAGTTGCAGAAAGAATGGTTGCAAAAACAGGTGGAAAAGATTATGGTATTTTGACAGTTATGTTAAATTTCTATGGAAGTACAAAGATAACAAGAATTGTTAAAAGAAATATGTTTACACCAATGCCTGATGTTGATTCAGCACTTGTTAGAATTGATATAGAAAAAGATAAATTTAAGGGTATAGATAGAAAGAAGTTTTCGTCTTTTATTAAAGGTGCTTTTTCAATGAGAAGAAAGACATTGTTAAACAATTTATCAGCTTCATTAAAAATAGAAAAAAACAAACTTATTTTAGCTTTAGATGAAGAATTTTTGAGAATGAGAGCTGAACAAGTTTCAATTGAAGATTTTATAAATATTTATAATAATTTGTTAAAGAATAATTTGATTTAATTTACATTAAAATAATTTCTGCATATATTGTTATTATGGAAGAAAAAGATAATTGTGAAGATATTATATTGATTGCATCGGCACTTGCAACACAACTTTCAAAAGGAAAAACAATAAGAGAAATTATTAAAATAAGAAGTATCGTGAATCAAATTTCATGTACTTTATCAACCATTATTACAGAAAAAATTGAAAATAAAAAAACCTTCTGATTTTAGAAGGTTTTTATTTTATTGAGCAACAACATTAACTTTTATTTTTGCACTTATTTCAGGGTACAATTTTATTGTAACAGTATAAAGTCCAACAAGTTTAATTTGTTCTTTAAGTTCAATTTTCTTTTTGTCAACTTCAATATTTTTTTGAACTTTTATTGCTTCTGCAATTTCTTTGCTAGTAACAGCACCAAAAGCTTGGCCTTTGTCACCACATTTTATTTTTACAGTTATTTCAATATTATTAAGTTTTTTAGCTTGGTCCAAGAATGCTAATCTTTCTTGTTCTTTATGATAAGCTACTGAACTTTTTTGAGATTTATTTTCAGAAATAGCTTCTTTGTCAGCAACTTTTGCGAAATTGTTTTTTAATAAAAAGTTTTTTGCATATCCGTCAGCAACTTCTTTTATTTCACCTTTTTTTCCAGTGCCTTTAACATCTTTAAGTAAAACAACTTTCATAGTTCCTCCTTTATTTTCTTAAATATTTTAAACAATATAAGTTTAAAAGTCAAGAAATAAGGAAACATTAAAAAAATAAGGAGAACAATATGGATATTAGATGTAGAAAAACAACCTGTTTATTTAATGATAGATACACTTGCAAAGCGAAGGGGATTTTGATAGGAGAAAAGATAAATTGCAAGACATTTGCTAGGTCAGAAAAAGAAGAGATTGAGATGGCAGAATCTTTATTTGAAAAGACTCCAGAATATGCTCCACAAAGAGATAGTAAAACTATGTCAATAAATTGTAGGGCAGATTGTCTTTTTAATAAGTATGGAAAGTGTGTTGCAAATGGAATTACTTTGAATGAAATAAAGGAAAAACCATACTGTGTAACTTACTTAAAAAAATAAATTTTAATAAAATCTATTGTAATGTTTTAATGTTTATTGTATAATATACTTGAGGTAAAATTAATGAAAAAGAAAATAGAATCTATTGAAGATGAAGAATATGTAGATTTTGAAGAAACATTAATGGAAGAAGAACAAGACTATGATGGTTATGATTATGATAAAATCTTAGATCAAATTGAAGATTATTTTAATGGTGAACCAAATGAAGATATAGGACCTTGTGATTCTTATACAGAAAAGAATGGAGAAAAACTTCCTAATTTGATTGAGGGAGATTTCTCTAATGCTTCTTTATATGAAAAAGTTATTGCAAATCAACTTTTAGGTGTTTTTTATTCAAGCAAAAATTATGAAATATCAGAAGATATAGTAAATCAGTTACTTGCTATTCCAAAAAAGTTTGACGAAAGAGTTGATAATATTGCTTACGCTGATACAAATATTCAAGGTCACTTCTTAAGATTTAGAATTGAATTTAAGTTAGGGGAAGAATATAGTACTGCAAAACTTTTCCTTATCGAAAAGTTAGGCCCTGAGTTTGATAGAAATGCTGATACATTAGTTACATTACTTGGAGAATTCTTTGAACCAACAAGAATTAATTTCTATAATAGAGCTTATGCATATTTTAATATTGATGCAGAAGTTGATTATATGGAAATTGATAAGTTTGTTGAATTAAAAGGTAAACTTGCTCTTTTTGCTGATAGACAATTCAATCCATGGGTTTTAATGATGTTAATGAGAGGAATGAAAGATCCAACTTTGAAAGAATATTACAATGCTCTTTTGGCATCAGCAACAATGGATTTGGAATTACTTCCTGAAATGAGTCTTGGATTAAGTCTTTTAACAAATCCTGGAATGTTCGGACTTATGGGGTTATGCAAATCAGAACAAGGTTTTATGGATAGACTTTTAGGCTTGGCTTATGATAATGAGTACGGGAAAGGAAAAGGTGGTTGTTCTTTTTGCCGTGATCATGAACATGATGGTCATCATCATCACCATGATCATAATCATGAACATCATGGAAAAGGTCCATATGATGGTAAAAATGTTCATTTTGATGATTTTGTTAGTGCTAGTGAAAAAATTGATAAAGAAGGCTTAAGAGAAGGTTTAAATACTGGTGATATAACTGCAGTAAGTAAACAGGATACTTCACTTATAACAGAAAGTTTTGTTGAAAAAAAAGCTGGTGTTGAACTTATAACTAATCAAGATTTAGATAGTTCATTCACAGAATCTGGTAAAGGGAAAGAAGAAGATACACCTCATGTTGAAGAAAATGCAAATCAAAATACAAATAATGGATCACAAGGACCTGTAAACCAACAAACTTCAGGAAGATCACATCAAAATGATGGTAGAGTTTTATAATTATAGAAAAATAATGAATACAAAAGGAGGTAAACCTTGGAAGATAAAACAAAATTAACGACAATTTTAGATGAAGAATATTTGCCACCACATAATATGGAAGATTATGACA
>JAFTYD010000014.1 GCA_017464845.1 Clostridia bacterium
ATGATTTCTGGTTTTGGAGATAAATTTGCTCAATATACAAATGATGATTATACAATCATTCAAATGTTAAATACATTACAAGATGAAACCGTATATGAAGAAGTTGATGCAAATAATACATATAAACTTATTTATGATTTAAGCTATGATGATGACAAAGAAGCACTTGAAAATAATGGTTTTGGTCTTGTTTATACATCACTTATTGCAAACGGAAACGGTGTAAGATATCTTGATATTAAAGATGTTGCTATCCATGAAGTTTATAGAATAGTTGATGGTGAAAAAGTTTCTCTTTCTTCTACATTAGCAAGAATAGAAGATAGAAATATTATATTCTCTCATTTAAATAGTAACTATGAAGCTTATGTTGTTGTAAGTGCTAGAATAGTTGGTGCAACATCACAAAATAGAGATAGATCTCAAACTGTATACTTTAGATATAAAGTTATAGGAGATATCGATATTGATGAAGTTATCTATCCATATTTTGATTATGATACTGAAAATACAGATATTAAAGCTGAATTTATTAATGTTGGATTAAATGAAACTATTACAGTTAATTTAGAAGAAACATTTGATATCACAAATAGTAGTGCAAATATAAATGAAACAGAACCAGATTATGAAGGTTTTGAAAAACTTAATAAAACAAGATTCTTTAATTTCGGAGATAATTCAACAGTTCAATATAGAGCCGTTTCATTATCAGTAAACGGAATAGATTCAAATATAAATTCATATTTTGAAATTAGTTTCGAAAATGGAATTATGTCAATTAAGAGAATTGGTTCTCCTATTGTAGAAAATAGTAAGATGATTTTAGTTATAGAAAAATCTTATACTGACGTAGTTGGTAGTGAACAATTATATACATTCTATATCAATTCTGGAAAAATTTATATTTTAGATTATAAGAGAGATGGGGTAAGTTTAATTCCTGATAAAGGTGAACTTAATATTAATACTTATAATACACAAGATTTTAAACTAACATTTGAACTTAAAGAACAATCTATTGGTGGTGGTACTGACACAACAGTTACAGAAAATATTTTAGATTTCAGATTTACTGATGAGCAAAATACAACTGGTAACTCAATTTATAATATTGAACCTACTTTAAGTTTTAATAATAATATTTATACTCTTTCATTTATACTTGATGATTTTATTGGAAAAGACTTTACAATTTACTTCTATATTTATACTAGTCAAGGTATTGTTCAAACATTAAAAGTAAATATTATAAGTAATGTTTCAGTAAAGATGAACAAGAATGATAACATTTTTGGTGGAGCTAGTGTTACTGCAGAAAGTTTAATTCAAAGTTTAAACTATAATGGAGAAAATATTGATAGTGTTGAAACTTATGATAAAAATGTAATTTTTGCAAATATTTTAGAAGGAAATGAATATATTAATCTTTCAGAAGACAAAGATTATATTGAAGTTGCTCAATTAAAAGAAAATATTACTGTAAAAGCACAAATAGATATAGAAATATTTAATGCAACAAGCGGAGAGTCAGAAGGAATATATTCTTTTGAATATAGTTTTGTTGTAAAAGAAAACTTGACTTATAATGATGTTGATAAAACAATTGTACAATCAAATGTAGATTATGCTACTTCAGTAGTAATTTCTGATAAAAATGTTTATTATGCTGGAGAAGAAATAAGAATAAATAATATTAGTAATAATTTAGATATATTATCTACATTAAATAATTCTAATATAATAATTAGAAGTGGAGATCTTGATAGTTTCACTTCAGTAAGTGTGAAATATACTTCTGAATATGTAACAAGTGCAAGTGTTGAAGGAAATACACACCTTGCTACAGTTAATACAAAAACAATCTTAGCTCTTGAAAGTGTTAAGATAGTAGTGTTAATAGAAGTACAATACAATTTCAAAAACGATTCAGCAGAAGCTTATACTTATAATTTCTACATTAACTATGAATTTACAATTAATAAAAATATTAACCTTTCACAAAATTATCCAGACCCAGATAATTCAGGAAGTATGAGTGCTGAATATATTACAGTAAAAACAGTTGATACAAATAAGGTTTCTAATGAATATGCTAACTTCTTTGTAACAAAACCAGACCTTGCTCCAAATGATAATTTTGTTATTACACCAGTTACTGCTGGAAGTACAAAATATACAAAATTAGCAAATGGTATTCAAGTTACAACAGGAGAAACTATAGGTCAATATACAAAGATTACACATATTAATAGTAAAGCAATTGATACAATGGAAACAATGGGTACAGATAATAGTTTCTATGTATTAAGAGATAATATTTCAAGCGGTGTAATAAATAAAGAAACATTTATTTACACAAAAACATCTTCAAGAATTCTTGTTGATTCTTACTTTAATATTAATAAGATTGAAGGAAGTCAAACAGAAGGCGAAGAAAGAATATCTAATACAAGTGTATATTCAGTTGCTGTAAAAGCATTAAACAACATTTCAATTGATATTAAGTATAAAAATAATTTTAATGAAGAAATTACACTTAATGGTTGGAAAAATATTGGTGTTATAAAAACTGAAACAGGACTTGACACTTTAGATTATTATGGATTTAGTTCATTTACTTTCAAATTCTATAAACTTACTGAATCATCTGGTGAATCTTATGTAACATTTGTAATTAGCGTAAACGGAGTTACTGTTGACTATACAGTTTACTTAAATGAAAATGTTTATAGTTTAAAGAATATTTATATCAGAGAAAACAGTGATTTACTTATTAAAGGTGAAGGTGAAAATGCAGATACACCTGTTACCGGTGAAGATATCTATGTTGAAGATTTAATTGAAGATAATTCAGAATATATCTTATCTCAAAATAGAATCTTAACATATCAATTTAATCCTGCAGCAACAAGAACAGGCGTTGCGTTTATTAGATATATAGTTAACGAAACTGATGTATATAATAAGCAAATTAACGTTACTGGCGAAGCTCTTGAAAATTCAAGAGAAATTAGAGAAGATATTGGACTTAGAGGTTGTAGATACTTAGGTACTTACGATTCAACAAGTTTAAATGCTAAATTAATACCAGATAGCGAAATATATTTAAATGGAAAAGCACCTCAATTTGTAAGTAGAGTTAGTTTCTTATACAATGGAATTGTAATTGCTGATAATAAATTAGAAGAACTTGAAATTAATTACTTCTCAACAAATGAACATTATATTGAATTCAATGCTGATAGAAAATATAATCTCAGTACAGAAATTATAGGAATAACAGAAGGAACTTACATATATAAGTTAGGTAAGGATATTCAAGTAAATATTGGCAGTGATGATGACAATGATGGTTATGTTCAAATTACTGGAATAAATAATGGTGGAACTATTATTACATTCGACAAAGAATATGTTGATGATACAATTAAGATTAAAGATGGCGAAGGAAATGTTAGTTCATTTACTACTTCAACAATTTATGTTAGAAAAGATGATGTAACATTAGGAAAAACCAATAAAGATAATGTAAAACTTTTCTATAAGACAAAATATTATTCAAATTTAAATGATTTCTTTATTGCAAGTTCAGATTTTGAAAATTCAAAATATGCAAATGAAATTAGATTTACAGTAAACGACAATAATGTTAATGCTTTATATGCTTATAGAATATGTATTGACTTTGAAGTTAAAGAACAAACTGAATTATATGTTTCAGGAGATGTCAATAATTATGCAGCTAATGCTATAGCAAATGCTAAAGAAGTTACAGTAAGCAATATTCCAAGTTTAGTTGAACTCTTTAAAGTAAAACATGTTTTAGATAACAATCTTGTTTCTATAGATGACTTTAATGAATCATCAAATGCAACTTTAAATGCTCAATTCTTTGGACTTGATATTGGTATTTTAAATAGTGAAATTACAGATGAATCATACTTGAGAGGTTATTCAGAAAGTGCCTATAAGATTGATAACTATTTGAAAACAGAAATTTATTATGAAACAGGACTTCACCCAGTTTATATTACAGAAAATGGAAAAGATGAGGGAAATTATGGGTACATGGCAAATGGTCTTGTTAAAAATAATTCAATTCAATATAACTATTTGACGTTAAGACAAAAACAAGTATCAGAAACTAATACAAAAGCATACGATTATGATTTAGTAGCACAAGGTGCTTCAAATGATGGTAATTATGTAATGTTATTATTAGATTACAAAGTTGATTTTGGTAATGAAGAATTACATAAATACTCAATGCTTTTAATAAAAGTTTTACCTGATTATGTAGTTACAGTTGAAGGTCAAGCAACAGAATCATTGTATGATTCTAAAGCTAAAAAGAGTGTGCAAACAAACAAAAATACTCCTGTAACTAGGGAAATCTCTTCAAATGAAGATAAATATTCTTATGACATCGCAATATTTGGAACAGCAAATGAAAATGTATTGAGTATTTCTCATGTTAATAGTTCTTCTATTAATATAGCAAACGAAATGTATTATACATATATAGAAGGAGATAATGAAGAAAGAACAAAATATACAGATACAATATATAATAAAAATACATCAAAATTATATATAGATGAGGATTTGTCGACAAGTATTAGTTCATTAGAAGATGTCCGCTGGACTGCTTCAGGAAGAAAAGAATTAACAATTTATGGTAAGAAGTGTGTGTTTGGTAATAAAGATTATATTATAGAAATAATTGATAAGTATGGATACAGAATTGAGTTGTACTTTACATTAAAAGCAGAACAGTCTCCATATGTTGCTTA
>JAFTYD010000004.1 GCA_017464845.1 Clostridia bacterium
GTTAGTTGGTGTTGTTTTGGTTTCTTTAATATTAGATAAAATATTTGTTTTGGTGTTTGTTTCAGCTAATGTTTGATATGGAATATTTAAAAACGCTTTATAGAAATATTTATTATTTTTAACAAATGTAAACATTTCAATAAAAGCTTCATGAGTTTGTCTTTCTCCGTAATTAAAAATAGCTGCCATACCTTTTGCAAACTTTGCTTCTATCTTGATAATTAAGTCGTTTATATCATCATAATGACAATAGAAGGTACTGCGATTTACATTTGCTTGTTTGCATACTTGGCTTATTGCTATATCTTCATATTTATGATTTAAGATCAATGTTAAAAAAGCTGTTTCAATTTTTTCACTGCTCATTTTATATCTTGAATTGTTTTTAATATTCATTTTAACTCCTTATTGTTGTTTATTGTTTGTTCTTGTTCTGGTAAGATTTTTATTAATATTACTGCGTAAATTAAAGTTAATATCATTATAACTATTGTTGTAATAATATTAATTGTTTGATTTACGTTAGCAGCAAAAATTGATAATGAATTAAAGATGCTATGAGTAAGTATACAAGGGAGTAATGTTTTTCCTTTGTAAAAAAGAATAACAAACAAAAATCCTGTTGTTGTTGAATAACAAATTTGAAGGATTGTTGGTAAAAATTCTGCATTTGCTGAAAATAAATTTATAATATGACCAAATCCAAATGTTAGACTGCTGATAATTATAGCCCACTTTAGACTATCTTTTTTCATAGCAGTAAACAAAAATCCTCTAAAAATTATTTCTTCTAAAAAACCAACACAAAGCATAGTTATGATAAATATTAATGTTTCAATAAATTTAATATTTGATTTTAATCCAAACCAAAAATTAATTGAAATTAAGATAATTAATGGAATAAAAAACAAGAAATATTTAGATTTGAATGGTGATTTACATAAACCATATTTTGTGTTTAATTTATTTTTAAAAATCCAAATTAACAAAATTGTGCACAATATAACATAAAATAATGGTGTTAAAAAATTAATTATTTTTAATGCTGATGAGATGTTGTCAAAAATTATTGTTCCGGTTATATATATGATTATCCAAATAATTGCAAACCATAATTCACTTTTAGTATAAAGTTTATTCATAGATTCTCCATATTTATAAAATAAATATACTGTATATATTAATAACATTAGGGGTTATTTTTTTAGTATTTTTATTTGAGATTTATAATTTTAATTAAAAATTATTATTCCAACAATTGTCTAGTTTTTGTTGTGTATAAAATTTTTTATTTGTTGTAAAATCAAAAGTATTTTACTAAAATATAATTAACAAGTCAAGTGTTGGAATAATAATTTGACTTAATTTTAAAGGATAAAGGAGAAAAATTATGACAGATAAAAAAATAGAAACAGAAGAAAAAGTAGAAAAAAAAGATAATATTTTTAAAAAGACAGGTAAATTTTTTAAAAAAGCTTTTCAAGATATGGCAGAAAGCACAAAGGCACAACATGAAGTTGATAAAGCAAACTTACAAGCTGTTAAAGCAGAATCAAAAGCAAACTTTGAAGAAAATCGTGGAACTAACACTTTAAAGAAAGCAAAACAAATGGCAAAACAATCTTGGGACGATGCTCATATGACTCCAGCAGAAAGAACTGAAAAAACAAGAGCAGAACAACAAAAACAAATTCAAGAAGCTAATGAAAGAATTAAAGCTGCAAATGAAAGATATGAAGCAGTAAAAGTAGAAAAAAAAGATAAATAAATCTAGGAGTTTAGTATGAACGCAATAGAAATAAGGGATTTGAAAAAATCTTTTAGAGGCATGTATGCTTTAAATGGACTGAATATGAATGTTCCAGTTGGTTCTATTTATGGTTTTATTGGTGAAAACGGAAGTGGTAAATCAACAACAGAAAAACTTATTTGTGGACATCTTGTTAAAGATAGTGGAACAATAAAATTGTTTGGAAAAGATTATACTGATGCTGGAATTCGTATAAAGGTTGGGGCACTTATAGAAAATGCTGGTTGCTTTCCTGGTTCTAGTATTTATACAAATCTTAAAATGCAATGTTTGAATCTTGGCATAAAGAATTCCGATGAAGAAATTTCAAGAGTTCTTAAAATTGTAAGAATGGAAGAACATAAGGAACTCAAATTCAAAAAATGTTCACTAGGTATGAAACAAAGAGTTGGTGTTGCTATGGCATTACTTGGCAATCCTGCACTTCTTATTTTGGACGAACCAATAAACGGATTGGATACTGATGGTATGAGAATTATGAGAGAAATTTTAATTGATATTACTAAAGATAAAAATACAACAGTTTTGATTTCTTCTCATATACTTGGCGAACTTGAAAAGATTGCAACTCACTATGGAATTATTCGTCAAGGAAAAATGATACAAGAAATTTCTGCAAAAGAAATGGAATCAAGAGCAAGAATTTTTGTTTCTTTTAAAGTAAAAGATGCTAAAAAAACAATGTCTTTATTAAAAAAGAAATATAAAAATGTAAAAAAAGAAGAAGATTTTGTTAGAGTTTATGATGAAGAAGATGTTGAAGGAATTGTAAAATATCTTATAGATAATGATATTGTTCCAAGTGAAATAAATAAAAACAAAGTTGGTCTTGAAGAATATTACATTGAACTTATGTCAAACAAGGAGGGGAAATAGTATGGAAAAAACAAACAGTTTAAGATTTGATACTCCTAGTTTTTATAAAAGAATTAAAGGAATGTTGTCTGTTGATTTTTATAGATTATTTCATACACCACTCTTTTATATATTCCTTGCAATTGCAGCTATTATTCCTGCAATGATTATTGGAACAACAGGAATGGAAGGTAGTCAAACAGGAGCTTTATTTACTAATGTTTGGCAAGCAATTGCTGTTGAAAAACCTTTGTATGTAATAGAAAATATTGGTCAATATGCAAATATGAATATGGTGTTTATATTTGGTGGAATTATGGTATCAATATTTATTGGACATGACTATAAAAGTGGTTATGTAAAACAACTTTTTACCACTCATTCAAAAAAAGAAGATTATATGATGAGTAAAACGCTTGTTTGCTCTTTTGCTATGGCATGTATGTGTATTACTTATTTAATTGGAACTGTTCTAGCAGGAGCTCTTGTTGGTCTTTCATTTTCAGTAAATGCAGGTTCACTTATTTGTGCGTTACTTGGAAAACTAATTATGAGTTTAGGCTGGGCAAGTTTATATGTATTTCTTAATATAATTTTTAGAAAATATTTTTGGATTTCAATTGCTTCATCATTTTTCTTTGGAACAGGAATTTTGATTATTGGAGCAGCAGCAATACTTGGCAATTCTGGTGTGTTAAATATATTCTTATATGGTTCATCTGTTTTTGCTTGTTTATCTAGCAATTTCCTTAGCGTTATAATTTGCTTCGTAGTTTCAATTGCGTGGTCTGTTATCTACAATATCCTTGGAACTTATATTTTGAATAAGAGTGATGTGTATTAGGAGGAAGGAACATGAATGCAATAGAAATTAGAAATTTATGTAAAAACTTTGGTGAAAAACAAGCTGTTGCAGGTCTTGATATGACTGTTCCGGTTGGCTCTATTTATGGTTTTATTGGAGAGAATGGAAGTGGGAAATCTACAACAGAAAAAATTATTTGTGGACTTATCCATTATACAAGTGGTAGTGTAAAACTCTATGATAGAGATTACAAAGATCCTGATGTTAGATCAAGTATGGGAGTTTTAATTGAAGCTCCAGGTTGTTTTCCTGGTTTAAGTGTTTGGAATAACTTGATGATACAAGCAACAAATTTATCTATAGAGAATAAAGAAGCAGCAGTAAGAGAAGTTTTGATAAAAGTTAGAATGGAAGGTGCTGCTGGAAATAAATATAAAAATTGTTCACTAGGTATGAAACAAAGAATTGGTATTGCAATGGCTCTTCTTGGAAATCCAAAATTACTTGTATTAGATGAACCTATAAATGGACTTGATGCTGATGGTATGAGAATTATGAGAGAAATACTTACGGATATTGCTAAATCTGGTTCGACAATTCTTATTTCTTCTCATATACTAGGCGAACTTGAAAAGATTGCGACTCATTACGGAATTATTAGAAATGGTAAAATGATTGTGGAAATGACAGCAGAAGAACTTGAAAAAAATTGTCCAACATTTGTTGCAATTCAAACAAAAGATAATATCAAAACAAGGGAAATATTACAAAAAAAATATTCAAAAGTGCTTGAAGATGAACAAAAAGAATATTTAAGAATTTATGATGCAGAAAGTCCTGAAGAAATTGTTAAATATTTATATGACAATAATATCATTGTTAATGAAGTAAAAACAGACAAAATTGGACTTGAAGAATATTATATCAACCTTATGGCAAACAAGGAGGTAAAATAATATGTCAGTAAATTTTGAAAAAAATACTTTTAAAAAAAGAATTAAAAGTATGCTTGGTGTAGATATAAGAAGAATGTTTACATCTCCACTTTTTTACATTATGGTAGGTGTTTCACTTGTTATTCCAATCCTTATTTTGGTTATGACAAAAATGATGGACGGAACTGTTTCTGTTGACCCTCAAACAGGTAAAGAAACAGTTATGGAAGGTTTTAAAAACGTTTGGCAAATCATTGGGGCCGTAAGTGGTGGAAAACAAGGTATGAGTATGGATATTACAAGTATGTGTAATATAAATATGATGTTCTTTTTGATATCTATATTTGTTTGCTTGTTTGTTGGTGATGATTTTAGAAGTGGTTATGCAAAAAATTTATTTACAGTTAGAAGCAAAAAAGATGATTATGTAATATCAAAAACTGTTACTTGTTTTATTGCAGGAGCTAGTATGATAATAGCATTCTTTATCGGTTCAATGATTGGAGGTGCTATTGCTGGACTTCCATTTGCACTAGAAGGAGCAAATGTTTATAATGTTATAATGTGTATAATATCAAAGGTATTATTGGTTGGGATTTTTTCATCAATATATCTTTTGGCAAGTGTTTTTGCAAAACAAAGATTATGGTTATCATTGATTATAGCTTTTGGAGTTGGAATGCTTATGTTTATGATGATTCCAATTATTACACCACTAAATAGTACAATTATAAATGTTTTATTATGTTTATTAGGTTCTGCTTTATTTAGTTTTGGTATTGGTTTTGGTAGTAAAGCAATACTTGATAAATCTAGTTTAGTGTAAAGTATAAAATTATAGCGAAGCATTTTTTTGCTTCGCTTAATTGCGTTTAAAGGAAAGTTATGAAAAGAAAAGTAAAAGTATCTCTTGGTAATGGAAAATTTAAAGAAAGAGAAATTAATTATATACCTTTTAGATATATAATTGCTTTTTTTATTACTTTGTTGGAAGTATTAGGAATTATTGGAGTTATGGTTGCTTTATGTATTTTCGTTCCTTATTTTTATATTGCTGTTGGAATAACAACTTTTGTTGTTGAATTAAAAATTATTGCTTCAGATGATAATCCGGATTATAAAATACCTTGGATGTTGTTTGTTTTAATAATTCCTATTGCGGGACTTATGTTATATTTTATTTTTGGTTCAAGAAAATTAAAGCCTAAATTTATAAAAAGATTAAAAGAATTAAAAGATTTATCTTATAAAAAAGACAATTCTGATATTTTGGAAAAATTAAGTCAAGAAGACCAACAAGCAAGCAGTCAAGCAAAACTGCTTTGCAATATTGTAGAAACAAATATTTTTACAAACACAAAACAAACATATTATCCTAGTGGAGAAGAATATTATAAAGCATTACTAGGAGATTTAAAAAAGGCAACTAAATTCATTTTTATAGAATATTTTATAATTGAAGAAGGAAAATTTTGGAACTCAATTTTGGATATATTGAAAGAAAAAGCAAATCAAGGTTTAGATATAAAAGTTACTTTTGATGATATTGGTTGCATGTCAACACTTCCAGGGAATTATGCAAAAAAGTTAAAAAAATATGGAATTGAGGCAGTGCCTTTTTCAAGAATGAAAGGACAAGCTGATAATGAATTTAATAATAGAAATCATAGAAAAATAACAGTGATTGATGGAGTTGTTGGTTATACTGGTGGTATAAATATTGCAGATGAATACATAAATGAAATAGAAAGATTTGGACATTGGAAAGATGTTGGAATTAGACTTGAAGGAGAAGCAGTGTATGAATTGACTAGACTTTTCTTGATTGATTTTGGTATAAATATTAAAGAAAAATTAGAAATAAAATATGATGTTTATCCAATTGTTAATAATATTAAAGAAAATGGATATGTTATACCTTTTGGAGATGGTCCAAAACCTTTGTATGAACATAGGGTAGGAAAGAGTATTATACAAAGTATGTTAGCAAGTGCAATAAGATATATGTATATAACAACACCTTACTTAATTATAGATAATGATCTTTGTGTATCAATAGAAAATGCAGCACTTCGAGGAGTTGATGTGAAAATTATCGTTCCACATGTTCCAGATAAAAAAATTGTTTTTAATATGACTAGAAGTTTTTATAAAAGACTTATGAGTGCAGGCGTTAAGATTTATGAATATAAACCAGGTTTTATACATGGAAAAACATATATTGCCGACGATAAAATTGCGATGATTGGAACAATAAATCTTGATTATAGAAGTTTAGTACATCATTTTGAAAATGGTGTTTGGTTATATAATTGTGATTGTATAAAAGACTTAAAAGTTGATATTGATGATATATTAGTTAAATCAATAGAGATAAAACAAAACATGCTTAAAACAAATTTAATAAATAGATTTTTTAGAGCGCTTGTTAGAATATTTGCGCCTATGCTTTAATTGGAGATATTATGGAAGAAAAAAAGAAAATTGATTGGAAAAAGATAGGATTAAAATTGTTATATCCACATATAGCTGTGATTATTTGTTTATTGCCGATTGCTATTGCGTTTTTGGTTCTATCATTAATATTCCTAGGAACAGAATCTATACTTTCAATTTTTTCTTATATGTTATCATTTTATGTATTGCTTGTAATTTGTTTTAGAATACCTAGAATGATTGAATTTTTCAAAACTTTCAAAAAAGAAAATAAGTATATGAAAAAATGGTTTTCAGATGTTCAATTAAGAATGAATGTATCTTTATATGGTTCATTAATTTGGAATGTTACTTTTGCTATATTTCAATTAGGTCTTGGTTTTTATCATAAATCATTTTGGTTTTATTCAATGTTTGCTTACTATGTAATGCTTGGAATAATGAGATTTTTTCTTGTCAAACATACTAGAAAATATAAAGCGAATGAGGAGGTAACTATTGAATTTAAGAAAGCGATTTTATGTGGAAGTCTTTTAATTACTATCAATTTAGCGCTTTCAGTTATTGTTGTTTTTATGGTCTATTTAAATAAAACTTTTTATCATCATATGATAACTACTATTGCGCTTGCGGCATATACATTTTTAACATTTACATTTGCTATCATAAATTTAGTAAGATATAGAAAATATAAAAGTCCTGTATATTCATCTGCTAAAACAATATCTTTGATAGCTGGTGCTGTTTCAATATTAACATTGGAGTCAACAATGCTAACAACTTTTGGAACAAATGAAAGTCCAATGTTCAGACAAATAATGTTATCTTTGACAGGTATTGCAGTTATAGGATTTGCGATAACAATGGCAATTATTATGATTGTAAAAAATAAAAAAGCTTTAAATAAATTAACACAAAAAAAAGAACTTTATTATTTATTATAAAGTTTCTTTTTTTTTATCATAAAGCAAATATATATAATTAAAAATAAAAAAACCTTCTTAGTTAAGAAGGTTTTGATCATTATTACTATTATCGATTTCAATTCTTTTTACTTCTTCGTTAGGGAGACTAGTTACGCCTTTAACTTTCTTAAGATTTTTTTGTGGTTGTTCAGTTTCAGTATTTTTGCTTTTGATTTTTCCAATTCCAAAGAAAAGACAGAACATAACAGCGATACAAGCAAGTGCGATGAAGAAACTAAGAAGAGTGCTTGTTAAACAGATATCTAAGATAGTATATGTCCATAAGAAACAAGTCATAAAAGGTATAATTATAGTGAAAATGATTTGCATTTTACCATTAACTCTACTTGAATCTCTTAAGTAATATAATGAAATAGCAACAGATAATATTGTAAAAGCTAAAGACAAAGCAAATGCAATATAAATTTCTGTAGTAAGTTTATTAAAACTCATAGCTGCTGAAAGTTGACTTAATACTAACATTTTTACCTCCAAATATATTATATATTAGCATTTTAAGAGATTTTTGTCAATAGATGAGTAATTAAAAATAAATTTTAATTAATATTTTTTTTGTATTTATTTATTTTTATTGTCAAAACTGAACAAAATATGTATAATAAGAGTATGAAAAGAATTTTAGTTATTGTTTTAATGTGTTTAACCGTATGCCTTATAGGTATAGGGAGTGTTTTCATTTTTAGATTAAACAATCAAGAAAAAGAACTTCCTTCTGAAGTTACTGTGTATAACATAGATAACAAACACTATGTTATGTGTGAAGTAAAGGAAGGTAGTACATATATTTATAAAATTGAGCAAAACTTCTCACAAAATAAAAATGTTGAGTTTATTGAAACTGCATTGATTGAAAGTGACAAAAATTTTATTTGTCTCAATGATTATGATGAAGTTGTATTGAAATTAGGTCAATACATTAAAGTTTCTGTGTCATACAAAGGTGAAATTGATAGTGGTAACAGTAAATTTAGTGATTCTGTAACTTATCAAATTGATTTCAATCTTTCAACTCCAGTGCTTAATAAAACTCAAGTAAGTGGAAAAGATGTATTATCTTGGGAAAGTATTGATCAAGCTGATTTCTATACAGTTTACTATCAAGGTAGTACTGGTAGTTTAAAAAGCTATACAACAAAAGAAACAACTATTGATACATCAAAATTGTATGGAGATATCTATACATTTAGTGTTGTTGCAAATTCAAATAAAAACTATTACAAAGCGAGCAATTCATCAAATGTTCAAAATATAAAAGTAACAAGAAAAGTTGATCAATTTTTATATTATGTTTATAATAAAGATGAGGGAACTTTAAGTTTAACTTCAGAAGAAATTGTTACATGTATTCGTATTGTAACAGGAACAGGAATGTTTGAAGCTGACGACAAAATATTTATTCATTCTGTGAATAGAGATGGAAATTATGTTTATACTATAAAAAATACATACATTTATGGAAACTTTAAAGGAGCTTCTGTTTCTGGATATTACAATGAATATAACACTTGGTCAGATGCGATTGTTATTACACAAAATTAAATTACATAATTATTAAATTTATTAAACATA
>JAFTYD010000015.1 GCA_017464845.1 Clostridia bacterium
CCGGTCAAGCTGATTCATACCGTGCGCGGCACGGGATATGTATTGAAGGTGAAGGAATGAAAAAACACCTTTTATTTATGTTTTACATATGTAAAAAATATGAAATTAAACTTTATAAAAATGCAAGGTTGTGGAAATGATTATATTTTTTTTGATTGCATAAAAAATGATTTTTTAGATATAGATTTTTCAGAACTTTCTAAAAAACTTTCTAATAGAAATTTTTCAATAGGAAGTGATGGCGTTGTATTGATTTTACCATCGCTTTTTTGTGATGCCAAAATGAGAATGTTTAATGCAGATGGTACTGAAGGAAATATGTGTGGAAATGCGATTAGGTGTTTATGTAAATATATTTATGAAGAAAAAATTTGCCAGAAGAATATACTAAAAATAGAAACTAATTCAGGGGTAAAAAAATGTTTTTTGAATATTAACAATAATAAAGTAGATAGTGTTAAAGTTGATATGGGTAAACCAAACTTTTTAACAAAAGAAATTCCTGTTAAAACAAATCAAAAATATTTTATTAATAAAAATTTTGTAATTGATGGTAAAAATTTTAAAGTAAGTTGTGTTTCTGTAGGAAATCCTCACTGTGTTATTTTTAAAAAAAATATTGATAAATTAAAGCTTGATAGTATTGGAAAAAAAATTGAGAATAATATCTTGTTTCCAAATAGAATTAATGTTGAATTTGTTGAAGAAAAAAAAGATGGTTTTTATGTAAGAGTTTGGGAAAGAGGAAGTGGTGAAACACTTGCTTGTGGAACAGGTGCTTGTGCAGTTTATGCTGTGTGTTTAAGATTAAAAAAAATTAAAAATAATGTTGATACTTTTATAAATTTAAAAGGTGGAAAGTTAATTATAAATTGTAATAAAGATAGAATTTATATGGCAGGAGATTGTAATATTTCTTATAAAGGAGAGATTGAAATTTGATAGATATAAACAAAAATTTTACACAACTTAGCGAAGATTATTTGTTTAGAAATATTGCCTTGAAAGTAGCAAAGTTTAGAGAAGAAAATCCAAATAAAAAAATCATAAAAATGGGTATTGGAGATGTTTCCTTACCGATAACAAAAAACATTGTAAAATCATTTCATAAAGCTATTGATGATATGAGTAAAAAAGAAACTTTCAAAGGATATGGAAATGAGCAAGGGTATGATTTTTTAAGAGAAAATATAAAGAAATATTATCAAAATAGAAATGTAATTTTAGATATTGATGAGATATTTATTTCTGATGGTGCAAAAAGTGATTTAGGAAATATATTAGATATATTTGATAATAATATCAATGTAACAATTAGTAATCCGGTTTATCCTGCATATGTTGATGCAAATATAATAAATGGGAATAAAATAAATTTTATAAATGGAGATATTTCTAATAACTTTTTACCAACATTAGATGATAAATGTAAAGAAAGTCTTGTTTATATTTGTTCGCCAAATAATCCAACTGGAGCAGTATATGATAAAGATTCTTTAAAAAATATTGTAGATTTTGCAAATAGAAATAATTGTATTATTATTTTTGATTCAGCATATGAAATTTTCATAGAAGATCAAAATTTACCTCATAGCATATTTGAAATTGATGGTGCAAAAAATTGCGCAATAGAGATTTGTTCTTTTTCAAAAAGTGCCGGATTTACTGGGGTTAGATGTGGCTATACAATTATCCCAAAAGAAGTTAAATTAAATAAAATTTCATTAAACAAATTATGGTTTAGGAGACAATCAACAAAGTTTAATGGAGTATCTTATATTACGCAGGTTGGTGCGAATGAATTTTTTAGTGAGGCGTCACAAAAAGAAATTGTTAATATTGTAAAATACTATAAGAGAAATAGTAAGTTAATTTTTGATACTTTGACAAAGTTAAATATTCTTTGTTATGGAGGGGTTAATTCACCATATGTTTGGTTAAAGACTCCAAATAAAGAAAGCTCTTGGGAATATTTTGATTTGTTGTTAGAAGGGCTTGGAATTGTTGGTACGCCAGGTGTTGGTTTTGGAAAAAATGGTGAAGGCTATTTTAGATTGACAGGTTTTTCATCTTATGAAGATACAATACTTGCAATGAATAAATTTGAAGAATTTTATAAAAAATAGATTAAAATATAGAAAAAAACACCTTTTTTGGTGTTTTTTTTAATTTTTATTTTATTAATATAAATCCATACAATTCTCTATCTAAACGAATTCCTAATTTTGTTGAGTGTTTTTTACAATACTCTTTAAAAATTTTCATATCGTTTTTGTCCTTATTAAAGTTAGGAATGATAGGTGTATTTTCTAAAAGATAGAGTAAATCTTCAGGAGTTTCATAATATTCAACTTCTCTAATAGGAAAATATTTTATTTCAGAAAATTTTAATTTTTGATATTCTTCATATAATTCATCAGACATGTTTTTTTCTTCTTTAAAACCTTGTCCACGTCCAAACATAAGTTTTAATTCAAGACAGTCATTTTTATCTATATCTTCAGAAACAAAAATTCCGTTTTTCTTAAGAACTCTATACATCTCTTTTGTATTGACTCCACAATGTCTGCTGATTACAAAATCAAATGTTTCTTTTGCAAATGGATATTTTTTATCTTTATTTAAAAGCATTGTTTCAAACATTTTTTCTTTTTTTGCATTAATAATATTTTCCTGTGCTTTATTCAACATTTCTTGTTCAATATCTGAACAAATTACTTTTTTTGCTTTAAAAAATTTAACTGATTTATGACAATCTCCACAGCCAATATCAAGTACAATATCTTTTGATTTAAGATGTTTTGAAATAAATTCATAATAATCAAATTCAGAGTTTTTAATTTTTGTATATTTCATATCTTTAAAACTCCAACCTTGTCTTTTTGCAACATCTTTATAAAAACTTTTATAATCCATTTTATTTAATTTTTTCATAATTTTCTCCTAGTAATTTTCGTGATTATCAATTTTTATTAATCTTTCTATTATGCTCTCTTTACATATATTAGGTAAAGAAGAATTTTTTATAGTTTCAATTTCAGAATCAAAATTTTGAGGAAAGTTTTTTTCTTGTATTTCTACATTACCATTTTCAATATTTACCATAAGATATAAACAGGGTTGAGATAAACATAATGAACCTACACAAATATATTTCTTCTTATCATCTTCAAAGATGGTTGGTAAATGTTCATGTCCAAAAAAAATGTAATCTGCATCTATATTTTTAAAAAGTTCTTGACGTTTTTCTAATGTTTTTTCTTGGATAACATAATGACAATTTACATCATCTTTCCATGGGTAGTGTGTAAAATATAATTTTATTCCGTCAACACTTAAATAAAATTCTTTTTCAAAGTTTCTTAATATTTTTTTATTTTTTTCAGTTACTAAATTTCTATTAAAGATTATTTGTTTAAATTTTTCAGAATCTTCTTGTTCTATGTTGTTTATGATATAACTGTCATTGTTTCCAAGTAAATTTATGCAATCATATTGTGTTAATAATTCAATGCATTCATTTGGGTGGGCACAGCACATTACTGTATCGCCTAAATATATTCTTTTGTCTGCTTCTAAAAAATCTTTTGTTTTTACGAATTCTCTGAAGCTTGTGATATTTCCGTGTATGTCAGTAAAAATACATATTTTCATTTATTTACTCCTTAATGAAATTATATCATAAAAAAATAATTATACAATAGTGTTATTGATTATTTTTGACAATAAATGTTTGACTATTGTATTTTATTTTGATAAAATATATTTAGTATTAAAGGAATAATTATGAGTAATAAAAGTAGTAATGCTACAATTGCGTTAATTGTATTTGGAATTATATTTATTGGTTTAGCTTTTTTAATGGGGTATATAGGTTATACAACCAATGGATTTTTTGTTCTTTATATTATTGCATTTATTTTGTTTTTTCTAGGAATTATGTTTTTTTGTATTGCAGCATTTGTTAGAAAAGCAAAACATGTTAAAGATAAGGTGTCTAATATTTTTAATACAATATCAAATACAACAAATTCAATAAAAAATGATACTACATCAACTACTACAACAACTTCATTTAAAAAAACATACACATCTTCATCATCTTCTTCTTTTCCTGGTTTTGTAAATCCATTTGATATGTTAAATATGATGTTTGGAAATGATACTGTAAAGGAAGCACAAGAAGTTCATTATTGTGAATATTGTGGGTCAGAAGTTGATATGAAAAAGAAAAAATGTGATTCATGTGGGGCAAAAATAATAAAAACAAAAAAATAGGAGAGTAGTCCTATTTTTTTTTATAATAAAAAATAAATCACCCTTTGGTGATTTATTTTTATCTTTCCATTGTGTATCCAGAATTGTCGTTAAACAATTTATCATTATTTATTTCAACAGATCTAACAGTAATTGCATTTTTATTATCAGATTTAACAACTTCAATAAATTTATCAAATATTTTTGATGGGTCATTTTTCATTGCTGCAATTTCTTCAGGTGTAGCTCTTAAATAAATTTCATGGTCTTGATTAAAGTTTTCGTAATGAGTTACAGGAACAACTCTCCAACCCATTTTTGGTTTACCATTTGAATCTGTACCAATTAGCATGTATCTCATTTCAGTTGTTGTTTTTGAATATTTTGTGTTTGCTGTTGTACAGAAAGATACATAACCTTTTTCTTCGTTGTATTGGATATTATCAACTTTATAAGTTAAAGATTGACAATGTCTAAAACCATTTACTGGACTTTCAAAAACATTTCCCATTTGTTTATTAAATTCATTTATGTTAGACATAGGGGCAAAACTAAATTTTTGCATTTCATATTTTTGAATTACAGAATTTAATGCTTCAACAACTTGTTCAGCCTTTTTTGAATCAACAGAAGCAAATTCTTCTTTTCCAACTCTATATTGTAATGAAACATAAGCTTTGTTTTGTTCGTTGTTATAAGATCCAATACCATTGATATCAACAACATATGCGCTTCCATCATCTTTAAAGTCAGAAGCTAAGAATGTGTATTTATCAAATTCTGCATCGGTGATAGTGTTTACAATTTGACTTGAATTTAACATATTGCAAACATTTGTGCTCATAATTTCTTCTTGTTTGTCTAAAGCTGAAGAACAACCAGTTAAACCTAAAACTAATAAGGCAGCTGCACCTAAAACGGTTAGTGATTTTAAAATTTTCTTTTTAGCCATATAAAACCTCCTTATTTACTTAAACCTTCTTCAAGGCTATCAATTGTTACTAAGTTTAATAAATCAGATTCATTATAAGCAACATCTGAAGTAAGTAATCTATCTGCATCGACTTTTGATCTATCTTTTGAGTTAATAGCATTCACAACATAGTCATAAACCATTTTTGGATCATTTTTCATTTGTTCATAAATATTGTCATCAACTTGGAAGGTGTATTTGTCTAATGTTGTAAAAGTTCCTCTTGCTTGAGTCATTGTGATAGGAACACCATAACCGAAAGCAATTGTACCATCAAAGCCAATACCGACACCCCAACCAGGTTTACTTTTATTTTTAACAAGTTCCATTAATGTTTTAACTTCAAAAGTAACAGTTTTGTTTGTATCATCAAAAGTAGGAGGGGTAATGTTATAAACCATACCTTCATCAATGCTATATTTATTGAAAGGTGAAGGAGAATTTTTAACAAAAGCATCGCTTGTTTCAGATAAGTCTTTAACAGGTGTAACAGTACATTTTGAAACTTTGATTTCAGAAACAATTCTGTCTAAAACTTTGAAAACATCTTCTTCGCTACTTTTCTTTTTAAGATTAATAAAATATTCTGATGGAACTTTGTATTCTGCTGTGGCAAAAGCGTTTTCACCATTTGAAAGTTCTGCAACACCATTGAATTTAACACCAAATTCAAATGCTGTTTTTGCAACGTCTGCACCAATAAGTTTAAATTGAGTAACAGATGCATCATTGTAGTTTATATTTTCTTCTTGCATAACATGAGTTATTTTTGTGCTTATTTCATCTGCTTTTTCCATTTTATAATTTGAGCAACCAACCAAAGCAGGTGTAAGAGCAAGTACTAAGCCAAGAGCAAGAAAAGCTTTTTTTAATTTTCCTTTTTTAGCCATAACGTTCTCCTTTATAATTATATAAAATATAATAACATATTTTTATGTAATTGTCAATGCTTATTGTTTATAGAAATATTAATAAAAAATATATGTGTTAATAGTAAATTAATTTTTAAATATAAAATTAATTTTTAAAAAAAATATAAAAAATCATA
>JAFTYD010000016.1 GCA_017464845.1 Clostridia bacterium
ACTAAATGAAGTTTACACAGCGATAAAAGGCGAAGGTGCTTTTTGTAACGGCAAACAAATGAAGGTTTCAGAAAACAAAGATTTAAGCAATTGTATTGTTATGATTTATTCAGGTTCAAACTATGAATCAAAGACCATATCACAAAATGCAAAGTTATTTGAAAAACTTACACATCTTGCAAGAGGTGTGAGAATTGTTGGTTCATCTGCTAGTGCTTCTTGCTATCTTGCAAATGGAAAGGTTGATGCAATAATAAATTTAAAACCTTCTATGAGTCTTGGTTCAACCGTTGGAAGACTTTGTACTTTAGAAGCTGGTGGAATGGTTACAAACACAATGGGAACAAAACGAAAAAGAGTTGACACTATGGTATGTTCAAACGGAAAAATTCATCAAGAGATTCTAGATATAATTTCATCTTGTATAAACTAAAAGGAAAAAAATTATGATTTCAGAAAACAGAACTAAACACATTATTGCAGTTGCAAATTTAATGAGAGAAAAAGCTAAACTATTAAACCTTAATGAAGACGATATGTTTCTTCTTGGCTACCTACATGATGTAGGTTACTTCAAAGATGAAACTTTAAACCATGGACAAGTAGGAGAAATTATATTAACTAGAAATGGTTACAAATATGCAAAAGAAATTTTGTATCACGGCAATCCAAATCCTGATTATTCTTCTGTTGAACTTGACCTATTAAATTATTGCGATATGCATATTGACGGAACAGGAAGACTTGTAAGTTTTGAAGAACGCTTACTTGATATAAAAACAAGACATGGCGAAGATTCTCTTGCTTACCAAAATTCAAAAGCTGTTGCAGAAAAATTAAAACAAAAACATTTCTTGGGTGAGTAACAAAATTTAAACCACAAAAATATTTTTCACTTAAACATCTTACTTGTATTTATAGTTTTATTAGGTGTAATTGCAAATTGAAAAATCTTGTATTTTATCTTGTTATTTTAAGACATGGTAAAACAATTTTACTTTGTTATTCTGTGTGTAATAAGTACAAAAGAATCTTAAAAAGTAAAACAAAAAAAGATTGGAAACAACCAATCTTTTATTTTTATATTTTTGAAAGTTCAAAGAAAATACTTATAGCTTCTTGTTTTGAATATTGTAAATCTCTTAACACTTTATACATCTCATTGAAAGCAAGTTTCTTAAAGCCAACTTCATTTGAAAGTATGTTTTTTATTAAGTTTTGAAGATTAACATTTTGAGTATCTTTTTCACTAGTATATTTGTTTATAAGTTCTTGATTTCTTATTTTTAAATCATCAAGTATTTTCATTCACTACTCCTTTATTTTAACTTCTCTTTCATTATCTTTTATCAGCACTCTAAAAATGCTTTCAACATTTATTGCATTTTGATTTGAATCATAAATTGCTTTTCCACCAACATAAGTTTCTCTTGTGAAAGTTGTTCCTTCTCTCATAATGTTAGGATTAGGTTTAGCACCATCTCTATTATACAAAGTTTCATTCACAAGGTCATCTTTAAATTTTTCCAAATCAATTTTTGTTACTTTTCTTTTCTTGAGAGAAAGTTTATAAACTTGCAAACTATCAAAGTTTTCATAACCTTTATCTCTTGTGTAACCTTCTGGATTATAAAGAAGATAAACCTCATACTCATTTAATTTCTTGTTCATAATAAATCTCATTTCAATCTTCAAATCGATTCCACCATATCTTCCAGAAATTGACCTATGTCCTTCAAGATCCTCTTTAGTAAACAAAGAGTTCTTAAGTTTAAGCATATAGTTAAAACCTGATATTGAATAACCAAATGGATTGTTGATTCCCAAATTTAAAAATAGTTTAACTCTTTCATCAAGACTAAGTTCTTCTTGTACAGTTTGACTTTCATAAGCATCAATAGCATCAGCCATATTTTTTTCATTTCCACAAACTTTGTCAATTGCTTTTTTAAGTTCTTCTTCAACCTTAGGATTTGCAGTAATAGCAGAAATACCTTCGATTGTGCTGTTGGTATATTTTAATAAAACTAAATCATTTTTATCAAGCACACCATAAGTTGAATCAGCACTATAACCAACACCATTAACTGAAAATCTAACATCTTGATGAATTCTATTAAATGTTCCATCATATCTTAAAAAAGAAGGAAGGTCTTCACACTTAATTTCTTCAACTCCACTTTTTTCAAGTTCCAATAAAAACAAAATATAAATTGTATTAAATGTATAACAAACAACATCTTTGTTTGTTTCTCCATCAACTTTTGCAATATTGTTTGAATCAATAAAGTATGGTTCATACTTTTCATCATCAAGATAAAACTCTATTGAATAACGCAAAGTTTTGCAAAGAGCATAATAAACATATACTGCTTTTTCAAGTGGAGAATAATCTTCTGGTATAGAAGAAAGAATCTTTTCTTTTAGTTTTTCATTAAGTTCCATAATTCACCTTTACCCAATTATATTATAAATCCAAGTTTGTGTCAAGATTAAAATAACCATAAATTATTAATATGGTTAATTATTAAATTAATTAAAAAATTATCGAATTAATTAAAAAATAATTAAAATTAATTAAAAAATAATTAATCAATAATTAATTTATAATTCTTAAATAATAAAAAAAATATAATATATGTAATTAATAAATAAATATATTAATTGATTTTTTCTTTTATATTTGCTATAATCAAACTAAGTTATTAATTATTTTATTCTTGCTTTTTAATTACTACTTTTTAAATTTATAACTAATTTAATTAAAAGGAGAAGATATGCGAAAAGACGAAGCTCAACAAATAGATGAACTAACAATAGAAAAAAATAGTTTAGAAAACGCTTCAGTAAAAGAAATGAGAATGTTGCATTTGGGACATTTTGGAAAAATATTTTCAAACCTTTCAATATTTTTCACAATATTAAGTCTTGCTTCAGTTCTTACTCTTATTATGACTTTGGTACTATTTCTATTAGGTGGAGCAGTTTTACTTATATTGCTTATGGTCATCGTAGTAACACTTGGAATAATATTCGTTATTATTCCAAACTATTGGGGAATAATAACCACTGTTGCAAATGCTTTAACATCAAGTTCGGGATATATTTCAAAGTTCGGAGAACTCGTTGTAAAAATTTGGCCAGTTATAACTCCACTTGCAATTGTTTTTGCCGGAATTTCAATCCTTTTCTTATGCTTTGATAAAACTCAAAATCATACCATAAGAATTGTTTTCTCATCAGTAGTTCTTGTTATAGCAATTATCATCTTGATTGCACTTATTGTACTTCTTTCTGGAGGTGCAAAATGAATGAACTAAAATTAAAACTCAAAGGTCAAAGAAATTTCCGTCCAACAATTTGCGTTGATGGAAAAGCTGTTAAGTTTAAGAAAAACAAATTCGGTTCAATTGAAACAAAAGTTGCAACAGAAAAAAATAGTGTTGAAATAACTATTTACAAACATCTTGAAATAAAAAGCAAACTTTATATTTTGTGGTACATCTTATATTTCTTCATAAGTATATTTGGAATATTTGATGTAAGAGAAGATAAAAAATGTATTGTCTATGATTGTAAATTCAAAGTTGAATTAAATGGAACAACAAGCGTTGACCTTACATTTAATACATCAAAAGATGAAGCTGCTCTTGCTGTTGAAAGTGAAGCAAATGTTGAAGAAATAAAAAACGTTACTTATGTTGACCAAGAAGCAAAAAAGCGTATGAAAATTATTCTTGGCATAAAAATTGCATTGTGGGTTGCACTTGGAATAACAGCAATAACATTATTATTAATCAAATTAATTTAAAGGAGAAAAAATATGAAAGTATATATTAAAAATAAATTAATATCAATTGGTGGAGCATCAAAAGTACTTAATGAAAATGAACAAGAAGTTTTCCATGTTAAAGGAAAAGTTTTTAGTCCAACTCGTAAAAAAACAATCACAGACAAAGACGGAAAAGTTCTTTATTATGTAAGAAACAAATGGTTCAACTGGTTTGTTCATAGAGCATACATTCTCGATGAAAACAAACAAAAAATCGCAACTGTAAAAGATAAACTTTTCACAGTAAGAAACAAATTCTTTGTTGAAAACTACAAAGATGAAATCAGAGTTGAAGGAAACTTTATGTCTCTTACTTCAAAGATTTACCGTGGCGAAGATGAAATCGGAACAATAAAAAGAAAATTCTTTGCTCTCACTGACAGCTTTGAACTTGAAGCTGATGAACAAGATATTCCTTTCTTGACAGCTCTTGTTATTGCTATTGACAATATCTCTGATAAAAGAATGGGACAAAAGAATTAAAATACAATAGGAGGCTATTATGGCAAGTAATATTTCAAAACAATTAAAGATTGTTGACAAACTCTTCTCTAGTCCAACATTTATGGAAGAATTAAGCAAAGCTTGTTACAACGATTATGATCTTATAGTTCAAAATATGGGTCAAGTTTTAGGTTATTATCTTGCTACAAGAAGTACAACTCCTATGACCTTTGACCAAATTCGCAAAGAGATATCAACTTATAATTACACTGTTAAAAATCAAGGTAAAAACGAAACTAGTCAAGAAGCTTTGAAACGTAACTTAATTGATGAAGGTTACCTTACTCACAGTTTCAATGGTTACAACTATAAGAAAACAAAAAAGTTTGGTCTTGGTTCTGATAAAGTTTATGACGAAGAACTTGCAAGAGATATCGATGCTCTTGAAAAATACATAGGTCGTTCTCAATACATGGCACATCAAAATGGTTCAAGTAATGAAATTTACTTAACTTCACCTGGTGCAAAAACTATTCACTATGCTTCTTCTCTTTCTCCAGAAAGATTACTTCTTGGACCTTTAAATCAATCTCACAAAGATGCTTTACCTATTATCGTTGGTGAAAGCAAAAAAGATTATATGCTTAGAGTTGTTAGAGATAAAATTAACAAACATTACACTGTTCAAGAACAAGAAGAAATTATGAAAGTAGCTGATAGGGTTCTTACTAAACTCTGCACAAAAAAACCTGTCGTTTCATTTGTTCCTATTTATGATAAGTTTTATCATCAACATTTTGGCGAAGACCAAATCCACGCTGCTCACTCAACATTGGAATATGGAATGGGTAGAATTGATGACATCGTAAGAGGAATTACAAATCCTATTGACTTTATCACAACAAACACTGACTTAATCGAAACCAACAATATGGGAAACTTGGTTGTTGGTGGTGTTGTATTCCCACCAAAGTTTTTAAATTTTCTTGAAGTTCCTGACAAGTTTGACATCATGCAACACATGGCAAGAGCTCAAGGACTTAAAAAAGGTGATAAGATGGATTACTTCACAGGTCAAAGAGTTATTGAAAAAGAAAAAACAGAAGAATCTCAAAAAGAAACTTCTGTATCTCATGAACAAAAACATGAGCAAGCAAAAACTCCTATCAAAAAAACAGAGAATAAACCTTTTGAAATTTAATAAAAATAAAATCTTTCAAATTGACAAAAATCTTTTGAAAGATTTTTTTATATCTAATTTTATATACATCAAAAATTCTTATATATTTCTTTAAAACAACTTTTGTTTTTTTCTTTGTAATTTTTTATGATTTATTGTATATTTGTTTTATAGGAGAAATATATGGTAGAATCAAAATCTTGGAAATGGGAAATGGTTGGCAAAGATGACAACTATTGGAACACACCATCACCTGAAATCTATTATCTATGTGAAAAATGGAAAAATCAAAACTTTAAAACTTTCCTTGATATTGGTTGTGGACTTGGAAGACATTCCTTGTTTATGGCAAAAAACGGCTTTGATGTAAGTGGTTTTGACTTATCCGAATTTTCAGTCAATACAGTTATTGAAAAAGCAAAAGAAAACAATTTAACCTTAAACAAGTTTGTTGTAGCTGATATGTTAAACCTACCTTTTGAAGATAACTCTTTTGATTGTATGCTTGCTATGAATGTTATCTCACACACTGACAAGAAAGGTTTTATGCAAATACTTAGCGAAATAAATCGTGTCTTAAAACAAAAGGGCGAAGTTTATTTCACAGTTGGCTCAAAAGAATCTTTTTGGTTTAACAATCCTGCTTGCACCTATGTTGACGAAAACACAAGAATAAGAGTTGAAGATGGTCCAGAAAATGGAATTCCTCATTTCTATATGGGTGACGAAGATTGCTTTACTCTCTTTAATGATTTTGACATCATTGAAATAAAGAATGTTAGAGAACTTACTCAGTATGGTAATTTTAGTCCTCACTATCATATTTTCTTGAGAAAGAAATAAGAAAAGAAAAAAAGATTATCATTTCAAAAGTTTTGGTTATTTAGCTTTTTGTGATATTCTATAAAAGTAAATAAAAATTAAATGGAGATATTATGAAAATAAGTTTTTTAGGTTCTGGCGCATGGGCAACTGCACTTGCTAATGTCGTTGCAGACAATGGACACGAAAGTGTTTTATATGGAATTATGAGCGATGAAATCGATGATATCAACAACAATCATCGCAATTCAAAATATTTTGAAGGTATTGATATCAATCCAAATGTAAGAGCTACTCTCTCTTTAACAGAAGCTTGCGACTCATGTGATGTTCTTGTTGTCGCTGTTCCTTCTTCTCAAATTAGGGTGGTTCTTGGTCAAGTTGAAGAAGTCTTAAATTCAAAACCTATCATCGTAAATGTTGCAAAAGGTTTTGACTCTCAAACATATAGAGGTATTTCTGAAACTATAAAAGAATCTATTGACAAAAATAAAATTCAAGGTGTTGTATCTTTGATGGGTCCAACATTTGCTATTGAAGTTGCAAAACGCTATTACACAGCTATCTGTGCTGTTTCAAAAGAAATTGAACTTGCAGAAAAAGTACAACAAATCTTCTCAAACGATTATTTCAGGGTTTACACAAACACTGATGAAGTTGGTGCAGAAGTTGGTGCTGGTCTCAAAAATGTTATTGCTATTGCAAGTGGAATATTAGAAGGACTTGGTTACCAAGATAATTCAAGAGCTGCTCTTATCACAAGAGGTCTTGCTGAAATAACAAGATACGGCCTTGCAAAAGGTGCAGAATTAAAGACTTTCTTAGGTCTTACTGGTATCGGAGATTTGTTCCTTACTTGTTCAAGTTACAATTCAAGAAACTATAGTTGTGGTTATCAAATAGGAAAAGCAAACTCAAGTAAAGAATTCTGGGATAACAACAAAAAGACTGTTGAAGGTGTGTTTGCTTGTAAGATTATTTATGAAGAAGCTGAAAAATTTAATCTTGATATGCCTATCACAAAAGCAGTTTACGAAATTCTTTACAATGACAGAAAACCTAGCGAAATCCTTGTTGAACTTATGAACAGAGCATTGAAAGGTGAATAAAATTTATCTTTGCATTTAACGGAGGAAGTATATGCGTAGAAAAACTAAAATCGTTTGCACATTAGGACCATCTAGTGAATCTTATGAAGTCTTAAAAGATATGGTACTTGCTGGTATGTCTGTTGCAAGATTCAATATGGCTCATGGCTCTTATGAAGAACATCAAAAAAGAATTGATGTTGTAAAAAAAGTTAGAAACGACTTACAAAAACCTGTTGCTATTATGATTGATATCAAAGGTCCTGAAATTAGAACAGGAAAAGTTCCAAAAGTTTTGGAAGTAAAAGCAAAAGATAGCGTTATCTTGACTTCAAGAGATGTTGAAGCTTATGACAATGTTATTCCTTTGACTTACAAAAATATCCACATTGACGCAAAAGTTGGAGGTCAAGTTCTTTTGAATGATGGCCTTTTAGAACTTAGAATTGATGCTATATCTGGTCAAGACCTTTATTGTACTTCTTTAAATAATGGAAAAATCGGAGACCACAAAAATGTACACTTCCCTGGAATACATCTCAATATTCCTTTCATTAGAGAAAAAGATATCAACGATATGAAATTTGCAATCAAAAACCAAGTTGAATATATTGCTGCTTCTTTTGTATCTCGTGCCGAAGAAGTTATGCAAGTTAGAAGATTCTTGGACTCAAACGGAGGAGAGAATATCAACATCATCTCAAAAATTGAAAACAAAGAAGGTGTTGACAATGTTACATCAATCTTAAATAACTGTGATGGTATTATGGTTGCAAGAGGCGACCTTGGTGTTGAAATTCCAATTGAACAAATACCAACCATTCAAAAGAAATTAATCAAAGAAGCTCACATCTGTGGCAAGAAAGTTATTACTGCAACTGAAATGCTTGAAAGTATGACTTACAATCCAAGACCAACTCGTGCCGAAGTTTCAGACGTTTCAAATGCTGTCTATGATGGCACAAGTGCTGTTATGCTTTCTGGAGAATCTGCTGTTGGTAGTTTTCCTGTTCAAGTTGTTAGAACTATGGCTAGCATTTGTCTTGATACAGAAAAAAATATTTCATACAAACAAAGATTCAAAAGACTTAATGTTGACATAAACAATATCTCTGATGCAGTTTCTCATTCTTCAGTTAGTGCTGCACATGACTTAAACGCAAAGTGTATCGTTGTTTGCACACAATCAGGTTCAACTGCAAGAATGGTTTCAAGATACTTACCTGAAACTCCAATTCTCGCAATCACAACTCAAGAATTTGTTTTCCATCAACTTGCTCTTTCTTGGGGTATTGAACCAACAATGAGTAGAATATTTGATTCAAGCGAAGAAATGGCAGAAAATGCAAGAGTTACAACAATAGCTCAAGGTATGGCTGGAATTGGTGATACAATTGTTATCACTTCTGGTATAACCAAAAAGCTTGATGGTACAAATCAAATGAGAATTGAAATTTTAAAATAAGGATTGATTATGAAAGAAATTATTTTTGAAAAACATTTTTATAATGGAATAATAAACCCTAATGCTGTTAGATATAATAGAGTAAAGATTATACTTGACGGAAAAAACTCAAAGAAGATTTACACAAGAGAATATTTTGATGGAGATTACAATTCTCACACCATCTCTGCCGAAGTAAATTTTTTTGATGAGTTAGATGTTTCAAACGAAAGAGAATATGTAGGTTACATCAAATTCTTACATGAAAGAGTCGAAGACCTTGTAAACACTTACAAGGAAGAATTTTTTGATGATAGTCTTCCAAGTAAACTCGCACCTTGCAAACTTATCGTTGATGGAAAAGAATATGTCTATGCAAATATTCACATTGACGACAAAGACTTTGATGATGCTGTATATTTTATAAACAACTATTCTCCACTTTTTAGATTAAGCAACAAACTCTTAAAATCAATCTTTTCAAATCCACCATACGAAAAAAAATCATAAGGTCAATCCTTATGATTTTCTTTTTCATATATTACTTGTTCTGGATAATTTATCTTAACTTCTTTTAATATATCGTTTTCATAGTCAAACCTAAATTTACAAAGGTCATAACAAATTTTTCCATTTACATTTTTTACATACTTATCAAATTTCTTTGGACAAATAACAAAATAAATATTTCTTGAAATTCCCTTAACCATAAAATCAGCAATATCAACATCTTCTGTTATATCATTCACAAAGATAAATATAGGACGCATTGAATAAGAATAAGTCATATTCTCTCTGCTTGAAAAAATTAATTCAAGAAATTTTTTATAGTCATCTTCAACATCTATAAAACAATAAGAAGGTTCTTCATTCATCTTATTGATATCCCAAAGAGTTCCTAATTTATTGTATCTATCCATATTTTTTAATTCAAAGACTTCGTTTATATGTTGCAAATCTGTTTTTGATATTGTCTTTTCATTACAGTTAACAAACAAATAAGAAGGAAGTTTTTTGTCGTTAAAATTTGGATTAAGCAAAAGCTTGCTACTCAAAGATACATAATTTATTATATGAAGATATAGTGGAGAATATTTTTTTGTTTTATCAGTATTAGAATATTTAATAATTGAATTGTTTGTACTTTTTGTAAAAACAATGCAATCAGAAAAATTATTAATTATAACACCAAAGTTACGATAAAACTTTTCCATAACTTTCTTTTGTTTTGAAAAATGTTTCTTCTTAAAAATACATACCTTATCCTTTTCATAACAAAAAGGATTTAATCCTCTTTTTCTTTTCATAGTTATTTTCTCCAATTATTTTTAATTTATAAAATAATTATACAATAATTGTTTTTATTGTCAAAATAAATTAATTAATATTTATTTTAATATTTTTTTAATTAATTTTATTTATTTAATAATTATTAAAATATATTTATTTAATTGATTTTATTAATTGTTATGTAATATAATATATACATGGATTTTAATTTTAATATAATTATTTATATAGTTGTTGGAGTCTTGGTTGCAATTCTTATTTATTGCCTTGCCGTGGCTTCTTTTGGCTATGAAAATTTTAGAGAAAACTTGAATGAATTAAATCAAGAAGCAAATCAATATGGTTTCACAACCAGAGATTTTGTTGACCAACTAAATAACACAAAGTTTGAAGGTAAGGTTGAACTAAAACTTTGTAATGAAGGTGAAGACCATTTTAGTCCAAACTATATTGCATTAAGTCACAAAACTCTTTCTTCAAATAGTTTAGCTTCTCTTGCAATTGTTGCGCATGAAATGGGTCATGCTGAACAATATAAAAATGGAGTAAAACTTGAAAAACATTGGAAACGAAAAAGAACAGGTAGAGCATTAGGAAAACTTTTTGTTCCACTTGTAATTATTGGTATTGTCGTTTCATTAATTTCTATTTTTGAAATTATTGATAGTATGTTTGTTTATGCTGGACTTGGTGTTATCGGTCTTGCAGTAATGCTTTTCTTGTTTGCTATATATAATAAATTTATGGAAATAAAAATTGAAAAAGAAGCTTCTGATTTTGCTATAAAATTTTTAAAAGAATATCTAAATGACAAGGAATTAAAAAAATGTAAAACATTTTTAGATTCTGCAAGATTAACTTACTGGGCTGACCTTTATAGAACAATGTTTGCATGGACAATGCTTACTGGAAAAACTTCAATGTTTAAATAGGAGGGAATTATGTTTGAAATTTATGAAATACTTATATTCATATTCTTATTCGTACCAGCAATGGCTTTTGCAACTTATGCTCAAATAAAAGTCCAAAAAACTTTTTCAAACTACAACAAAGTTCCAAGCAAAAGCAATATCACAGGCGAACAACTTGTTGAAATGATTGCTCAAAAAGAAGGTCTTGATGTAACAATAAAACAAGGTCGTGGACACTTAACTGACCACTACAATCCATCAAAAAGAGTTGTCAGTCTTTCTAGCTCAACTTATGGACATAGTTCTGTTGCAGCTCTTGGAGTTGTTGCTCATGAAATGGGACACGCAATTCAACACGCAAAAGGTTATGGTCCTTTAAAACTCAGAACACTAACTATTCGCATTTCAAACTTAACATCTTGGATGTATCTTCCATTGATTGTTATTGGTATAATAATCAATGCAATTATTGTAAATTCTCAACTTGGAAAAATATTTATTTGGGTAGGTGTTGGTCTATTCGCATTAACCACACTGATTAGTCTTATAACATTACCTGTTGAAATCAATGCTTCAAAAAGAGCAATAGTTCTTCTTGAAGAACTTGGAATTATGGACGAAGAAGAATTACCACAAGCAAAAAGCGTTCTCTCTGCTGCTGCATTAACTTATGTTGCTGCACTCTTAATTTCAATCGTACAACTTTTAAGACTTATTGTTATTGCAAAACTTAATGACTAAAGAATGATTTTTATCATTCTTTTTTTATTAAATATTTTATCCAAATTATGACAAAATATATTATATAAATAATTGACAAATTGATTTGATTTATTTATACTAATTTCATATTAGAGGAGGGTTTATGAAAATTTTTAGAAGAATAGTTCTTGCTCTTATGGTTTTGGTTTTACCTTTCACTCTTATTGGCTGTAAACCAAAAGAAGTAAAAGAACTTGCTGCAAACACTTGGGTTTATGATGACTTAAATATTACTTTTATGACTGAAGACGGAAAGTCAAAAACATCTATGACACTTGAAACATTAGGAGACCAAATTGAAGATCTTTCTGATGGTGAAATAACACAAGAACAATATGAAGGATATCTTGATTACTTCTCAAGAGTTGAATTCAAATTTAATGATGACTATAGTTTTGATATTGGCTATGACTTAACAGGTACTGAAATTTATGAAGAATCTGGAGTTAAATCAATCTACTTGTCAACATTCCTTATGGCAACTATGAATGATTCAAAAGATTTTGAATTAAAAGATTATTCATCTTACGAAATCAAAGGTAACAAAATTCATTTTAATTTTGAAGGTTGCATGGAAATTTTGAAAGATAGTTATGAAACAATTATTGACCAAGGTGCAACTGGTGAAATTCCTGCTGAATATGAAGAAATGTTAACTGAATTTAACCCAGAATATTTCTTGACAATTGCAGAAATCATTGAAGATACTGGTTTCAAATATGAAATTAAAAAAGGTAAATCATTAAATATTTCTTACACAATTGATGCTCAAACATTTGTTGATTTTATTATTATGATAAATGATACAAACGCAGATGACATTTCAGTTATTTCAGATTTATATGATGAAATTTGCTTTGAATTACAACTTAAAAAATAATATAAAAAAAGACTAATCACTTGTTGATTAGTTTTTTTTATTTATCAATTTAAAACCTTTTCAAGAACATATCCATATTCAGTACAAATTTGGTGGCCACTATCAACAAAAGATTTTTGTATAATGTTGCAACCTCTTTTGATATAAAAATCTATGTTACAAGAATCATCAGTATCTATTCTCATTTTTTTAAGAGAAAGCAACTTTGCTTTTTCAACCAAAAACTCAAACATCTTTTGACCTATTCCTTGATTTCTATATTCTTCATTAGTAATAAATATTGAAAGTTCACAATCAAAATTTGATATCTTGTCTTCTTCTATAATATTATATATTTCATAATACTTTTTAAGTCCTTCTTTATTTTTTACTAACTTTGAATTTTTAAGTTTTTCTTTCTTATTAGAATAAAATCTATACAAAAAAGAATTTCTTTTATTTTTATATATCTTAATACCAATAAAACCGACAACCTTTTTGTTTTTATGATAACAATATACAAAATCACTATTTTCAAGACAATTATACATATAAATCTTTGAACACAAAATTCCGTCAGTTTCTCCCATAGTTCGTCCAAGGTCCCATTCATTTTTTAATATTTTGATGCAGTCTTTAAAATCTCTTTGTCTGTATTTTTTTAATTTTTCTTTATTCATAAAAATATTATAACATATAAAAAATTATTTACAATAAATAATTATCATTTTGATAATATATAAATTTTGTGATAATATAAAATTATCTAAAAGGAGAAAAAGTATGAGCTTGAGTAAAGAAGAAATTAAAAAAGAATTAGTTAGAATTTTTAAAGAAAGAACAAACATAGAATGTAGCAAAATGATTGTTGAAGAAGATGAACCTGAAATTCTTGACAATAAAATTTATGGAAATCCTTATCTTCCTGTTGGAGTTGATTATCCAAAAGATAGCAAAGGTGAAAATATGCCTTTACTTTTACAAGTTAACTTAAAAGATGTTAACCTTAAAGAAATGCCAAACAAAGGTATCCTTGAAGTTTTTATTTCTCAAGATGTTGACAATCTTGAATATAAGGTTTTATGCTTTGATGAAGGTCAAGAATATCAAACCGAATTTCCAAAGTTTGATTTAGATTTTGATAATTTCTTTTTTGAAGAACCTATCAAAATTAGATTAGAAAAATCATTCACTGATATGCCTTTAGCAAATTATGAAGCAAGAGATATTATCTTTGATATTTTAAAAGAACTTACCGGTGAAACTTTTGAAAGTTTATGGGACGTTGAAGATTATCTTGAAGAAGAATATATCGGAGATGTTTTTGTTGAAGATCTTGATTATACTTTTGGAAATATAGGTGGTTATGGCGACTTTACTCAATATGACCCAAGAGATGATGATGAAGATTTACAAAAATATGATAAATGTTTATTTAAGATTGACTCAAGTCTTGATATTAATAGAATTTCAATTATTGATAGTGGAATCATCTTTGGTTTTATTTCTGCAGAAGATTTGAAAAATGGAAATTTTGAAAACACTTATATCAACTTTGATTTCTGTTAATACGATTATTTCATACAAAAAAATTAGAGAAGAATTTATCTTCTCTTTTTTTGTTATTAATTGATTTTTTATTTTTAATATAATATACTTGTCTTATGAAAAAATATTATTATCAAACAGGATTATTCTTAAAAGAAGTAACTTTGCAAAGAGACAAAATAGAAGACTTTGACAAATATCCTTTTAATATTGAACTTATCAAAAATTTTGAAAGTTTAAAGTTTAACAAAAATGTAACTTTCTTAATCGGTGAAAACGGAATTGGAAAATCTACTTTTATTGAAGGTCTTGCTGTTTGCTGTGGACTTAATGCAGAAGGTGGAACTGAAAACTTTAACTTTGCAACCAAAGAAACTCATTCAATATTACATGAGTATTTGAAAACAAATTATATTCCTTCAACTCGTACTCGTTTCTTCTTAAGAGCAGAATCTTTTTATAATGTCGCAACAGAAGTTGATAACCTTGGTGTAAGTGGTTATGGCGAAAATAGTTTGCACAACTGTTCTCATGGCGAAGCATTTTTGCAACTAATAAAAAATAGATTTACAAGCAACGGACTTTATATTTTAGATGAACCAGAAAGTGCGCTTTCACCTTCTCGTCAACTTACACTTCTTGCAATAATTGATGACCTTGCAAAAAACAATAATTGTCAGTTTATTATAGCAACACATTCTCCAATTTTGATATCTTATAGAGATGGAGAAATACTTGACTTGAATGATAACTTCAAAGTTAAAAAATATGAAGATACTGAAATTTATAAGTTCTATAAAATGTACCTTGAAAACTATGAAAGTATGCAACATAGATTGCTAGATTGATTGTTGTCTTTACAAAAGTTTTATATTAACAATTTCAAAGAAAATAGCCTTAGTGCTATTTTTTTGTTATTGACAACATATTCCAAATTATATATAATACCTGTATGAAACAAGAACACCTTGATTTAATTATTAAAAGAGCTTTAAAGGCATATGAGTTTAATCAAACTTCGGATATTCCTCCAATTGAGAGAAGACATAAACTCATAGAATTTTTTAGCGACATCTACCAAGTTCAAAATACCAAAATAAATATTCAAAATAGAAATTTGGAAGAATCAGACAAGAGAGTTGTTTATAGAGGTATCCATGATATAGACCTTTCAAGTTATGTAAAGATGTTAAAACAAGATGATTTCAATATGTATAGATTTGGAGTTATCGGTTATGGTGCTTATTTTGCAAGCGATTATAACTATGCTTTAAGATATGCTGAAAATGATGAAGAAAATATATTGAAAGCAACTCTTAACAAAGATTCAAAATTTGTTGAAATAAATAAAGTTAGAGAAGAACTCATAAAATTTTTAGATGACTTAAAAAATCCTAAAAAGTATCCTAAACTTGACAAAGATTTCAAGATTTGGCTTAATAGTTTTATCAATAACAACAAAGAACATTTTTCTTCAATCTTCTCACATCTTTTGGGGTATGACGGAATTAAAGCTTATGATATGAATAAAAAATATTATAATGTTTGCGTAACCAATCCAAAAGCTATTGATATTATATATAGTGAAAATAGTAAATGATAACCATTTGCTATTTTTTTATCTATTGACAAGATGTTTGAATTTGTTTATAATAAAAATATGAGTAGAGAAAGTTTAATTTTATTTACACTTACCTTACAAAAGGCATACAACCTTGAACAAGAAATTGAAAACGGGGATAATTATTATATCAAAGTTGCAAGAAAGAGAGATATGGTTCTTGATGTTTTCAAAGATGTATATTTTGATAAAGGTAAATTTGAGTTTGTTGAATATTCTGATGAAAGCAAAAAAGCTTTATATCGTGGACTTTATGGAATTGACATGAAAGAATATTATAGGTGTTTAAAGTCTGACAACTTCAATGTTTACAGAATAGGTCATTTTGGTTATGGTACTTATTTTTCAAGTGATTATAATGTAGCTTTATCTTATGCTGATTATGAAAGAGAAGGAGTTATCCATGCTAACCTAGATGAAAACGCAAGATTTATGGATATCAATTCTTTCAAAAAAATAACCAAAGAGTTCTTTAAACAACTTAATGATTTACCTGAATATAGAGCACTTGACAAGAAAACAAAAAAATGGGCTAGTAAGTACTTAAAAGAAAATTATCAACTTCTTGTAACCATATTTTCAAAAATCTATGGTTTCGATGGAATCAGAAGCGATAAAAATAGACCTGAACTTGAAATTGTATGTTTAACCAATCCAGGTGCTGTGAAAATAGTAAATGCTGAAAATAGTAATGTTAAATAATATTACTATTTTTTATTTTATCATCACAAAATCTCATATTCAAATTTTTATGTCAAAAATCTTTAAATATTATTTTGACATTAACTACACAAAATATCTTTGCTATAAAAGATTTTTATCTATTAAATTTTATACTAACAAAAATAAAGTTTAAATAACTATATTTAAAGAATATATTCTCTTTTTGATATATTAGTCAAAAAACTAAATTAAAAGGCAATTTGACCTATTTTACGACAAAATTATACAACAATCATTTTTTTTCTTTGACAATTTTTTTTAATTTTGTTATTATAATTTTATGGAGAAGTAAATTATGATAGATGATGAAGAAGAAATCAATTACAGATATGATACTCAACTCTTAATTGAAGGTAAAAATCTTGACGAAGACAAAATTCGTGATTATTTTAATACTAACTTTGAAGGAGATTGCTTACTTGCTGTTGGTGATAGCGAACTTATCAAAATTCATTATCATACAAACGAACCTTGGAAGGTTTTGGAATATTGTGCAAGTTTAGGAGAAATCTGTGATATTGTTGTTGAAGATATGATAAGACAATCTCAAGGTCTTCAAGGCTAATAAAATATAAAAGAGTAAAAAAAATACTCTTTTTTATTTTTATCTAAAATCGCTTTACTTTTTTTTCTAACTATGATATAATATATTTATAACTAGGATAGTTTAGGAAAAGAGATTGGTTTTGTTCCAGTCTTTTTTTCTTTTTTAAAAGATGACATATTAAAAATATTATCTTAAAAATAATGAAACATTGTAAAGTGTCTCAAAAGGGAACTTTTCAAGATATACCTTTAAGATACAGTATTATTAAAAATTTCTTATTTGTCATTCTGAAGTATTTGTAAAGACTTTATAGTATATATTAAATATAAATAATATTAATATAGAACATATTTATAACAATAAAAAAAAACGACTAACAAATTTTAGTCGTTTTATTTTTTTTACTATTGAATCATTCTTACAGGTAAAATCAAGTACAAGAATTCATCGTCTTCTGTTGGTAATACAACACAAGGGTTTGTAGCCTTATTAAAACATACCTTAACAAATTCATCGTTGTTTACTTTCAAGTTTTCAAGGAAGTATCTTGCATTGAAAGCAATCAAGAGTTCATTTCCGTTCATATTAACAGGAACATTTTCCTTTAAGTTACCAAGTTCAGAGTTTGAAGTAATGCAAAGGTTGTTTTCTTTCATTTCAAACTTAACACAATTTGCTTGTCCAACTTTTGAAAGTAATGATGCTCTTTCCAAAGCTTGTTCAAATTGAGATTTGTTTACAACAATAACAGTTTCATAGTTTGCAGCGATAATTTCTTTATATTTAACAAAATCACCTTCAAGTAATCTTGATGTAATCTTTGTATCGCCAAGGTCAACCATTATTGACTTGTTATCAGTATATATATTAATAATTTCATCGCTATCATCTAAGAGTCTAGCAATTTCATTTAAACTCTTTCCAGGAACAATAATTGACTTTTCTAAAGATGAAATAACATTCTTTTTAACTTTAGCAAGTCTATAACCGTCAAGAGAAACAGCGTTTATTGTATTTTTTTCAATTTCCAACAAAATTCCCTTTAAAATAGGTCTAGAATCGTCAAGAGCTACACAGTTAATAGTTTTAAACACCAAACTCTTAAAGTCCTTTTTTGATATACCAAAATACTCATCACTCTCAATTTTCTTAAAAGATGGATAGTCAACAGAGTTATAACAAGAAATAACACTTTCACTATCATCATACTTAAGTTTAAGTTGGTTGTTTGGTAATTTTTCAAGGTCAATAGTTTCGTTAGTTAACTTTTTAACGAATTCAGTAATAAACTTTCCAGGAACAACAGCTTCACCTTCAAGTTTAACTTCAGCTTTAATTTTCTTTTCAATAGAAAGTTCTGTATCGGTAGCACTAAAAATAAGGTTATTTTCTTCTGCTACAATTTTAATTCCTTCAAATATAGGATTTGTAATCTTGTTTGATATAGCTTTACTAACACTTAAACAAGCATCAGAAAGTTCTAATCCATGGCAACTTGCAATCATAATTTCTCCTTTAATTGTTTTTAATTTTTCTTTTCGCAGCCGTTTGCGTTCAGATATGTTTTAATATAATTTAATATTAATATTATTAATAGGGAATGTTGATAAGTGGATAAGTCAAAATTCCCGTATTTTTTATACTATATATTGTATAAATCTCTCAAAATATGGTAATAATAACCTAAATGTTGTTTTGTTAAAATGTGGATAACATGTTGATAAGTAAATCACACTTATCCACTTTTCAACAATTCTTTTATCTCATTTATAATATTTTGTGTTTTTTTGTTGTTTTTGTACTCTTCAGTAATCTTGTTTCTTGAATGCATAATTGTTGTATGATCTCTTCCACCAAAGATTTTTCCAATGCTTTTTAATGGAAGGTCCAAAATATCACTAATAAGATATATAGATATCATTCTTGGTTCAACAATGTCTTTTGACTTCTTTTTTCCAAGAACATCTGCTTTTGAAGCGCCAAAGTAGTTACATACTTTATCAATTATAATTTCTGGTGTAAGTTCATCTTTGATTTGTTCTTCTTGACCATCAAAGATTTCTTTTGCTTCTTCAATTCCAGCAGTTTTCTTTCCTGCTAAGGTTGCAAGAAAATATACTTGTGAGAGCTTTCCTTCAAGTTCTCTTATGTTTGTATCGGTTTTCTCAGCAATAAAATTTATGGCTTCATCTTCAATCATATAATTTTCTTGTTGAGATTTTTTTCTTAATATAGCAATTCTTGTTTCAAGGTCAGGGGATTGGATATCATGAATAAGTCCACTTGCAAACCTTGATTTAAGTCTTTCTTCCAATGTTTCAATTTCTTTTGGTGGTTTATCAGAAGAAATAATAATTTGTTTGTGTGCTTGATATAAATCGTTGAAAGTATGGAAAAATTCTTCTTGTGTTCCGGTTTTGTTTGATATGAATTGAATATCATCAACCATAAGTACATCAAGTTTTCTATATTTTCCTCTAAACTCCATTGTTGCTTTGTTCTTTGTTGGAGAAGCTAAACTTTCAACATAGTCGTTCATAAATTGTTCACAGGTAACATACATAATCTTTAAATCTTTGTTAGATTCAAGAAGGAAGTTTCCAATAGCGTGAAGAAGGTGAGTTTTTCCAAGTCCAACGCCACCATAAATAAATAGTGGGTTATATCTTTGACCAGGGTGCTCTGCAACAGTTCTTGCAGCAGCATAAACAAACTGGTTACTCTTTCCGACAACGAAATTATCAAAAGTATATTTTTCGTTGAAAGGATTTTTTTCTTCTTTCTTTACGATAGTTTCTTCTTTTACTTTGTGTTGTTCAATATATTCTTCTTTTTCTTTTGGGTCAAGTAAAACTATTTCCAAGTTTTCACCAAGAACTTCAAAAACACAATCATTAACCTTGTCAATATAGTTTCTCAAAATTTGTGTTTTTGCAGAAGATGAATGAGTTAAAATAATTATCTTTTCATTATCAAGTTCTATAGGTTCAAATTGCTTAAACCAAACATCATAAGAAAAGGTAGAAATTCTCATTCTCAACTTTTCAATAATTTTTTCCCATTTTAATTCTAAGTCTTGCATAACAATTTTCCTTAATCATTAAATAATTTTAATATTTTTTCTTTTACAGTTTTGTAGAAATCAATAAGGCGAGGATATGTTAAAATTTCTTCAACCTTGTCAATATCTATCCAAACCAAATTATGAGTATCAGTTGAAGTGTTATCACTTTTACCTATATCTTCTGCGATATAGTAATAGCAAATACATTCTTCACCAGTACCGGTTTCATAAATATCAATGATAGGATTTTCATCTAGAATTTTTCCATCTCTTTTTGTTTCCTCAGCAGTTTCTCTTAAGGCACATTCGATGAGAGATTCATTTTCTTCTAGGTGACCTTTTGGAAAAGAATAATCCTTTTGTTTATCACGATAAATTATTGCCATTTTTTTTGTTTCTCTGTTTACCAAAAAACAGCCAGCCTTTAAAGTTTGGTTATTTTTATTTTTCATTCTTTCTTTTTCCTAATATATATTGATATACATATTATTATAAAATATATACATAAAAAAAGTCAAGCAATAGAAAATTAAGTTTTGTTTTTTTGTAATTTGTGTTATAATAATTTCGTGCAAGTAAAAAGTCTTAATTTGTTGAACTTTAGAAACTATAAAAATCTAAAAATCGACTTTGATGAAAAACTTAATATATTGGTAGGAAAGAATGCTCAAGGAAAAACAAATATTATTGAAGCAATCTTTTATTGTTGCATTGGAAAAAGTTTCAAAGGCACAAAAGATAAAGATATGATAAAATGGAATGAAAACAATTCTTATATCAAAATGGATTTACAAAAAAAATTCAGAGACTTAAAGATTGAAGTTCTGTTTTCTCAAAGCACAAAAAAATCTGTCAAGATTGATGGAATCAATATTCACAAGATAGGAGAACTTATTGGAGAAATAAATGTTATTTTCTTTTCACCTGACGAACTTAAACTTGTCAAAGAAAGTCCTGATGAAAGAAGAAAATTTATGGATATTGATTTGTCTCAAACTCACAAAAAATATTTTTACTTATTAAATAGATACGAAAAAGTTTTGGCGAACAGAAACAGACTTTTAAAAATGACAAAAGATATAAATGTTTTAAAAGATACTATTGATATTTGGGATAGGGCACTTGTTGAATATGCTGAACAAATTTCTTTGCAAAGAGCAAAGTTTATTGAAGATATTTTACCTTATGCACAAAAAGCACATTCATATATTTCAAACGGAAGTGAAGTTCTTGATATAAAATATAAGAGTGGAACAAAGATAGATGATTTTGAAAATTTTAAAGAAAAGATGGACAAACTCTTAAAACAAAATCTTGAAAAAGATTTCAGACTTGGTTACACAACAATCGGTCCACATAGAGATGATTTGGATATTTTTGTCAACGATGTTGAAGTTAAAAACTTTGGTTCACAAGGTCAACAAAGAACAGTTGCTTTATCTTTAAAACTTGCAGAACTTGAAACTATGAAAAGTATAAAAGGTGAATATCCTATCTTACTTTTAGATGATGTATTCTCTGAACTTGATAGTGATAGAAAGAAAAGATTATTAAAATTTGTTTCAAGAACTCAAACTTTTATCACTTGTACTGATTTGTTTAATTTTGATTGTGGCAAAATTTATACCATCAAAAATGGAGAAATTGAAAATATAAAAAATAATATTTGATTTAATTAAAACCCTTATTTAATTGGGAATTTAATTATTGATAATATTATTTTTATTATTAAATAATTATCAAAATAAATAAAAATTAATTAAAAAAAATTAATAACATAATAAAAAATCATATTATTAATTAAAAATTAATATTGTTTTAATTTTTTAAAGATTCTTCACAAACGCTTCATAATGACATTATATATTGATTAAATAAAAAAAGATACAGAGTTTTTTCTGTATCTTTATTTTTAATCATAAATGTTTTATATTAATTGAAATTAATTTTATTGTTGTTGAATCCAAGTTTTTGAGTTTTCATCAAAATTAAATTCAGGATTTATTTCTGTGAAAATAGTTTCAAGATAACCATTGATATAATCATTTAAAGAAACTTCAAATGTTTTGTTAGTATCAAAATCAATATATCTAACTTTTACATCATCTGAAAATCTATAATCATTTTTGTTATATTCCATAAAACTAATTTTTGCAAGTTCAAGTTTAACATAAACATCTTTGCTTACTTCAAACCAATTTTTGTTTGTTTTATCAAAATCTAAATATTTAGGTAAAGTTTCTTTTTCTTCATTAGACAATTGATTAAATTCAGCAAAAGTAATTTTTTTCTTTTTGCCTGTAATTTTATCGGTATATTCAATAGTTGAATCTTCATCAAATCTACCATCTTTGTTCATTTTTTCAAGATTAGCTTTTTCTTGTTCAATGTATGGAAGATACTCGTTTTCATGATAAAAATCACTGAGTTCATCAATAGCACTTATCATATTTTCAATATCTTGAATTGAATTGAAACCTGTGTAAATTTCTCCCTCTTTGTAGAGAACATTATATTTTTTACAAACACTTTCAAATTCAGTGTTATCTTTATTAAAGTAGTTAGAAGTTTCAGCATAGTCAGTTAAGATTGCTTTACCTTCAATATTTCTAACAAAGATACAATACTCATTCCAATCATCATTTAATACTTTGTTTGTTGAAACGAAATATGCGTCTTTTGTTTCTTCAATAAGTTTGTATTTTTTTTCAATTAAGGTTAATGCTTCATCAAATTTCATAAAACACGTTCCTCCTGATTTTGTGTAGCTTTTGCACCACTTATATTTGCGTTATTATGTACAGCATTAAATTGTTCTAAATCTTCAACAATCATATCTTGTTCATCAACAGAGAAAATATTGGTTTCACCATAGAAGAGGAAAGTATTAAGTCTATTTTGTTGTGAAACTTTGCTATAATCTTCTGCAAGTGCAGCAAGTGGAGTTTTGATTCCAAAAGCATTTGAAAAAGTTTGAAGTGCTTTATAAAAATGATTGTTAGGGTCGTTTTGTTTAACATTGTTTAATCTGCTTGAAAACTCAGCTGTTGTGTATGAGAGTTTGTCAGAGAAATAAACTTGACATTCTTCTGTTTGAGTATGAAGATGAGGAGCTTTAACAACTTGATAATCTTTTGTAATTTCTCCATTCACAATCCAGTTTCTGTGACCTTCACTTTGACCTGTTTCAAAAGAATCGTAACGGCAAAGGTGAACCCATTTGCAACCAGCAACACACATATCAAGACTTATATTAAATTTTGAAGAGTCGTGTTCATCAACAGCAACATTAAATTTGAAAAGACAATTTTTTCCATTTTTGTCTTGACCTATCATAAGTTGACTATAACCCATTGACTTACCACTTCCGTTGTTCATTTGAATAAATTTTTTAGAAGTAGTACCAATAGCAATTTTTGGCATTGTCATAAATTCTTTAAATTGTTCATTAGAAAAAGGCATAGCAAATTCTTGAATTTCATCTTTTGTGTTCAACAAATCCAATTCATTTCTATCCATAAGAATAAAGTCATCAGGGAGATAATAATCTCTTCTAAAATCAAAATTTTCTATTCTTTCAGGATTACCTTCATAGAAAAGATTAAGCATTTCATCATTCTTAAAATTTTCATTTGCTTGTTCAATCAAAGCAGCTTTGTATCTTTCGTAACCAAATTCTTTTATAGTCAAAGCTCTTTTGACAGGTTTAGGAACAATAGAACTTCTTTGCTTTTGTTCACAGTATTGTTTGAATTGTTCAAAAACAAGGGAATTTTTTCTTTTTTCTTCCATAATATCTTTCTCCATGTTTTTAATTATACCATATTTTTTTTTATTTACAAGACCAAAAGACGAAATTATATAAAAACATTTTAAAAAAAATAAAGAAATAAAGAGATGTTTTCTATGCATAAAAAGAAGGGAAAAAGGTTTAATATTTTTGTCGATATTATATAAATAAAATTTATTTCTATAAAAAATGTTAAAAGAATGTTGACAAGTTGTCCATTTTTCAATTATAATAACAAAGTCAAATTGTCTGTAAACTTATAGACAATCATTTTTATCTTGTTATAAAACTAAATTTTCCTATTATATCCGTTATTGTTTTAGTTGTTTCAAGATAATAAGTACTAGATGAAAAAGGAGAAAAAATGAAAAGAACATATCAACCTAAAAAAAGACAAAGAAGCAAAGTTCACGGTTTCAGAGAAAGAATGAGAACTAACGGTGGAAGAAATGTTATTAAGAGAAGAAGAGCTCGTGGTAGAAAACACTTAACTGCATAATCTTAAGGTATAAAGAGTGGATCATCGCTTAAAAAAAAATAAACAATTTTCTTATATATACAAAAAGGGTCAACGAAAATATACAAAATTCTTGACCCTATTTGTTATTCAAAGCAAGTATAAAGATTATAAGATTGGTTTCTCAGTTAACAAAAAGATTGGTAAAGCTAATGTGAGAAACAAAGTCAAGAGAAGACTTAGAGAAATTGTTAGGTTAGGTGAGTTTCCAAAAAATTATAACAATTATGTACTTTTAGCTAAAGAAGGAATTGACAGCCTTACTTATGATGAACTCTATGATGAAGTATCAAAGGTATTCTCAAAGTGAAGAAAATTATTTTATTTTTTAGAATTATTGCAGTTTCACCTGTTTATTTTTATAAACTCTTTATATCACCACTTTTAACTCGAAGTTGTAGGTATACTCCAACTTGTTCCATTTATTGCATAAGAGCAGTAAAAGAATTTGGAGTTATAAAAGGTTACATAATAGGTATGAAGAGATTGTTTTCTTGTCATTCAAAAAGTAAAAGAAACTGCTTTGATCCTGTTCCAATTAATATTAAAGGAGATAGCAAATGGCTTTTATAAACAATATTCTCATTTCTTTAAAAAGTCCTTCAGGATTTTGGCCAAGCATTATAGGCGCATTTGAAAAAGGTGTTGGCGTATATTTCTTAGCGATTATCTTGTTGACCCTATGTATTAAGGTTATCTTACTCCCTTTTGACTTTTTAAATAGAAAAAATAGCAGATCACAAATGGAAGTTATGGCAAAGATGAAGCCAGAACTTGCAAAACTTCAACAAAAGTATGGTAACAACTTTTCTGTGTTTAATCAAAAAAGAATGGAACTATACAAAAAATACAATTACAACCAAACATCATCTTGTCTTGTACAATTTATTTATATGGTACTCAGTTCAGTGGTGTTCCTTACACTTTGTGCATCAATGACAACAGTATCAACTTATAAAGTTACTGTACAATATCAAGATTTAAAAACTACTTACGCAAATATTCTTGCTTTAAATGAAAAAGAATCATTAAAGCCATATTTACAAGATAATGATTATAACATCTCTGTAGAATTTGATGAAGACAAAGATGGGGATAAAATTATTTTAGTAGAATGCGTAACTAAAAATGAAAGCAAAACAAACTTTAATGCTACATTTGAATATATCGAAGAATTTGACAATTCTCAAATTGTTAACTTGATAAACAAATACACAAAAGAAAAAGTTAAGCAAACTGTTGAAGAACAAGACCCAGAAACATCAGACCCTGGAACTGTTTCAACACTTGCAACTGTTGAAGTCGCTAACCCTGACTATAACAAAGACTTAAACAAAGAAGCATTAAGACTTACTTTGGAAACTTATGAAGATACAAATGTTTCTTTCCTTTGGGTATCAAATATATGGAAAGCAGAATCTCCATTCACAAACCCAATCTTCTCAGTAAAAGAAATAAAAAGCAACTTAAGCAAATATTATTCAAAAGCTGAAAAGAAAGAAGAAAAGAAATATAATTACGAAGCAAAGATATATGATGCGTTTATGCCATATATTGATGAAAATGAAACTAATGTAAATGGTTATTTACTTTTAGCATTTATGACAATTGGTATTTCAATAGCTTCTGTTAAGATTTCACAAATCAGAACTAAAAAGAAAAACAAAGATGAAGTTGTTAACAAAAAACAACCATTAAGCCAAGAAGATAAAACAGCAAAAATCATTCAAACTGTTTTAACATTCGCACTTCCTTGTATTATGGGTATATTTGCGATGTTTACAACTTGTATTTTCGCTATCTATCTTATAACAGGTCAGTTGTTCGCTCTTGCAACAACTCCTCTTATGAATTTAATCATTGATAAAATTAAAGATAGACAAGATAAGAAAAAACAAGAAGAAGTTTATGTTGATTATAGAAGAAAATAAATATAAAGGTAAATTGTACACAAAATAATTATACAAATGATTATTTGTTATAATACAAAAAAGGAGAAATTATGAGAGAGTGTGAAGGTATAGGTAAAAATATCGAACAAGCAATTTCAAATGCACTTTTTGAACTTAAAGCTTCAAGAGAAGATGTAGATATCAAAATTATTTCACAAGGTGGATTTTTGAAAAAAGCAAGAGTTATAGTTTCTATCTCAGAAGATGCTCTTGAAAAATATGAAAAGAAAGAATCTAAATCAAATGAAATTGATGACGAAGACCTTAATGATGAAGATTTTATCAAAAGCTTTATCAATACAAAGATTAGCTTAAACCAAATTTCTGAAGAACCTAAAAATGAAGTTCAAGAAGAAAAGGTAGTAGAAGAAGTAAAAGAAGAAAAAGTTGAAGAAACAGTAATTGTTGAAGAAGTTAAAACTGAAGAACCTAAAAAAGAAACAGCATTAGACCAAGTGGAAGCTCAAGACCAAAAACCTCAAAAACCTGCTCGTGAATATAAGTATATTGAACCAGTAGCATTTTTGGAAGGTCTTTTGAAAGTGTTAAATATCGAAGGTACTGTTTCTGTTAGTGAAGATAGCAACTTTATTACATACAAAGTTGACGGCGACAACTTGAATGACCTTATTGGACATAGAGGAGAATGTTTGTTTGCTCTTTCTCATCTTATTTCAAGTAATGTTAAAAGAGGCGAAAAGCGTATTATCTTAGACATTGGAAATTATAGAGAAAAGAGAAAGGAAACATTGGAAAACTTAGCTCACAAGATTGCAAACAAAGTTGCAAATTCTGGTAGATACTATAAGTTTGAACCTATGGACCCAAGTGAAAGAAAGGTTATCCATACAGCACTTCAAGATGATGATAGAGTAACTACATTGTCAAAAGGTGTTGAACCACATAGATATTTAATGGTTTTCCCAAAGAACTATGAAGAATAATAAAAATAAAACATATTAGGATTTTCTAATATGTTTTTTTTATTTTCAAATTTTTTATAACAGAGTTATGTCATCTTGAATAAAAGTGAATTTATAAAGAGATTCTTCGATAACACTTCAGAATGACATTTTGTGTTATGTCATTTTGAACGAATACAAATAATCACAATAGTTTTTCATTATAAACTTATTCAACAATTCCTTCAGCATTTAAGATTTTGTATAACTCACAGAAAGGTAAACCAACAATTGCAGCATAATCACCATTGACACTTTCAATAAATTTGCTACTTATACTTTGTACACCATAAGAGCCTGCTTTATCTTTGTAATCACCAGTAGCTAGATATGCATTTATCATACTATCAGTTAATTTCATAAACTTAACTTTGATGACAGAAACTTTTGAGTAAACTTTTTTTTCTCCGTTTTTTTCAATAATAACACAAAGGCTAGTAAGTACTTTATGCCAGTTACCAGAAAGAGATTTTAACATTTGTCTACCTTCTTCTTCGCTTTTAGGTTTGCCATAAAGTTTTCCTTTAACATAAACCATACTATCAGAACCAATAACAATTCTGTTACCTTGAGTTTCATCAAAAACTTCTTGTGCTTTTTGTTCACCTAAACTTTTAGACAATTTTTTGATATTCTTAAAAGCAGTCATATCCTCAGGGTTTTCTGCTGGGATAATTTCAAAATCTATGCCAAGTCTTTCCAAAAACTCACGTCTTCTTGGCGATTTAGACGCAAGGATTATTCTCATTTTTTCCATAAACAAATTATATCACATATTTCATAGATATGTAACAAATATTTCCAAATTTCTTAAATATTAATATATTCTTTTAATTTGTTTTAGTTTATTATGATATAAGTAAAATACTTGCTTTTTAAGAGGTTGTATGATATTATTTATTTGTCATTTATATATGGGAAATGTAGCTCAACTGGTAGAGCAGAAGAAATAGGGGTTAGTTAAATCCCTAACAGCAAATCTTTTTCAATCCCTTCTAAGGATCTGGTTGCAGGTTCGAATCCTGCCATTTCCCCCTTTATGGACAATTCCTAACATTTGTATGTTAGCTGGATACGATTTTCGTATCCTACAACGGGAGGTAGCTCAGCTGGTAGAGCAGGAAAATGGGGTTAGTCAAAATCCCTTACAGCAATTTTTTATGCACTGTCAATGCCCAGGTCGTAGGTTCGAGTCCTGCCCTCCCGACAAAAAATTTTACAAAGGAGAAATTTATATGGCTAAAGTTGAAGCAAGATGTACAAAATGTGGTTGTGTAATCATGGTAGACAACAAACGTAAAAAAAATGTATGCGAATATTGTAATACAGAACTTGTTGCCGAAGATGCTATAAAACTTTACGAAGATGTCAAAGGATTACAAAATCTTTCAGGTGATGAAGAAATTTATACAAACACAACAAAATTAATGGAAGCAAATTCTTCAAATTCAAGAGTTATGTGTGATTGTGTTTCAGCTATGATAGATTTATATTTATCTAATGTTGAAAAAGATAATTATTCATTTAATGAAGATTTTGAAGTTAAATTCTCTGTGGAAGGAAATGAAATAACTCTTAATTCAAATTACATAAAAAATCTTTTCAAAAAAACAAGAGATGTTATTGTTGCCGATGAAAATAAAAATGTTATTGACGAATTGGAAAACAATTTTGAAAATAGATATGGTTTGTTGTTAATTAAAAAATATATTCACCCAGAAATGGTTATATGTGCTGCAAAAAAAGCAAACTTGTCTATTGAGAAGATGAATCTCGACAAAGATTATTTTGATGAATCTATTGCAAACTATTCCCTTGAAGAAACTATTTTAGATTTAGAAAGAGTTCGTTCAGAAGAAGAAGAGAAAGTAATTGCTAAAAATAAAATTAGAGAAAAAGCTATAGAAACAAATAGACAAAGAGCTCAATATCGTGAAGATATAAAAAATGGTAAAATTGACCCTCCAAAGTTTTCTTTACCAAAAAACATTCCTTATGCAATATTCCTTGTGTTATGTATCACTGCAGTTGTAGGTTTGATAGTTACCTTATTTATTCCTGCTTGTAGAGCATTCTATAAAGATAAATGGTACATACCAACTATTGTCAGCATTGTATCAGTATTTACTATCTTAGCAAGATGTGGTGAAATTGATGAATACAAAAATGATGTAAAAGTTCCAGACGAAGTTAAGATGACTATAAAAACTATTACTGCTGAAAATTATTACGAGGCTTTAACAAATAAAGATTATTTTGATAAAACTTCACTTGTTTATTGTTATACTTCTTTGCTTAAAAAATTAATTGAAGATTTAGAAAACAATGTACTTGATAAAAACAAAATAGATATAAAGACAATTCAAAAAAGTGCTTATGATGTTTTGCTTGATTGTAAAGGAAAAAAAGTTACACAAACTGCAGAAACAACAACTGAATCAACTACTGAAACAACAAGCGAAAACAATTAAATTTATATTAACATATTTTATGGATACGATTTTCGTATCCTACAACGGGAGGTAGCTCAACTGGTAGAGCATGAAAAAATGGGGTTAGTCAAAATCCCGTACAGCAATTCTTTTTAAGCAATTGGGATGCCAAGGTTGTAGGTTCGAGTCCTACCCTCCCGACCAATTAAAA
>JAFTYD010000017.1 GCA_017464845.1 Clostridia bacterium
GAAGAAGTTGCTGGAAAGTATAATTGTTATGCTCATATTTGGGGACTTGATAAAGGGGAAATTGAACAATTCCCTGAAAATGAAGTTTTTGATATTCCAGGTTTCTCTGGACTTGAGTTTGAATTCCCTTCTAGCGAAGAAGACCTTGTTCAAAAGGTTTTCCAAGATATGGACCTTTTAGATGTTGATATAAGAATTTCAACTGTTGATGAACCACTACAAGCAGATGAATGGAAAATTGCAATTTATTATTCTGATCATGATTATCATTTTATGCGTCAAGATAGAGATGGAACTTGGTCTCATAAAGTAGGTTACACACCATTTATATTTTCAGAAAAAGCACCAACAAAATATTTGGTTCTTCACCCAGACCCAGATATTCCACCTTATAAACTTGTTACAATTTGTACATTAAGAGTGAAGAATGACCCTGAACAAGTAAAGGAAAGAACTAGAGATTTTGATGATGACGGAAATGATAGAAAACCTATATCTCAATCACAATCTATCAAAAAGCAAAAAGATGAAAAACAAAAAGTAAAATATGATGACCTTGATGCAGGAATGGATAGATAAATTCAAAGAAAAAAATAGGAGAACAAATGGAACTAGAAGAAAGAAAAAAACTTTTAAAGTCAATTAGAAAGTGTATAAAAGATACAGAATATCCAGCAAAGAGTCTTGCTATTGCTGATAATCTTCTTGGTTCAAATGATTGCTTTAATTGTTATGGTTATCTTTTTGGTTTTACAGGAACAGAATATATTAGAATATATAAAAGAGGTCTTTGGAATTTAGGTTACCTTTGCGATACAAGTTTTAGATTTGAAAGCAAAAGAGAAGCAGAAGAAATTTTAAAATCTGATTTTGAAATTTTAAAATTAAAACTTGTAAATAGTAGTGAAGCAGAAAAACTAAAATTTGGTGAACTTAAATTTGCAATGTACTATTCTGATTATGATTTCCATTTTGTTAGACAAAATGCAGATGGAACTTGGTCTCATAAAGTAGGTTGGGAAAGATATCCAGAAAGTCTTAGAGTTGGCGAAAATGGAAAGCTTGAAGATGTTTTAAGAAATAAACCTGACTATGAACTTGTTGGAATTTACAAAGTTAATATGAGAGAAGGTGAAGAAGAATTTAATGAAGAAATTGAAAATATTGAAGATAACAAAACTCAAAGTATAAATGAAAATAATAGTATTTCTAGATAGAATTTAAAAAGGAGAAACGATGGAACATTTAACTGCCAAAGAGAAAAAAGATGTTTATAGATTGGTGCATAATTTCATTAGAGTAAACAACTATCCAACTCAATCTACAGCAGTATTAAAATGTAGGGATAAGGTTTACAATTACAAGTTTAATTGCTATGGATATATCTTTGGTTTCACTGGCGAACAATATGATAGATTTGATGATAAATATAATTGGATACTTGGTTTCTCTGATGAAAAGTATGAAAAGATAACTTCTTATGAAGATAGAAATATTGTTGAAAAAATGTTAAAGTCAGATTTCAAGTTTTTGAAACTTAGATTAAATTTAAGTGATGAACAAGAAAAAATTGAAGATGGAGAAATCAAATTTGCTCTTTATGCTTGCGACAAAGATTTCCATTTCGTAAGACAAAATGCAGATGGAACTTGGTCTCACAAAAGAGGTTGGATACAAGAACCTGAAACTTTGGATTTAGATAGAAGAAAAGGTTTGCCAAGAGTCTTAAAACTTCATCGCAACTATGAACTTATAGGAATTTATAAAGCAAAAATGAAGTATGACAAAAACCTCAGGTTGTCAAAAAATCATAGCTACACAAAAAATCTTTTCAAAATGATAAAGCCAAAACCTATAGCTAGAAACGATAGAGTATTATAAAATTCGTTGAGGAGAAATATGAATAACAAAGAAATAAAAACTGCTATAAAAAAAATTAGAAAACATATCAAGGAAAATGATTATCCTACTATTTCTCCTTGCATAAAAAGAAATGACCCAATGCTTAGATGTAATTACAATTGTTATGGTTATGTTTTTGGACTTACTGGGGAACAATATCAAGATATAAATCAACAAGGTGTTTGGAACTTAGGTTTCACAGACCAAACTTTTGGATTTGTTGAAAGATTTGGAAATCCAAATGTAGTAAGATATTTGCTTAAAAATGATTTCAAAAAATTAAAGTTGAAGTTATATGAAAGTAACGAAAATGAAAAACTTAACCAAGGCGAAATCAAGTTTGCTCTTTATAGTTGTGAACAAGATTTCCATTTCGTAAGACAAGATGCAGACGGAACTTGGTCTCACAAAATGGGTTGGAATTGTGTTGAAGAAAAGTTTGAAACAGAGAATGGAAAACTTAAAAAATATTTTCCTAGAGGGGATAAAAATTATGAACTTATGGGAATTTATAAATCAAGATTAAAACCAAAAACAAAAGTTAAGGAACCTAAAAAGTCAGAACAAAAGTTTGATATAAGAGTAAAACGACCTGCACTTGAAATAGGAAAATAATAAAAAGTCGAAAGGAGAAAATCTATGGCTGATTGGAAAATTAATTATGAAAGAAATTTGTTGTTTGTCTTTAATTATATAACAGCAAATCCAGTTTTACATTCTTATGCGTATAGTGAAAACTTGGAATATATGTCTTTTTATGACAATCTTTCAGATGAAAACATAAACACTCTTTTGTCAATTGAAAAGGGAAGAGAAGCATACAATACTGTTGATGAAACAGGTTGGATGATTATCAATGTGGCATTTTTGTTTATACCTACATTAATCAAAATAGGAATAAATAAAATTAAATTTAAGTTCAGACATAAGTATTATGATTTCATAAAATCAGAAAAATTTACAAATTTTTTGAGAGCACACAATCGCCATAATGCAAGATATTATCTTACTGATGAAGAAACAAATTGTCTTCAAACCTTGTTTTCAAAGAAAGATTTTAAGAGCGAAAAAAAGGTAAAGTCTGAAAAGAAAGAAGTTAAAAAAGAGGAAACACCAAAAAAAGAAACCACTGAAAAAGTGGTAAAATTTGAAAAACCTGAAAATAATAAAGAACAGAAATAATTATAATTTCTGTTTTTTTTATAATTAAATAAATAATAAAATAATTCAAAATTAATTAAAAATTAATTTTTTTAAATTTAATTAATTTATTTTTATTATTAAAATATTATTGTTATAATATAGTTTCGTTAGTTTAGAGAATAAAAAATATTTTAAATAATTATCAAAAAGAGGGTTTATTATTTTTTAAATTAAATTAAATGTGCTATACTTATAGCGATTTGATACAGACATAGGCACTATTTAATTAATTTAATATGTTTTGTATTATTTATATAATATATATATTAATATAATAATATGACCTTATTAGATAAATCATCATAAAATAAAAAAGTGGTTGATATTTATTTTTTAATGTAGTATTATTAAAAATAATTAATTGGAGTTTTTATGCAAAATAAAGAATTATTAGAAAAATTAAATCTTGTTAGAGTAAAGTTAAAAGAGAAATATGAAGTAAATGGCAGAAAACCAACAATCTGTTCTGATGAGTCTTTACAAGAACTTGCCGAAAAAATTCCTAGAACAAAAGAGGAATTGTTACATATCACAGGTATTGGAAAGACTTTCGTTGAAAAGTATGGAGACGAATTTTTGGTTGTTTTAAACAATTTCAGTAGAAAGAATTTGAAAGAATCAACTATGACTGATGAAGTTAATGCAACATTAAAAAGACTTGAAACTAGACTTATCAACATCAACAAAAGAAACCGTTTGCTCTATTTAAGCAAAATTCATAACCGTTATTCTTTTGACCTTTACAATACAAAAAGCAAAATTGATATTGTTGATTTCTTGCTTGGAAAATCATTAAAGAAAGAATTTAGTGCAACAGACATTCTTGAAAATTTCACAAAGAAAAGTAAGAAACTTGATTCTGCTGAAAGAAAACTCTTAAACCTTATTAGAGAAGTTTCAAGAGATGCAAGAGAAAGTGGTCAAGAAGATTTGTATGTTGGTTATCCTTTTGTTATAGGAAAAATGAGAGATGAAGATTTCAATGTCAGAGCTCCACTTGCTTTGTTCCCAATCTCATTTGAACAAAAACCAAACGGAATTTTCTTTAGAGTAGATAAAGAAAGAGATGTTCTTTATAACACAAACTTAATTTTGACTCACTATAAATTTAGTAACATAAACCAAGACTTACCAAACTCTGTTATAGATGATGTAAGTATTGATTTCTATGAAAACTTACAAAAATTTTACGCTGAAAATGGAATTGAATTCCCACTTAAACTTGAAAGATTCCATGCATTCAAAGAATATAAAGCAGACAATTTCCCAGAATATGCAAACGGGGAATATCATATTGAAAATGTTGCAGTACTTGGAAAATTCTCATTGTACTCAACAGCTTTGCAAAAAGATTTCAAAGATATAATTGAAAGCGAACAAATTAATAGAAACTTAAATGAACTTCTTCTTGGAGAAGGTATGGTTGACCCATATTCTGATTTTGAAGAAGATGAAGAAATTGAACTTCAAACTGAAAAACATACTGAATTTAAAGAAAGCGACTTGAACTATATTAATGAATTAAATACAAGTCAAGAAAACGCTATCTTGTCAATTCAAAACCAAGATAAACTTGTTATTCAAGGACCTCCAGGAACTGGTAAATCTCAAACAATAACAAGTATGATTGCTGACTATGTTATGAAAGGTCATAATGTTTTGATGGTTTCTCAAAAGAAAGCAGCGCTTGATGTTATTTATTCAAGACTTGGTAACCTTTCAAAATATGCACTTTTTATTAGTGACGTAAAAAACAAAGAAAGTTTCTATAAACAAATGAGTTTTATTGCTAATGTAAGCAAGAAAAATGTTTCACTTGAAGAAACTTTAAATGGAATAAAATACATAAACTTTGATAACGATGAATATCAAAGAATTGTTGAAACAATAGATAAAGATATCTTAGACCTTGACCAAATCAAGAATGCACTTTTTGTTGGAGAAAACAAAAATGTTGGAATGTATAAGATATATCAAGAAAACTTAAGCAACTATTTCCTTAGAGGAGATATCGACATCACTCCTTATGAAAAACATGTTGGAGAAAATTTAATTGCTATTGATTACAATACATTAAAAAAGATTAGAATAAAATTCTCTGACTATTCAATGAGCGATGTTGTGGATAAGTATAGAAAACTTCTTGATGAAAATCCATGGCTTGAAGATGTAAAAACAGGTCTTACAAGAGAAGATGTCAAAAAGATTATTGAACTTGGTGATAAACTTGAAGATATGCAAATTGAACACAAACATCTTAAGTTCTTAAAGAAGTTATTTAAGAAAATGAAGATTAAGAAGTTTGTAAAGAAAGAAATCTTAAAAGTTTATTTCAAGACATACAACAATCTCAACTTCTTTGTTGATAAGCCTGCAAGAAATCTTTATATGGGTATTGAACATTATGATGAATATTCTTCTGTAAAGAGAGTAATTTCAAAATTTAAAGACGAAGAAGTTATTTACTTTAATGCTCTTTTGAATATCAAGAAGGAAAATGAAAAAGAAAATCTTAGAGATATAAACGAAAAAATCTATGATTATGTTATCTTTAAAACAATTCAAAGATTTGAAGCTACAAACATTGAAACCTTTGCAAATATCAAAAATTACAGAACTAAGGTTGAAGAAATTAATGATTTAATGCAAAGAAAGAAAGAACTTACAAAGTTGAAGTTTGAAGAAGATTTGTATTATGAAATTTGTAACAATATTAAAGATTCAAAGAAATATCAAGATATTCTTAGACATACTGAAAGTACAAGAAAACCTAGTGTACAAAAGTTTATCAAAAATTATGAATTTGAACTTTTCAGAGGTATCAAGATTTGGCTTATGACTCCAGAAGTTGTTTCTGAAGTTCTTCCATTAAAGAATAGCTTGTTTGACCTTGTTATATTTGATGAAGCATCTCAACTTTATGTAGAAAGAGGTGTTCCTGTTATTCAAAGAGGAAAGAAAGTTGTTATCGCTGGGGATAGCAAACAGCTTAGACCTTCAAGTCTTGGTTCTGGAAGATATGAAACTGACGAAGTTGATGTTGAAGAAGAACTTGGTGCAGCACTTGAAGAAGAAAGTCTTTTGGACCTTGCTAGATTTAGATATCCAGAAGTTATGTTAAACTTCCATTATAGATCAAAATTTGAAGAACTTATTTCTTTCTCAAATTATGCTTTCTATAAAGGTAAGTTGCAAGTTTCTCCAAATCTTACTTTACCTGTAAATCCACCTATTGAAGTTTTGAAAGTTAAAAACGGAAAATGGGTTGACCAAAGAAATATTTTGGAAGCTGAAAGAACTGTTGAACTTTTGAAACAAATCTTGAAAGAACGCAAGAACAAAGAAACTATTGGTATCATCACTTTCAATAGTAAACAAAGAGATTTGATTATGGACTTGATTGATGATGAATGTCAAAAGAGTGCAGCTTTTGCAACAAAGATTGCAAGAGAAACTGATAGACATGAAAATGGTGAAGATGTTGGTCTTTTCATCAAGAATATTGAAAATGTTCAAGGTGAAGAAAGAGATATAATTATCTTCTCACTTGCTTATGCAAAAGATAAGGGTGGAAAGGTTGTTAGAAATTATGGTTGGTTAAATCAACAAGGTGGAGAAAACAGACTTAATGTTGCTATCACCAGAGCAAAGAGAAAAGTTTATATCATAACTTCAATCTCATCTTCTGAACTCTATGTTGATGACCTCAAAAACAATGGACCAAAATTCTTTAAAAAATATATCGAATATGCTGAGTTTATTAGCAATCAAAATAATGAAAGAGCAAAAGATGTCTTAAATTCATTTATTGATAGTTCAACTTCTGTTGAAACAGACAATGGTATTGCAAGTGAATATATCGATGATATCTATAACACACTTGTATTCAATGGTTTTGATGTTGATAGAAATGTTGGTATAGGCGATTATACTTTGGACTTTGCTATAAAGAAAGATGAAAGATACATCTTGGGTATTGAATGTGATAGCAAACTCTATGAAAATGTTTCTTCTGCAAGAAAGAGAGATATTCATAGACAAAAATATTATAATTCAATGGGTTGGAACATTTATCGTATATGGACACCAGACTGGTGGCATAACAAAGATCAAGAAATTGAAAAAATCAGACAAATCATTGATTCAGTTTCAACAAAGTAATAAAAATAAAAAATGCGTAAAATATATAGATAAATTTAAATTAAAGAAATAAAAGAGTTAGGAACTAATTCCTAACTTTTTTATATATTTCAATTTGTGTTTATAAATTTATTTTATAAAAGCATAAACACTATTTAATATAGTATGCATACTAATAGTAAATTTTAAAAATTATTTAAAATATTCATCGCATTTATTGCATTATATAAATAATTTTGTTATAATTTATTTAAATATTTTTATTGCATTTGTTGCAATTGTAATTATAATATGTTATAATTATTAAAAGGAGAATTGTATGAAATTTCGTCTAGTTTCTTTATTTTCAGGAGCTGGTGGTATGGATAAGGGGTTTCAAAATGCAGGATTTAAAATTATTTGGGCTAATGATTTTGATAAAGATGCTGTAAACACCTATAAAAAAAATCTTGGCGAGCATATAGTTTTAGGAGATATAACAAAAATACCAAGCACTCAAATTCCAAATGATGTAGATGTTGTAATTGGAGGTTTTCCTTGTCAAGGTTTTTCTGTTAATAACATAAAAAGAAATATGGAAGATAAAAGAAATTTCTTATATAAAGAACTTTTACGTATAGTAAAAGATAAAAATCCGAAAGTATTTGTTGCAGAAAATGTGAAAGGATTACTTTCAATGGAAAAAGGTAAAGTAATTGAAATGATAAAATCAGATTTTGAAAAACTAGGATATAAAGTTGATTATAAATTGTTATTAGCAGCAGAATATGGAGTTCCTGAATTAAGAGAAAGGGTTATTATAATGGGTAATAGGATTGGAGTAGATAATATATTTCCTAAAGCAACTCATTATACCGACTATAAAAATTATTCTAAAGATACAAGATTATTAAAAACACCTACAGTAGAGGAAACAATTGGTTTTTTAGCAAATGAAAGACTTCGAGATAATGAGTTTGAAATTAATGGTAGAATTATTTATGACCATATAGCATCAGAAAAAGTCGCAGACACTTTTTGGGGTAGGAAATATCCTGTTAATCAATTTGAAATTTGTGATTATTTAAAATATTGGAGAAATAAATCAGGATGGACAACTACACGAGTAGACAAACATTTTGGATATAAATATACTGCTGGTCATTGGTTTAGAAAAGATAATGGCTCGGGAAGTATACCAAAACCAGACGATTGGTGGGAATTAAAAAAAATATTAGGTTTTGATGATAAATTTGATAAAGTAGTTACTACGTTAGAATTAAAAGATATAACATTTGAACAGAGTTTAAGAATCTCGAATTGGGATAGACCTAGTGATACTATTACTGCAACACAACCAGAAATACATCCAAATAAAAAAAGAAGACTTTCTGTTAGGGAATGTGCAATGATTCAAACTTTTCCAGATGATTTTATATTTACAGGGAGTTTAAATTCAAAATACAGACAAATTGGGAATGCTGTACCTGTATTAATGGCAACAAAAATTGCTGAGTGTGTAAAAAAAATGTTGGAGGAATAAAATGTTTACAAATGAAGAAATTGAGTTTTTGGAAAAACAATATTTAGAAGAAATTGTTTTTCTTTTAGAAAATGAAAAAGATAAAATGCTGAAAGGATTGGAAACAAAGGAACCTATAAGAGATGATTGGGAATCTTTTTGGGGTGATAATACATCAGATTATGCTGTTGGAGCGGAAAGAATTTATTATTGGTTATTTAATCAATTTGGAATCCCTAATTCTGCACCAGTTGGTTCTGATTTGTTTTTTGAAAGAAAAGATGCTTATGTACATATTGATATTAAATCAGTCACAATGAAAAATATAGGAGATACAATAGGGAGTATATTTGTTGGAGATAATCAAAATAGTTATCAAGGTAATATTATTGTGTCAGGTAAACCTCCTAGACCATATAAAGGACAATTACCTTTTGTATATAAAAAACATATTGGTTCTAAAGTTATAGATAAACCTTGTTTGACATACTTTATAGTTCTTTTGCATGATTCAGATTTACATGAATTAAATTTGATGTATGTGTGTTGTATGCCTAATGGGAGTTTATATGATTCATATGGAGATGGTGTATTATGTGCAGGAAAAAATCCTGGAAAAATAAGGTTTAAGTATACAAATGCTGTTAGTTTCAAAAATTTACTAAATCAACCTAGTAGATTTAATGTATTACATTGGAATGACAATATGGAAGATAAGATAAAAAATAAATTGAAATTTTTTAAAGATATATATGATAAGCAATAAAGTTTATTTTTAAATTAAATTGAAAAAATCAGACAAATCATTGATTCAGTTTCAACAAAGTAATAAAAATAAAAAATGCGTAAAATTTTACGCATTTTTTTATTTAATTAAATTTTAAAAAATATTAATTCCAATAGAAGCAAGTACTTGTAATACTGAATAGATTAAGTAAGCATTAGCAGCCACCATAATAAGTTGGAATATGATTAAGAAAACTTTTTTTCTTAGGATACTCTTCAAAAATCCTGTTACAGAAACTTTTATTGAAGAGAAGAATGCAATCAAGAAAAGAGGTAAAACAAAAATCATACCAATTATTGTAAGCCAAAGTTTTGCGTCTAAAAGGTCAGAAATCTTTGATAAAAGGTAAAAACTTGCGATTGTAATCAACACTTCAAAAGTGTACAAAACAATTCCAGTTAAGCCTTTAAATGCACCAAAAATGAATTTAAAAAATTTTCCCATATAAATTTTACCTCCAAATCAAGAGTTATAATCTAGCATAATTATACTTTATTCTATGTTTTATGTCAATATCAAAAAACAAAAACAATTTTTTTAAAAGGTTAAAAAAGTATGTTATTTATAGTTATTGGTTGATTGTATATTTTATTTTAACAACAATTTTCGACTTTTATAAATAACAATAGACAAACTCTTATCTTGTTTGACAAAAAAAGACAAAGTTAGTATAATTTCAATATTGGAGGATAATATGAAATTAGGTTATTTTACAAAAGCAGCAAGAAACAATAACGAAGATTTTGGTTATGTATGCGAAGATTTTGGTTTTATTGTTGATGGTGCAACAAGCGTTTCAAATATAATTGTAACAAACGAAGTTTCTGATGCAAAATGGTTTTCTCATAAATTAGGAGGATACTTGAAAGAAGCATTAAAGGATACTCAAAGAGATTTAAAAGATATAGTAAAAGATGCTATCGTGTATGTTGATTCTGAATTTACAAAATTTTATAGAGCAAGTATGGTAGAAACTAAACCTAGTTCAACTATTGCTATATTTAGAAAGAATAATGGTTTGCTTGAATATTTAGTTCTTGGAGATAGTCCACTTCTTGTTAAGTATAAAGATGGACAAATTAGGGAGCTTATTGCAAATGAGCAACTTATTGTGTTTGAAAGAGAAAATATCAAGAAACTTGTAGAAATTGCAAATCAAAGAGAAATCAGTGTTATTGAAGCAAGACCTTTTGTTAATGAAGCATTGCTTCAACAAAGATTAAAGATGAACAAGGAAGGTGGATATTATATCATTGCCGATGATGTTAATGCTGTTGACCATGCACTTTGTGGTACAATTCGCCTTGATGTTATCCAATCAGTTATGGGAATGAGTGATGGTTTCAGTCAACTTTATGATGTTTTTGAAAAATATACCAAAAAACAACTTTTCAAAGAAGTTGAAAACGGAAAACCATTTGAAGAATTGTATAGAGAATTATACAAATGTCAAGAAAACGATAAAGATTGTAACGAACACCCAAGATTTAAAGTTAGAGACGATGTTTCTGTGTTCTATGCTGAAATATAATGTATGAATAAAAGGATAAAATCTCTAAAATAATAAATTTGTCAAAAAGTATTGACTTTTATCTTTAAAGTGTGTTACGCTACTATTGTAGGAGAAAGAAAGATGACTACTTTATTTTGCGTTATCAATAATAATAACAATAATAACACAGCAACAAGGTTGGTGTGATCTTTATCGTTGTTATGCAAAATAAACAATTACGATAAACTAACATCAGCCTTGAGCTGATGTTTTTTTATATGCTATTTTGAAAAGGAGAGAATTATTATGAGAGAATATACAAAGACAAAAATAAAAGATGTACAAATTGGAAAGTCCGAAGTTTGGGGCTGGATTGAAAAGGTTAGAGACCAAAAAAGTATGGTTTTTGTTGTTATAAAGGATAGAACAGGAAAAATCCAAGTTACCATTGACAAAGAACAACAAAGCGAAATTGCAGAGGTATTTTTGGGACTTACAACTGATAGTTATGTAACTGTTAGAGGTGAAGTGGTTGAAAGTCCTTATGTTAAACTTGGTGGAAAGGAATTGTTACCAAGAGAAGTTATTGTTCAAAGCAGAGCAGAAATATCTCCTATTGACGGAAAAAGCGCAATAGACCAAAGATTAGATTATCGTTACATTGACCTTAGAGACGAAAAGAAAAGAGCGATTTTTGAGGTTCAAACAGTCATTATGGACGGTGTTAGAGAATTTATCAGACAAGAAGACTTTATCGAAGTTCATAGCCCAATTATGACCAGTGGTGGTAGTGAATCAGGTGCGAATGTTTTTGAAGTTAAGTACTTTGACCAAAAAGCTTATCTTATCCAAAGTCCACAATTCTATAAACAAATGGCAATTGCTTCTGGTTTTGAAAAGGTTTTCATTTGCACACCAGTTGCTAGAGCTGAAAAATCTTTTACAAAAAAACATGCTACTGAATTTATAAGTCTTGACTTTGAAATTGCAGATGTTGAAAGTGAAGAAGATGTTATGGCTTTTGAAGAAAGACTTATTCATCACACAATAAAGTACTTAAAAGAAAGAATGGACGAAAAGATTAAAGCTGATTTTGGAGTTGAATTGAAGGTTCCTTCACTTCCATTCCCAAGACTTACTATGAAAGAAGTTTACAAGATACTTGAAGAAGAATGTGATTATCCTATTGACGAAGGTACAGACCTTGACACAGAAAGTGAGAAACTTCTTGCTGAATATGTGGAAAAGACTTATGGTTGTGATTTCTTCTTTATTCACAAATATCCAAGCGAATTTAGACCATTCTACACTATGAAAGAAGATGATGATCCAACTTACTCAAAATCTTATGACCTTTACTTTAAGGACATTGAAATAACAAGTGGAGCACAAAGAGAACATAGACCTGATATCCTTGCAAGTCAAATTGCAGAAAAAGGTATTGATCCAAAATTGATGGAAAAATCTTATATTGATTTCTTTAAATTTGGTTGCCCACCACATGGTGGATTTGCTATTGGTTTTGAAAGATTGACAATGTTACTTTTAGATCTTCCAACCATAAAAGAAGTTCAATTTGTATTCCGTGGCCCAGATAGGCTTAGACCATAAAAGGAGAAATAAAAATATGAAAGAGATTGAAATTGAAGAAATTAAAAGACTTGCCGGTCTTTCTGCATTAGAATTTGATGATGAAGAATTAGAAAAGTTTAAAGGCGAATTTACAAGTATCCTTAATTTTATTGAAGAAATATCAAAAGCAAATGTTGATGGTATTGAATTAGAATACCCAACACATGATTTTGACGATTTAAGGGACGATGAAGCTGTGGAAGGTTTATCTCAAGAAGAAGTTCTTGCAAACAGTCCTAGCACCAAAAAAGGGTCATTCTGTGTACCTAAAATGATGGAGGAATAATATTATGGATATATCAAAGTTAAGTTTACTTGAAATAGTTGAAAAACTAAGACAAAGAGAAGTTACAAGTGAAGAACTTGTTAAGTATTATATAGATAGAATAGAAGAGTACAAAGACTACAACGCTGTTTTGGAAGTTTTTGAAGATGCTTTAGATAGAGCAAGAGAAATGGACGAAAAGATTAAACAAGGTTTTGAAGGAAAACTTGCTGGTGTTCCTGTTATCATCAAAGATAACATCTTGTATAAGGGAAAGAAAGCAACTTGTGCTTCAAGATTTTTGGAAGATTATGTTGCACAATATTCATCTACTGTTGTGGAAAAGTTAATAGAAAGTGGTGCTGTTATTATTGGTAGAGCAAACATGGACGAATTTGCTATGGGTGGTTCAAACGAAAATTCTGCTTATGGTGTTTGCCATAATGCACTTGACTTTGACCGTGTTGCTGGTGGTTCATCAGGTGGTAGCGCTGTTAGTGTTGCAAAAAGTTTATGTGCTTGTGCTCTTGGTACTGATACAGGTGGTTCTGTTAGACAACCTTCATCATTCAATGGTCTTGTTGGAATGAAACCAACTTATGGTAGAGTGTCTCGTTATGGTATAGTAGCATTTGCTAGTAGTCTTGACCAAGTGGGACCTATCACAAAGACTGTAAAAGACAATGCTTATCTTCTTTCAGTAATCTCTGGATATTCAAAGTATGATGAAACATCAAAGAAAGAAGAAGTTGAAGATTATCTTTCAAAGATAGATGGAGATATAAAAGATTTAAAAATAGGTGTATGCAGTGAAGTTAAAGAACTTGTAAAAGGACTTCCTGTTGAAAAAACATATTTTGATTTAATTGAAAGATTAAAAAGTCAAGGAAACGAAATTGTTGAAGTTTCAATAAAAGACTTAAGTCTTGTTATGGCTTGTTACTACATCATCGCACCAGCAGAAGCAACAAGCAACTTAGGAAGATTTGACGGCGTAAAATATTCAAGAAGAGAAAAAGGCTGTCAAGACATTGATGAAATTTATATCAAGTCTCGTACTTCTGGTTTTGGAAAAGAAGTTAAAAGAAGAATTATGCTTGGAAACTTTGTGCTTAGTAGTGGTTATTTTGATGCTTACTACAACAAAGCAAAAAAGGTTCAACAAAGACTCAAAAAACAAACATTAGATGCATTAGCAAGTTGTGATGTATTGTTGTTGCCAACAACTTGTGGCGAAGCATTCAAGATAGGAGAAAAGATTGAAGACCCTATCTCAATGTACAAAGAAGATATCTTCACAACACTTGCAAACATCACAGGACTTCCAGCATTGACATTACCATGTGGAAAAGGTGAAAACGGAATGCCTCTTGGAATGCAATTTGTTGGAAAAGAATTTGAAGAAAGCAAGTTATACAACCTTGCAGATTATATTGAAAGGAGAAGAAGCGAATGGAATATGATATAGTTATCGGACTTGAAGTCCATGCTGAATTAAAAACAAAAAGTAAGGTTTTTTGTTCTTGTAAAAACCAATTTGGTTCAACTCCAAACTCAAACTGCTGTCCTGTTTGTATAGGACTTCCAGGGGCATTGCCTGTGCTTAACAAAAAGGCTGTTGAACTTGTTATCAAAGCAGGTCTTTGTATGGATTGTGAAATCAACGATAAAGCAGTTTTCGAAAGAAAAAACTACTTCTATCCTGACCTTGCAAAAGCTTACCAAATAAGCCAATTAGTAAAACCAATTTGTGTTGGTGGAAAGATTGAACTTAAAGATAAAACAGTAAGATTAAACAGAATTCACCTTGAAGAAGATGCTGGAAAATTAGTTCACTCAAGTAGATCAATAGGAACTCTCATTGACTATAACAGAGGTGGTGTTCCTCTTATGGAACTTGTTACTGAACCTGATATTTCTTCTGCTGAAGAAGCTGTTGAATTTTTAACAAAACTTAGAAGCATTTTGGTTTACTCAAATGTTGCTGATTGCAAGATGGAAGAAGGTGGAATGAGATGTGACGTTAACCTTTCTATCAAACCAAAAGGTAGTGATGTTTTAGGTGTTAGATCAGAAATGAAAAACCTTAACAGTTTCAAGAGTGTTTATCGTGCAATTAAGTATGAAGCACAAAGACAAATTGACATTTTGGAACAAGGTGGAAAGATTGTTCAAGAAACAAGAAAATGGGACGACAACAAAGAAAGAAGTTATGCTATGAGAAAGAAAGAAACTTCTCAAGATTATAGATATTTCCCAGACCCAGATATGCTTGCTGTAAACATTTCAAGAGAACTTGTTTCAAAAATAAAAGACTCATTACCAGAACTTGCAGACCAAAGATTCAAGAGATATGTGTCTTATTCTCTTACTGAATATGAAAGCGAAATCTTGACAAGAGATAAAGCATATTCTGATTATTTTGATAAAGCATTGTCTGTTTACTTTGAACCAAAAACAATTGCAAACTGGTTCTTAACAGATGTTATGAGCAAACTTAAAGGACAAGACGAAATCAAGATATCTCCAGAAGATTTAGCACTCATAATAAAAAGTGTTGATGACAAAGTTATCTCAACAAAAGTATCAAAGGAAATCTTTGAAAAAGCTTGGGAAGAAGGTGCAAGCGTTGAAAAATTAATCAAAGAATTGTCAGGAAATATTGAAGGGGAAGAACTTAGAAAAATTGTTGAAACTTTGGTTGCAGAAAATGAAAAAGCTGTTTCTGATTATAGAACAACAGACCAACCTGAAAAGGTACTTCGTTGGTTTATGGGACAAGTTATGAAAATGACAAAAGGAAAAGCAAACGCAACACAAGCTGAAACAATGATTTTGGAATTAATAAAAGAATAAAAGTTTTTAAAAATAAAAATCTATTAGGTTTTGCTAATAGATTTTTTTTAGTAAGTTTTTAAATAAATAATATAAAGCAAGAATTATTTTTATAAAATAAATTAATTATTTTTTTTGCTTAAATAAATATAAAATAATTAAATAATAATTAATTTGATAATAAAATTAAATAAATAATAATTAAAATAATATTTTATATAAATCATATTATGTTGTCATTCTGAAAACAAAGTCGAAGAATCTTCTATAAATAAACTAATTATATTATAGATTAAATAGGGTATAAATATTATTTGTAAAACAAATATTTTATGTTATAATAAAAATATGAATATAAAAGAAGACGAAGAAGAAAGAATAAATAAAAGGAAAACAATCATTTATATAGTTTGTTTTGTTGTTTTGGTAGCGCTTGTTGTTGGGTTATATTTTATCTTCCGAAAGAAAGAAGACAAAAGACTTTACTATGCTATTATGGAAGCAAAAATTGATGCAAATTATGAATCAAGAGACTTTGATATAAACGAAAGTTTTGGGGTTAACTTAAAAAATAAAATTGATTGTCTTGTGTATAATGTAGATGAAAAATTGGCGTATGTTTATTTTGATGAAGATATCTATGAAGTAAAAACTTCAAATTTTGAAATAAAGAAAAAGAAAGATAGTTTTGAATTTGCAACCATGTTCGATAGCGTAAAAGATATGAAAAATGCAAAACTAAAAAAAGGTGATTTGGTTGCAACAAAAGGTTATCACAAAGCTTATGATGGTGGCGAAGGTTTATACAAAATTCAAAACAAAGATGTTACTTGTGACGATGGAAAATATATCAGAATAAGCGATTCACTTGTTGCAAAATTGCAAGTGTTTGATGATACCGTAAGCATACTTCAATATGGTTATAAAACAAATTGTGATGCAAGTGTTTATGAAAAATTCTTTAATAGCAATTACAAATGTTTGTATTTTCCAAAAGGGGAATATGCTTTTGAAAATAGTTATGAATTAAATCTTGAAAACAAAAACTTGTATGGACTTTCAGCAAAATTAAAATTCAAAATTGATGATGACAAAACTTATGGATTGAAACTTAATAATTTGTCTGATGTAAGAATAATCGGTTTGGAATTTTTGGCACTTTCTTCAAATGAAAATTTAAGTCAAGTTGTGGAGATTGGTCAAAGTGAAAATGTATATTTTAGAAAGTGTAAAATCATTATTGAAGAAAATGAAAATATACAAAAACTCTCTTGTCTTAGTTTAAAAGAAGGGTTAAAAAATATAACAGTTGATGAATCTTTTATTGAAAACAATTATGCTTCTTCTCAAGGTGAACTTTTAAAGATAGAAGAGAGTGTTGAAGATATAAGTTTTTTATCATGTGAGATTGTCAACAAAAATTCTTCTTCTCTTTTGAGCGTGGTTTCAAATGAAAATACAATTTCAAATTTACTTTTTGATAAATGTTATTTTAATTCAAAAAACACACCAGAAACTATGTTTAAACTTGAAAGCAATTTAGATAAAAATAACAAAATTAAATTTTCTTATAACACAATAAAAGGAAAGAGTAAGAATAGTTTGTTTAGTGTTAAGAATATATCTGATTTAAATATAAATGGAAACAAAATTGTTGTTGAATCTCAAACAGATGGAGATTACATTATGTTTGATTCAGTGGAAAATAAAACAAAAGATGCTTGTGATATTTTTGATAACAAGATTACATTCAAAACAAATGATAAATTTACAACTTTAACAAATTTAAATCACGGAAATATTTATAGAAATACATTTAAAATAAATGGAGATTGTCCAAACAATTTGTTTGCAGGTTATGCAAAAATTTATGGAAATGAATTTGTTGTTGAAGGCGATGTAAAAAATGTTATGAGCAACATAAAATATTCAAACTATAACGAAGTTACTATCAAAGGTGTGCTCACAGGTGTTGTGTGTGAATTTAAAGACATAAAGATAAAAGAAAAGATTGAGATATTTAATTGTAAGATAAAGATTGCAAACAACAAAGGTGATTTGTTTGGCTTTTATGGAGAAGTTTATCTCAATGGAAATATAATCGAATTCAAAGATGACAGTGTGATATTTGACAAAGGCAGTGGAACATATATTTGTGAAGACATTGAAGGCTTAAAAGATGTTACATCACAAAAGATTTTTGTTAACTCATGCAAGTTAGGTAAACTTTCAAAAATTGCCACAATGCTAGGAGTTGTTCATAACATAGTTGTGAACTAAAAAGAGTGATTTATTTCACTCTTTTTTTTGTTTTGTATTATTATTTAACTATTAATAAAAACCTAAATAAATAGTAATAAAAGGCAAAAAAAGACACCTATTGACATATTACACTTATTATGGTATAATATCTGTATATTAAGGAGTGTATATGAAAAAAGGAAAACTTACAAAAGGTATTTTAAAAACTGCTGGTGGTGGACTTTGCTTTGGTATTACTGCAATGATTATTCCAACATTTGTTCTTAGCTTTTTAGGAATAGCTGGTGGTGGAATCGCTAGTAAGGTAATAGATAAACAAGAAGAACTTAAAGATGCTCTTGCAGCTGATGCTCGTCCAGCAATCGTTAGATATTGGGAAGGCGAACTTGAATCAGGAAATATGACTCAAGAAGATTTACTTCAAGAAACTTTAGATTTGAGAGAAGGTGACCCTGATTATGTTTACAACTATGTAAAAGAAAATGAAGAATTGTCAGAAGAATTCAGTGGTTCTCTCAAGAAGATTGAAGATAACCAATTGAAATTAAAAGCTCCAAATGCTATCAGAGATACTTCTTGTGCAGTAATGCTTGGAAGTTTAGCTTTATGGATGCCTACATATTTCCACTTGAAAGCTAATGACAAATTCCCAGGAAAGAAAACATTAGAAAGTGGACTTAAAGATATTAAGGAAGCAAAAGAAGAAAAGGGAAAAGAATAATAAAATAAAGAGTATATCAAATAGATATGCTCTTTTTTGTTTCAAAAAAGTTATATCATTTAAAATCCAAGAATGAAAAAAAGAGTATATGTCTATACTCTTTTTTTGTATCTATTTTTTCTTTTTTCCAAACAATCTTTTAAAAAGTCCTGGATTTGATTTTCCTCTTGCCACAACATTTGATTGAATTGCATCTCTATCTTCAAACACTTCAGGAGATAAGTGATTTTCGATATTTCTATAAAATGCTCTTGTGTCAGTTGTCATAAAGTCATCGTTAGAAAGGACAGCTTCTTTACTAGGATATGAGATACTTAGGTGATTTATTAATCTATCCATACTTCCAAGAATTCCGCCACCACTGTGGCTACTATTGTATTCACGAGATTTTTCACTTGCAATTGCATATTGCTCATCATAAAGATTTTTTGTTCTTGATATAAGATAACTTTTTGTATAACTATCAAGACAATCTTCTGGAACTACAACATCGAAACCTTTTACAAATCCTAAATTAACTACGCATTTTGAATAATAGTCTTTGAGTAAACTATTCCATTTACCCATTTCTGCATTAACATTAATATATGCATCAAAGTTCTTGCTATAGATAACCAAGTTTGGATTAAAACTAATTGATTGTTTTGCTGCGCCATTAAAATTTTGTTTTAAAGTGAATTTTATATTTGTATAAGATTCATCAAACTCAATCAATTCAGTATGTTCTGATATACAAGAATTCAACAATTCTATAATTTTCTTTTGTTCTATTCCTGCTTCAATTTTAATAACCTTTGTTTGTAAATTACCATTTATGCTCTTTATTTTAGGAGTTAATATAAATGAATTAAAAACTTTATTACTAGAGTTATTAGAATATTTAAAATCTAATCCTGTTATTTTTTCATTTTCAAAATTTAAATCATCAGGTAAATATTCTGGATACTCAACAAGCAATTCATCATATGCATTAATTATATTATGGTATAAAGTTTGATATTTTTCATGGAGTTTATCAATACACTCTATAGCATCATTTTCAGATAAGATGTTTTTTGCATATCTAATAATAGGCTCTTTATTATAACTTTTTATGTTAGTGTCTGCAATTATGTCAAATAGTTTGTTTTTAATTGTTGTATTAAAATTTTGTTTATATTCGTTGCTATTATCAATATTTAAAATTTCGTTTATCAAAACATTTGGAATATTTTTCCAAAATTGTTCAGAATCAGAGTGTGGGAAATATTTAAAGAATAATGATGTTAAGGCGCTTTCCACAGTTGTTAAATCATACCCAAATTGTTCTTTTATCATTTGAACATCTTGAGGTGAACACAATTTAATTGCATCAGTATATGAGGTTAGTTTGAATGAATTTAAATTATAAAAATCTTCAATACTATTCATATTCAAATCAAACAATTGAATTCTATATAATGCTTTTTCAGGATTCAATTCGATAGCCTTTTCTAATTCGCTTTTAGCCTTATTTTTATCATCAAGTTTTATATAAGTTAATGCTCTGTTATAAAAATCTTCGCCTTCTTCTTTTTCATTACCATAAATAATTTTTGTTACGTTATTAGTAATATTAGTTGTATTATTTGTTACATAATTGTTTATTGCCTTTTCTGTTATAAATGCAGTACCACAATGTGTGCAGATTCCAGCTTCTTTGCTATCATCAATATTTATTTGTGCACCACATTCTGTGCAAATTGCAGGGACTAAAGCCATAAAAAACCTCCTTTGTTAGTTTATAAAATGAGTATAGCATATATAAATTATTATTTCAATCAAATAAAAAAAAAGTTGAGATATTTCTATCCCAACTTTTGGTTGTCTAATTAGAATCCAAAGTCTGAATCTGAGAATCCTGTTCCACTAGATTGTTTTAAGATTTTCTTATTTCTAATCTTAATATCATAGTAAACAGCTTTTGTATCAAGACTCTTCATAATACCAACTGTCTTTTCAACATCTTTTCTATAGAAGAAAGGAGTTTGATAGTTTGGTGTAAACATAACTCTGATTGGGTGGAATTTGAATATCTTAATAACAACTTCACCTTTTGCAAGTTGACCAAGTTCATAAGGTTCAATCAAAGCTCTCTTTGTTCTTTGAATATTGATGTTAGCACCATTGCTATCCATATCCTTATTATTGGTTGTTCTTGTTGTTTCTTCATGGATAAGGTTAACTTCACCACAAAGTTTTGAGAATTGTTCTTTTGTTGGTTGGTCGTCAGTACCGATAAAGATTTGAGCGTTACAGTTACCTTTGATGGTTTCTGCTTTCTCTTTACCATATTTAGATTCAAGCTGAGTATATGATTGAATAGCCATTTCGAACAGGATATTACGTCCACGGGAAACGGTAATCATTGAGTCAAATTTAGGAATTTCTGGCAAGTTACCAAATTCTTCCAAGATGAAGTAAACGTGTTTTGGAAGTTTCAAGCCTTTATATGAGTTAGCTTTGTCAACCAAACGTTTATAAAGTTGTGAGATACAAAGAACTGCAAGTGAGTGTCTTTCTTCTCTATCGTCAGGAACTACGATGTAAAGAACGGTAGGTTTTGCAGTGAAATCGTCAAAGTCAATATCACTTCCAGAAGTTAAGTAACAAAGACCGATATCTTGCATGAATGAAACTTTACCATTCAAAACACCTAAGTATGATTTAGTAGTACCAGGTGCGTTGTTAATAACGGCTGAAGTCATTTGAGGAACGTTTGAAGTAGCTTCATTTCTACCTTCAAGAAGATAACTTCTGATAGTATCGAAAGGAGCATCAGCATCTGGGTCTCTGAACATAGCGATTTTGTACAAGTTAAAGAAGTTAAACTTGTCAACTGTCATACCAAGTTCAGGGATAAGAGAGTCTTCAAGCATAGCAAGAGCACAACCATAGAGGAAGTCTTGAGCACCTTCTTCCCATGTTGGGTCGTTTGCTGTTTTAGATTTTGGAGCAACAGTGTTACAAATTTCTTTAATTTCGTTTTGAGCTTGGTCAATCAAAATTTGTTTCTTTGAATTTAAAGTTGTTGTAAGTTGTTGTTCATTTGGATAAGCAACACCTTCAAAACCAAACCAAATATTTCCATAAGTTTCGCCAGGGATAGTTTTGTATCCAGCTGTCTTTGGAGAGCCAGAAGTAAACTTCTTAACTTCTTTGGTTAAGTTGTGAGCATGTTGATAAACCTTGTATGGGTGTTCGAGAGGATTCCATCTTGTTGATGAGAATGGGTCTCTAAGGTTATATACAAGAACTCTGTAACCTTCGTCTTCCATAATTCTAGCAGTTTGTTCATAAAGTTCACCTTTAGGGTCAGAGATAACAAGACAAGGTTTTTCACCACTATGACCATAAATTCTGATAGTAGGAATCAAAGACAAAGTTGTTTTACCAGAACCAGATGTACCGATAACTAGGCAGTGAACTTCATCTTTCATATTAATTTTGTATTTTCCATCAATAAGAGAGTTTCTTATGATAATACCTGTGTTTTTAACATTTGGAAGGTTTCTCCAAGTTGTAAACATCAATGCAGGTATATTTTCAAGTTCGCTTTCACTTAAAAATCTTGCGTCATAAGCAAGGTCAATTTCTGCACCAGCAGCAGTTGTACCAGTGGTGTTTGTTCCAGGTTTAAGTGGACTTTTTTTGCTTTTCTTGTTTGAAGTGTAAGCAACATAGATACCAATCAACAAACCAAGACCAGCACCAGCGAATGCATAACCGTCAGTTAATGCTTCAACATATTCGTTAGTACCCATTGCAAATTTAGAAACTACAAAGCCAGCAGCGAAACCAATGATGATTAAAAGTAGAACAATTATAAATGGGTTAGCTTTTTTCTTTTCTGCCATATTTCCTCCTTGTAAGGTTTAATATATAATATATATTACACTTTAATAGTATTTTTCGCAAGTAAATTTAAAAAATTATTTTATATTAGGTTTCAAAAATATCATTTTTGTTTAAGTTTGGTGAAAATAGTACGAATATGGTATAGTATTGATATATGTCTTCATAGTGTAACGGATAACACGAGAATTTCCGGAGTTCTTAATCTCAGTTCAATTCTGAGTGAAGACACCAAAACACATTTTTTATTATATGCATAATAAAATATAAAATTTATCCTTGTGGATACAATTTCAATTATTTAAAAAATGTTATAAAATAAATTGTGTTTTTAGTTTGATATTTGATATAATTTATTTTGTAAAAGGAGAAAATTAAAATGGGATTATTTGATTTTGCAAAAAAACAACTTCTTTCTGTTATTGAATGGAATGATAACAGTAAAGATACAATAGTTTATCGTTATCCACTTAAGGATCGTGACGAAATTATGAATAGTAGCACTTTGGTGGTTCGTCCATCTCAAATTGCTTTGTTTGTTCACAAAGGACAAATCTGTGATGTTTTCGCTCCAGGAACTTACAAACTTGCTACTGAAAACATTCCAATTATCACAAAGTTATTGTCTCTTCCAACAGGATTTAATAGCACAATCAAAGCTGAAATTTATTATGTTAACACAAAACAAATGACTGGTATCAAATGGGGAACTCAAAACCCTATCCTTCTTCGTGATAAAGATTTTGGAAATATCAGAATTCGTGCTTTTGGTGTTTATAGTTATAAAGTTGATAACGCTAAAAAATTTATGGAAGAAGTATTTGGTACAAATGAAATCTATAAAACAAAAGATTTAAGTGACCAAATCAAACCTATGGTTCTTCAAAGTTTTAGTGATGCAGTAGCTGAAAGTAAAATCAGTGCTCTTGACCTTGCTTCAAATTATAAAGAATTCACTGATACAATTATTGCTACAAGCAAATCTGAATTTGAAAGAATTGGTCTTAAGTTATGTTCAATGGTTATTGAAAACATAAGCTTCCCAGAAGCTGTTGAAAAAGCTCTTGATGAAAGAACAACTCTTGGCGTTATGGAAGACAAAATGGGTACTTACACTCAATACCAAGCTGCTCAAGCTTTAAGAGATGCTGCAAAAAATCCAGGTGGTGGAAATTTAGCAGGTCTTGGCGTTGGTCTTGGTGCTGGCGTTGGAATCGGTAATGTATTCACAGAAGCTTTACAAGGTGCAAAAAATAAAGAAAGAAAACCTCAAGAAGAAGCAGGAGCACCTGCACCTTCTCCAGTACCAAGTACAGGTACAAAGGTTTGTCCAAAATGTAATGCTGTTATTAGCGCAAAAACAAAATTCTGTCCAGAATGTGGTGAAAAACAAGTGGTAGCAAGATTCTGTCCAAATTGTGGAGTATCAGTTACTGGTAGAGCGAAATTCTGTCCAGAATGTGGTGAAAAGTTATAAGGTAAAGTATGGAAAATCAAGAAATGGAAAAAAGAGTTTTATCTTCAAACTCAACAAAATGTAGCAACTGTGGAGCAAGTATTCGTTATAGTCCAAAAGTTAATAACCTTGCTTGTGAAAGTTGTGGAAGTGTTTTTGAATTTGAGAAATCAAAAGACTTTCAAAAACAACCTCTTCGTGATGAATCTTTGTTGACAGAAGATAACAAATCTTGGTCAAACGAAAGCAAAATTTTTAAGTGTGAAAGTTGTGGAGCAGAAGTTGTTTTGAATAGTTTGGAATATTCTCAAAATTGTCCATATTGTGGAAATAGTCATGTTTCTGAAACAACAAACTTACCAGGAATAAAACCTCATTGTGTTGTTCCATTCTCTTTTGATGAAGAATCTGCTTCAGAAAAGTTTAAGGCAGGGGTAAAAAAGAAATTTTTTGTTCCAGGTGCATTCAAGAAAAATATTCCAAGAAACAATATTCATGCAATCTATACACCAGTATTTTCTTTTGACGTTAACACAAGAACAACTTACAATGGTGTGTTGTCTGAAAGCTATACAGTAAAAAGATCAGACGGTAGTGTGGAAACAAAATATAGAAGATTTAACATTAGTGGTACAAAAGATTTAAAATATACTGATTACATAGTTGAATCAAGTAGTAAGTTTAATAATTTACAAATAGAAAGTATTCTTCCTTATAACTTTAATGAAGCATACAAATTTGATAACAATTTTATTAGTGGATATGTTGTTGAACATTATCAAGATTCATTAGATAAATGTTATGACTTTGCAAAAGAAAATATGGAATACGATATAAAAAGAAAAATTTTATCAAGCTATTCTTATTCTTCAGTTGAAAGTTTTAATATGGACGTAGATTATTCAAATGAAAAATATTTGTATAGACTTGTTCCAACATATGTATTTGAATTTAAATACAAAGAAAAAAATTATAAAGCATTGATGAATGGTCAAACAGGTAAATTAGGTTCTGGCCTTCCAAAGAGTGGATTTAAAATTGCATTGTGCATAATTATTCCATTATTATTGTTTATTGGTATGGCTCTTCTTATTGCTTTAAGTTAATTTTAATAAAAGGGGGAAAATCAAATGGCTAGAAATAGAATTCAAAAACATCGTGGATTACTCAAAGGTATTAGTGCTGCTTTAATTATATTAGGATTAGGTGTTCTTGCTCTTAGTATCTTTATGGTTGTAAATGGAGCTATGAACGTTAGTTCTGGTGGTGCAGGAAGAATTGTTGAAATTGTATTTGGTATAATTCTTGCAATAGCTAGCGTACTTGGATTAGCAGTTGGTATTTACCTTGCAGTTATCGGTCATGCAATTGTTGCAACACACGGAAGTATTGCAGAAGATAACCTTGGAAAAGGTACAGTAAATATGAACAAATGTAATAACTGTGGAACTGAAATTCAAGGAAACGAACAATTCTGTCCAAATTGTGGAAAAAGCGTACTTGACAAACAAATTTGTCTTTCATGTGGTTGTACAAATACTGCAGATGCAAAAGTATGTACAAATTGTGGCAAAGACTTAAAATAATAAAAACAAAAAGATAGCAAAATTTGCTATCTTTTTTTATGCACATAAATTAGTATTTAGGTGGGGGATAGAGATGTATAGGAAAGAGATTCTTTGACATATCAACATGCATAAAGTTTATGTGTTATCATCTTTAATAGTGAAAGATA
>JAFTYD010000018.1 GCA_017464845.1 Clostridia bacterium
TAAATGAATATTATAAAAGCCTTGAAAAATCAATAAAAGATGATGAAAATCGTAAGAATAAAAGAAATTGGATTATAGCAGGAATTGTTGTTGGTATATTTATAATAATTTTAATTATTGGCGAAATTTTAAGCTCAACGCAAAAGAAATAAGAAAATGAATAAAGATAAAAAAGATTTCAATTTTTGAAATCTTTTTTGTTTTTACAATTAAATTGACAGAGTCGAAAGTTTAGTTGTATACTTATATCTAGATTAGGAGGGTATTTATGAGTGACGTAATGTCTCAAATTCAAAATATTGGTATTGTTCCAGTAGTAAAATTAAATAATGTTGAAAAAGCAATTCCTTTATGTGAAGCTTTAATAGCTGGTGGAATTAATGTTGCTGAAGTTACATTTAGAACAGAATGTGCAAGCGATGTTATTAAAACTATTGCTAGAGAATGTAAAGATATGATTGTTGGTGCAGGAACAATTATTAATGTTGACCAAGCAAAGTTAGCTATTGAATGTGGAGCAAAATTTATTGTTAGTCCAGGATTTAGTAGAGATATTGTTGAATATTGTCAAAGTCAAAATATTCCAGTAATTCCTGGTTGTATTACTCCAAGTGAAATAATGCAAGCTATTGAATGTGGACTTAATGTGGTTAAATTCTTCCCTGCAAAAGAATTTGGTGGCCTATCTACAATGAAATCTTTGTCAGGACCATTTGGACAAATTAAGTTCATGCCAACAGGTGGAGTTAATCTTGAAAACTTAAAAGAATTTATTTCTGCCAAGTTTATTGTTGCTTGTGGTGGTACATATATGGTAAAAGATGATTTAATTAATAGCGACAACTACGAAGAAATTACTAGATTGTCTAGACAATCAATTGAAATTATTAAGGAGGCAAGAGAATGAGAGTTGTTTGTTTTGGTGAGATAATGTTAAGACTTGCACCAGAAGGATATTATAGATTTGTGCAAGCAGACAAGTTTGGTGCAACATTTGGAGGTGGTGAAGCAAACGTTGCTGTTTCACTTGCAAATTATGGAATGAATGCATCATATGTTACAAAGGTTCCGGATAACGATATTGCTACATCATGTTTAAATAGTCTTAGAAGATTTGGTGTTGATACAAGCGATGTTGTTAAAGGTGGCGAAAGATTGGGAATATACTATCTTGAGAAAGGTGCTTCTCAAAGACCAAGTAAGGTAATTTACGATAGAGCATATTCTTCTATTTCTCAAGCAACAACAGAAGATTTTGATTGGAAAAAAATTTTAAATGGTGCAGAGTGGTTCCATTTTACAGGAATTACTCCAGCTCTTTCAGATAACTGTGCTGAAATTTGTTTAAATGCAGTAAAAACAGCCAAAGAACTTGGAATTATAGTATCATGTGATTTGAATTATAGAAAGAAATTATGGTCAAAAGAAAAAGCAAAAGAGGTTATGACAAAAATCGCACCTTACATCGATGTTTGTATTGCTAATGAAGAAGATGCTAGTGATGTATTTGGAATCAAAGCAGATGACACAGATATAACTGGTGGAAAGTTATCTCACGAAGGTTACAAGTCTGTTGCAAAGAAATTAGTTGATACATTTGGTTTTAAAAAGGTTGCAATAACTTTACGTGGAAGTATATCTGCAAATGATAATAACTGGGCAGGAATGCTTTATGATGGTGAAAATTATTATCTTTCTAAAAACTATTTAATCCATATAGTAGATAGAGTTGGTGGTGGAGATAGTTTTGGTGGTGGATTAATTTATGCATTAACACACAACTTTGCACCACAAGATGCTATTGAATTTGCAGTTGCTGCTAGTTGTTTGAAACATACTATTGAAGGCGATTACAATATGGTATCAGTTGATGAAGTATTAAAATTAGCACAAGGTGATGGTTCAGGCAGGGTTCAAAGATAAGAAAACATAAAAAGAAGTCAAGGTTATAAATTGGCTTCTTTTATTTTTACAAAGAGAGAGTTAAAGAAAAATATAAAAAAAATGTTACAAACTATATATAAGTATGATATACTATTAATGATTTAAAAATTAGGAGGTTTTATGAAAAAGAAATTTCTTACCTTTTTATTAGCAATATGTTTTATGATACCATTTGCATTTTTGCTAACTGCGTGTGGAGACAATCCACCTGATGAACCATCTTTAAATAGTTATACATTATATATCAAAGATGTAGAAACTTATGAATATAGATGTGTGTATGGTGAAAAAGCGATTCAACCAGAAGACGTTGTTGTGAAAGCTAATTGGTCTGATGATACTCAAACTACTGTACCATTAAGTGATTTTGATATAAGTGTGTTATGGTATAACGAAAATAGTGAAGAACAAACAACAATGCCAAATTTCTGGACAAATGGAACAGGTGATACTTATCAAGACTTAGCTACAAATTATTCTTTTAAATTGTCACAAGATGGATATATTTTATTTTTCTCTGTGAATATATCTAAAGCTAACAATTCATCTCTTAGTGTTTTGATTAACTATAATAATGAAAGCAGTGATATAGCAGAAATGGAATGGGCACATAATAGAAGAAACCCAAATGATATATATTCATTAGAGGTTTCAGGTTTAGAAGAAGGATATGATGAATACATCAATTGGTATCCTATATCAAAAAGTGAATATCTTACATTTTCAACAACTGAAGAGTTAAAAGAATATCTTATTGAACAACGAGGTGCTTATAGTGAACATAATTTGTTTAATAATTTAACTCCAGATACTTATTATATTTTTGCAAAAGTTTCAGAGTCTGATAACTATAATTATGGTGAAGAAGAAGATGGTTGGGTTTCTGATTATGCAACTTTAACCATAACAAAAGCTGATATTATGCAAACAGCACAAAATAATGAAATAGATTATCAAAGTGATTGGGAATCTGATATTGAGTTATATCAATTAACAGAATTTTTAGATAATGAAATAACAAATATAGAAGGTACAAAAAATTATTTAGCTTATTATTATGAAAATGGTGAATGGACCACAAAAGATTTTTCTGGTGAAATCAAAGTTCATGCTATAAAAGATGAGTTAGGTTACACTTTGGTTGATTTAGTAGATTGGGAAAGTGGTACAAATGAATGGTTTACTATAAATGAAGATGGCTCAAATGCATTACCTGTTACTGACACTTCAAAGATTGAATTAGTTAGTTATTCAAAACTTAGACATTATATTAATAGTTCAAAAATAACAATTCCTGTTTACTATATGATAGATGCAGAAAGAATGGGTGGACATTATGATTTTACAGAAGTGTTCAAAACAAAAGTAAAAATAAACAAGTATATATTAGATATTGGTATGCCTATAGTAGAAAAAGGTACTCCTCTTAATTATGGTGAAGTTATTGAAGATGACTATTTCAAATTTACTTATACAACTTCAACATCTATAACACAAAGTCCATCAGCTGTTATGGAACAAGCTTATAGAGCTGTAAACAGAGATGCTTATAACAAAATTTATACTTTAACTAAACATACAGAAAAAGAATGTACTCAATATTATCATGTTGCAGAAGTAGTATTATTAAATCCAAATTTTGCGTGGAATCTTGGATATTCATTACCACATTATGTAAGATACAAATTTGATAAATTAGAAATTGATTTACCTGTATATACAAAAAATGAAGTTGATTATAACGAATATTTTACTGATGCCATAGAAGTAACTTGGGACGAAAATGATTGGTATCAAAAAAATTATAAAATAAAAGACCATATTGCAATTAATATGGACTGGGTAGATGCTTATAAGTATAAAATGACTGAAGAAGATTTTGAATTAACTAGATCTGATTTAATTGAAAAAATAAAAGCACAAGGTGTAAAAGTACAAGGTAATGAAGATATTACAACCGAAACAAATAACACTCCTGGAACATTTATTGTTATGTTTGAGTTAAAAAATAAAACAAGTACAGTTTGGATCGATGACACAATTGATGAAAAATTATTTAAGTTTGAAATTGTTAAAGCCGAACAAAATCCTAGAATTGTTGATGAAGATGATTTTGAAATAGAAGAAAATCAAGAATTGTATATTTGTGTAAATCCAGATGGAACTGCAGATTTAAGTACAATTATTTTTGATAAAGAATATTTGGAAAATAATCAATATTATGAAGGTTCAAATGAACCAATAGTATTTGAACTTGTTGATGCTATTCCTGAAACAGAGTACACAACAACAGGTGTTGGAACATTTGAAGATGATATCATTACTATTACAGTTAATGAAGACACTGAAACAAACCCACTTGGAATTTTCTGTTTCAAAATCACTAAAGCAGGAAATGAATTCTATAATGATTTTGTAATGTATGTTAGGGTAGAAGTTGTACCTTATTATTATATTGAAACAGATGATTATATAGAAGAAATAAGAGGACTTGATAATTATGTAGAAGCATCAGATAATTATGAATATAGTGGTGTAGTTTTCACTGAAGGACAAAAAATTGGAGAAGTTCTTCCTGAATTACCAACAACAGGATATGGAAGATATGTTTGGGCAATTAGATATTCAGAAAACAATTATGAATACTTAACATATGATTCTGTATTGGAATCATCTGAATCTTATGTTGAATTACTCTTTATTGCAAATGAAGGTATGGAATGGTTTATAGATGAACAATATGATGGTGTTTATGATGGTTTTGCACAAACAGGTAAAAGTCTTAGTTTTTATGTTGAACAAGCAAATTAATTAATAAAAACCTACTAGAGAAATCTAGTAGGGTTTTATTTTAGCTTATTAGAATAAAATTATAAATTCTTTATACTAAACTTTTTAAAAAAAATTCTAAAAAATGTTACAATCTATATATAAGTATGATATACTATTAATGATTTAGGAGGTTTTATGAAAAAGAAATTTTTAAGTTTTATTTTTGCAATTTGCTTGATGATTCCATGTTTCTTTCTTTTTTCTGCTTGTGGCAAAAACCCACCAGAAGAACCAGAAACTACTCAGTCATTGACAAAAGCTGAATATGCTGAAGCTTTTGCTGGTGTTCAATCTGCATATAACTCTTATATGAATTCAGGAGAACAAAGTTCAAGTTCAGTAATGAGTACAAGTGCATATTTTAATGAAAATGATTTGGAAAAATTAGATAGAGAAATGACTGGAATGGCAAGAGCTTGTATTAGATTAATTGCTTTCTTGGAGAATTTATGTGAAAATGAAGATTTTGAAGTAACAGAAGATTTTCAAGAAATGATAGTTATTGACCCTGTTTCTGCAGGTTATGTTCAAAACTTTGATGTAAGAATCAAAATGAGTTACAATCCAAAAACTGAGGTTATAAATTCAGAAATGTATGTTATAGAAGGAGATTATATAACTTACTTGGTGTTTGACATTTTGTATAACTTCAAAACAGAAAAAATAAAATATTTTACTATTACAGGAGCTATGGGTGAAGGTCTTAGTACAAGTAGTGTAAGATTTTTTAAGTTTGAAGATAACGAATTTAAAACACTTCCACAATCTTCAGATAAATTTACTTCTTATGCTGAAAGTATTTTAGATATTTGTGACGCTCATAGTGCAATTGAATGGGGAACAAACTTACCAGATTATTCTGAAGAATATATGAGAGCTATGATGGAAAATTAATTAAATAAAAAAAGCAGAGTTTAAGGTCTAGGCAATTTGAAACTAGCGAAATAAAAGAGTTAGGAATTAGTTCCTAATTCTTTTTTTATGGCTACTTTATGCCGTGAAAGGTACTTGACAAGAGAAGAAATGAAAAAACAATATCAAAAGGCAGAGAAACAAAAAAAATAAATAAGCACAACTCTTGTTTCTCTGTCTTAACCAGCAAAAAGAAAATCATTTCAGAGACTCTTGTCAAGTACACCATGGAATAAATTAGCCAATTAAAATAACAGCAAAAAAGCGAAGGTGTGATTTGCTCTGCCACACTTCGCTTTTTTGTCTGCTTTAATTTAATTTTGTTCGTGTGCTTGTCGTGTTCGAGCGAAGCGAGAACACTTGTATATGACAAGCACACGCCTAACTGCCATTTTAATATTTTTTATATAAATGTTTAAATTTTTAATACATAATCAGAAAAAATATGTTATTATGTATAGTGTAAGATAAATTTAATAATTTTAAGGAGAAATGTAAAATGCAATACACTACGACAAAATGTCCTCATTGCGGATATAGAACAAGAAATAGAGAATCTGGTGTTCCAAAGGTGGAATTGGGACAAACGCTGGCTTGTTGTCCTATGTGTGGCAAACCTATCATTGACCCTATATATACTGAATATGAATTTATGTCTGAAAGAGAACAAGAAAAATGGTCTACAAGTCATCTAACTACAGTTGATACAGTTAGAGGTGTGATTATGTTGATTTTAGGTGCTATTTTCTTCATAGCTGGAATGGCATCTGGAGATGGTTCGGGTATTCTTTTAGCATTACTTATGGGTGGTGGTTTAATTTGGATGGGAGTAAGTAGATTTATTTCCGTACAAAAAGCACGAGAATTAAATATTGGAGAGCAAGCAATCTATGAAAGTTTGCTTAGAACCTCAAACAATAAATATGTTGAATTATTAAAAAAAGCTTACGGTAAAGAACGAACCTATAAACCTATACCAAATCGTTCTGAAATAATAGATGATTATAAAAAATATTCTACTGAAGAAATTCATAAAAGATTTGAAGATGAATTTTTAAAATTATTAAATATAATTGGAGATGAAGATAAAGAAATAGAAACAAAAAAAGCGAAATCTTCAAGTAGTTTTGTAAATGGTGGAGCTTTAGTTGCTGGAGTTATGGCTGTTCCTTCTGCAATTGTAGGAGCAAAACAAAATAAAGAATTAGAAAAGAAAAATAATAGTGAAAAGAAATCAGTAGATGAAAAAAGAGATACAATAGAGCAAAATAGCACATCCGATAAAAAAACATTAAAAGATGTAGAAAAAAACACAACAAAAAATGTAGGAACTACAAACAATCAAAAAAATAAAACAACTAAAGGTAAATCATTTGAGAATGTTAATAAGAATAAGCTTTTAGAACTTAAAGAATTGTTTGATGAAGGACTTATTACAGAAGAAGAATATAATGAAAAAAGAAAAGAAATTTTAGAAAAACTTTAATTTTATTTAATAGATAATAAAAAGAACCCCATATAATAAATGGAGTTCTTTTTATTACACTAGTTTCAAATATCTTAGACTAAAGTACTCTGTTTTTTTTATATAAATAATATGGTTTTAAAAATATAATAAAACTTAATGGAGAAAGTTTAAGCATTCCAATATTTTTTCTGTAAGTATCTAACTCTTTGTTGCAAAAAGTAATCTAGTTGACCTATGGCTTTAATCATAGCACTTAATAAGTAGTCAAATATATGATTGTCATTTATGTCATTTTCATCACATTCAATAACCAAAAATGCAAAACCATTATGAAACTTAAGTTCAATGTCAGCATCTGCAAATTTATTTATTTTTTTTATTATTGCTTCAACATTGTGATGGTCAGGGAACATCATAGGGAGTTCTTCAAGTAGTGTTGAATAATAACACAACCCTTTCAATCCTTCTTCATCAGCATAATGAATGGTTGCAATATCTGTTGAATGAGCACCTTCAACAAGTATATTTGGTTTTAAAATGAAAGTGTTTTTGTTAAACAAATATCCGTTTTTTGAACATAAACTAAAACCATAACTTTTTAATTTCTCAATAGTATTGTTATCCATGCTTACCTCTTAATTTTATTATAGCATATAAAATAAAAATTTGCTTAATTTAAAATAAAAATTTATTTTTTCTTAAAAACATAAACTTGATTTTTAGATTAATAAATGTTTTGTAATCACTTGCACATGTTTTATATCTTTATGATATAATACTGATATAAAACAAAAGGAGAATCTTTTATGAATAAATATAAATCTTTTTCTTTTAGTGTATTATTTGTTTTGTTAGTGGCTTTTAGTTTGCTATTTCACTTGCCTATCAATAACAAAAATGTTTACGCAAATTCTGAAGTAGAGATTGTTGAAAGTGGAAAATTTGAATTTGATGAAACAAACATTTCTTGGTCATTAGATAGTGAAGGTGTTTTAACTTTTAGTGGTAGTGGAACAATTCCAAATGAAGAGAATTGGTTGGATAGATTTATTGTGTTAGACCAAGCAAAATCAATTGTTATTAAAAATGGAATTACAGGTCTTGCAGAAGGAGTATTTAGAAACTTTCAATATGTTGAGTCAATTGTTTTGCCAAAGAGTATTACGGTTATAAGCAATAATGCGTTTTGTGGTTGTAAAGCACTTACAAGTTTAACGATACCAGATACTGTAATAGAAATTGGATATAAAGCATTTATATATTGTGAAAATCTAAAAACAATTAAGATACCTGAAAATATACAAATAATTAACAGTTATACTTTTGTGTTTTCTTATGTAGAAAAACTTATTCTTCCTTGTGGTTTAGAGTTTAATATTTTAGATTATTATAAAGAAGAAAGTACAACTCAAGGAGTTTATGATACAAAATTTTCTGAAGGTGATGTTGAGATTGAGTATTATCACACAAGTTTAAGAGATTGGAGAACAATCAAAGATTCAACAACAACAGAATATGGTAAACAAATAAGAACTTGTGATTGTGGAGAAATTGAGGAATTTCGTAAAAAAGATAAATTACCAAAAGAAGGTTTAAGTGTTGGAGCAATTGTTGGAATTACACTTGGTTCAGTGTTTGTTCTTGGAATTGTTGTGTTTGTACTTGTTTGGTTTGTTATCAAGAAAAAAACTTGGTCAGACTTTGTTGCAATATTCAAAAAGAAATAAGTGGGCTTTTTTGTCCACTTTTTATTTATATAATTTAATGCACAACAAATTAAAAATATGTGCTATAATATTTTTCAAATAGGAGTTATTATGAAAATAATAAGATATCAAAATGAATATAGAGATGATATGATTTATATGTACCTAACTGCAAAAAATGCGCTTGGTACTGTTCCAAAATTAAAAGAAGATTTGTTGGATATTGAAAGCAACTACTTCAAACAAGGTGGATATTTTTGGTTAGCAATTGACGATAACAATAGAGTTATAGGTTGTATCGGTATTAAAATTTTTGGCAATTCTGCTGAAGTAAAAAGATTGTTTATTTTACCCAACTTAAAAAGACAAGGTATTGGAACAAAACTCTTTGACACCTTGGAAGATTACGCAAAAGAAAGAAATGTCAAAGAATTAAAACTTCATTTGGGAGATATTAAATATTATTTTGAGTCAAGATTTTTTTATGCAAAAAAAGGTTTTGTTGAGTATGAACCTAGATATATGAGAAAAAGTTTGATTGATTGAAATAATTATATTAATTGATAAAATTTGACACAATTTGATTTTGTGTGATATAATTTGTTTAAGAAAGGAAAGTATGTTATACATCTGTGGTGAGGCGAAGCATATTTTTTATTAAGTCTTGCAGATGGCTAAAGTATGTTCAGTCTTGTAGCATTTTATGCTTTCAAAGCACATTCCTTTCTTTTTTATTTAGATTATGATGAGTATAATAAATTCACTATTAGATAAAGGTAAGTGGCAAGAGTTTTTGGAACAAAAGATTTCAAAATCTCATATGACCAAAACAGAAGAACAAAACTTAATTGATTTTGTGAACAATGAAGAGTATTATGATGTGGCAAAGGAAATTGTTGATGGCACATATATTTTTTCTGTTCCAAACAAAGCTATGGTAAACAAAAGTGGTAGCACAAAAAAGAGAGTTGTTTATACCTTTGACAATGTTGAAAGTATGATACTTAAGTTTGTTGTTTTCAATATGTCAAAATATGACAGTGTGTTTAGTGACAACTGCTATTCTTTTAGAAAGAACTCAACTGTTAGAAAAGCTTTTTATAATGTTATAGACAACACAGATATAAACGATATGTATGTTTACAAATTGGATATTAGTAATTATTTCAATAGTATAGATGTATCAAAATTACTTCCTATGCTTGAAAATATATTTGCTGATGATGTAAAATTATACTCATTTTTCAAAGATATTCTCACCGTAGATAAGTCTATGTTCAATGGTGAAATTGTAGAAGAAAAAAGAGGAGTTATGGCAGGAACTTCAATGTCAACATTTTTTGCAAATGTTTATCTTATGGATATGGATAAGTATTTTCAAAATAACGGAACAATCTATGCTAGATACTCTGATGATATAATCATTATGGATAAGGATATTGATAACTTAAAAAAGAATATATCATATATTCATAGTGTAATAAAAAGTCGTGGACTTACTATCAATTCTGACAAAGAAGAACTCTTTATGCCACATACACCTTGGAACTTTTTAGGTTTTGAATATAACAATGGTGTTGTAGATTTATCTGATGTTACTTTGAAGAAAATAAAAGATAAGATAAGAAGAAAAGGTAGAGCTTTGTTTAGATGGAAAGTAAAAAAAGAAAAGACTACCGAACACGCTATAAAAGTTATGTTAAGAGTCTTTAACAACAAATTCTATAGAGAAGACCATCAAAAAGATTTAACTTGGAGCAAATGGTTTTTCCCTGTTATTACTACCCATAAGAAGTTAGAGATAATAGATAATTATTTAGTACAATATTTGAGATACTTGTCAACAGGTAGATTTTCAAAGAAAAACTACAATATCACTTATGACTACTTGAAAAGTTTAGGTTTTAGGAGCCTTGTGAATGAATATTATAAATCAAAAAAATAGACATCATCGTCTATTTTTTTATATATTAATCTTGGTCGTAGATATAGATATCTTTTAAGTTTCTATACTTTTCATCAAGGTCAAGTCCAAAACCGATTACAAAAAGGTCTTCTATTGTTTTTCCTATAATATCAGGTTTAAAGTCATGTTTACGCTTTGATGGTTTGTCAAGCAAAGTTACAAATGTTAATGAGCTTGGTTTTCTGCTATAAAGTTCTTCTTTAAGTTTGCTTAAGGTAAGACCGGTATCGACTATATCTTCCACAATAATGACATCTCTGTCTTTTATGTCAAGTTCTAAATCTTTCTTAAAATGTAAAACTCCTGTACTTTGTGTACCACCAGAATAACTGCTTACTTGCAAGAAGTCAATGTCCATCATAAGGTCGATATGTTTGATAAGTTCGCTATGAAAAGGCGAAGCACCTTTAAGTACACATACAACAATAGGAACTTTACCTTGGAATTTTTCAGTAATTTCTTTTCCAAGTCTTTTGCTTATTTCGACTATTTCTTCATGTGTTATTAATAGTTTCATCTTTTTCTCCTTATTTAATAAAAGCATTATAGCACATATTTTTAAATTTGTGTAGGGTTTATTTTATTAAAATTTTAAATATCGTTAATAACTTGACTTTAATTTTTTAAGGTGCTATAACAATTTTTGGAAAATAATTTTAAGGAGAAAAATAATTATGGAACTTATGTTTGATAATGCAAATTTAGAAACTTTAAAGCATTACGCAGAAATTTATCCTTATGTTGGGGTAACTTCAAATCCTACAATCATTAAAGCAGAAGGAAAGATTGATTTCTTTAATCATTTTAGAAATATTCGTGAACTTATTGGAGAAAGATCATTACATATCCAAGTTGTTTCAACAAACGCAAAAGATATTATTGCAGAAGCAAAAAGAATAACAACTGAAATAGACAAAGATGTTTATATCAAAATTCCAGTAACAGAAGAAGGCTTAAAAGCTATTAAGGTTTTAAAATCTGAAGGATACAACATTACAGCAACTGCAATCTACACAAAAATTCAAGGACTTCTTGCGATTTCTGCTGGTGCTGATTATATTGCTCCATACTTTAATAGAATTGAAAAGAGAGGCGAAGATCCTGTTGATACTATTGCTTGCTTCCATCAAAATATAGTTGCAACAAATGCAAAAACAAAGATTCTTGCTGCAAGTTTCCATTCTGGTGAACAAGTTATCAAAGCATTAAAGGCTGGTGCAGAATCCGTTACACTTCAACCTAGTCTTTTAAGTGAAATGGTTTGTCAAGATTATATTAATAGCGCTGTTGAAGTTTTCGCAAATGACTTTGAAAGCTCTCAAGGATATAAAAATATCTTAGAAATTAAATAAATTTAGTTAAAGGATACAACAATGGAAAAAATTATTTTAGCTTCAAACAACCAACACAAAATCAAAGAGTTTAAACAAATCTTAAAAGACTATGAAATCTTACCACTTAGTGAAATTGGTTTTGATGAAGAAATAGAAGAAAACGGAACAACTTTTCAAGAAAACTCAAAGATAAAAGTTGATGCAATTTCAAAATACTTAAAAGATAACAATCTTGAAGGTTATATGGTTATGGGTGATGATAGTGGTCTTTGTGTTGACGCATTAGACGGTGCACCTGGAGTTTTTAGTGCTAGATATGCAGAAGAACATAACACTCAAGCAAACAGAGACTTACTTTTGAAGAACTTAAACGGAATTGAAAATCGTGAAGCAAAGTTTGTTTGTGTTATTACCTTGAAAAAACCTAACGGAGAATATATAGTAAGTCAAGGTGAAGTAAAGGGTCGTATTTTAACAGAAGAAACTGGCGATACAAGTTTTGGATACGATTGCTTGTTCTTTAGTCACGAACTTCAAAAATCATTTGGTCATGCAACTCCTGACGAAAAGAATGCTATTTCTCATCGTGGCAGAGCAATTCAAAACTTACTTGCAAAATTATAAAAATAAAAACTTGTCTGTTTTGACAAGTTTTTTTGTCATGTTAATAAAATTGACATTAAAAAAAATGTTAGATATACTACCTGTATGGAAAGTATAGATAAAACTTTAAAATATTATGAACTATTAATGGCACATGATGATTTAAAAAATATAACAGAGTATCCTTTGCAAGAAGGGTATAAATTTGTTTTTTTCAAATCACATGAAGATATTGATGAGTGGATAAGAATACATATTGAAAGCAAAGAGTTTTGTTCACTAATTGAAGCAAGAAAGATTTTTCATGATTACTATGACAAATTGGGAGATAAGATTTATTCACAATGCTTATTCATTGAGGATAAAAACGAAAAGAAAATCGCAACAGCAACTTTGTCTTTAAACTGTGAATACGGTTATTCTTGTGTTCTTGACTGGTTTGCGATAAGTAAAGATTATCAAGGCAAGGGACTTTCTAAACCTCTATTGTATAGAATGTTAACACTTGCAAAAGAGCAAGGGTTTAATAAAATTCTTTTACATACTCAAACACATACCTTTGTTGCAGTAAAGGTATATTTAGATTTTGGATTTAAACCGATTTTTACGGACGAAGGAAAAGAAGGTTGGCAAATTGTTAACAATATTTTAAATCACGAAAAATTGGCAAATATCGGCAAAATTAACAAAGAAAAGATGTATGACTCCCTTGTGCTAAGTATAAAGGATAAACTTGACAAAATGCATAGCGATTATAGTTATAGTGTTTGGTACAAGAACGGACGAAATGATGTTTATGTTTATGAGAAAGGAATGTTTTATTCTTACAAGTTTATAAAAAGTCAAAAAGGGATTGAATTAATAAAGTTGTAAATGTTTTATTGTTTGACTGAAAATTAAATTAATTATATAATTGATAAAACAAGGAGATATTATAAAGTATGTTTGGTGGATTAAAAAAAAAGATATACAAACTAAACGCTGATATATCAGATGTTGATAGAACTTCAAAAGCAAAAAAATTAAAAAGAAAACTATTGATTTTCGGGTTGCTTATGATGATTGTTGGATTTGGTGGTGTAGTTGCTTGTTTTATTTACATGATAACAAATATTACAAATTTGACTAGATCAAATTTATTTTCATATGCAATAATATATTTGTATATTCCACTTCTTGCACTTGGTGTAGTTGGAGTATCAATAACAAAACTTGCTTTCAAAGTTGATACGTCAGAATCAATAAGACCTTTTTGTCTAAATTGTAGAACTCCAGTTGAAGGTAATGAAAAGTATTGCATGAATTGTGGAACAAGACTTAATTCAAAGTGTCCAAAGTGTGGTACGTTTAATGATGGAAAAAGGGATACTTGCAGAAATTGTAACGAAAGATTATTTTAAAGAAATTAAACATTTTTGTTTAATTTTTTTTTAATTATTCGTTTTGTTAATTAGTGTCGAATATTGTATAATTGACACATGACTAAGATGAAAAAAGCAAAGAAAAGAAAATTATATTTTAGAATGTTAAAACGCATGATGCGTATGAAATACAAACAACCAAGATTTATTTTCCTTGGTGAAGAACTTGACAAAAGTTCAATTGTCCTCAGTAATCATGAAGGAACTGATGCGCCAATGGCGTTAGAGATTTATTATGATGCACCAATGAGAATGTGGGGTGCTCATGAAATGAATTCAGGACTTGTTAAGATGTATAAATACCAATCTCGAGTTTATTATCGCGAAAAGAAACATTGGAATTTGCACCTTGCAAGATTATTCTGTTTGATAGCAAGTCCACTTACAAATATTTTTTATAGTGGATTTGATTTGATTTCAACTTACAAGGATACAAGACTCAGAAAAACATTGAATGAAAGTATTGAATCCATAAAACAAGGCGACAACATAATAATCTTCCCAGAAGACTCAACAAAGGGATATTTGTCAGAACTTGAAGGATTTCATGCTGGCTTTGTTTTGCTTGCTCAAAGATGTTTAAAGGAAGGAATAGATGTACCAATCTTTGTATCTTATTACAGAAAGTCTGACAATACTTACATATTTGATAAACCAGTTTTATTTTCTGAATTAATCAAAAACGGAGAAAACAAAAAGGAAGTTGCTGACAAACTTAGACTTAGATGTAACGAACTAGGAAAAATGCAATTTGAAGAAGAAAAGAAAGAAGGAGAAGCCTAAGAAGAAATCTAAAAAGGAAAAATCTTCAAAGGGATAGAAAATAAAAGAAGCAAATAAGTTTTGCTTCTTTTTTATTTGGTTAAGGCTTAGCGAAATACAATTAAAAATTTACTTGAATATTTGTTATGTTTAAGATATAATTAGGTAAACATATTAGGAGAAGAATGTATGAACAAGTTGGAAAGAGACCTTGAAAGATTGAGATTAAAGATAAACAATGATTTTCAAAACGAACAAACCGGACATGATGTTGTTCATCTTGAGAATGTTTTAGATTATGCTCGAAGAATAAATCTCGAAGAAAAAGCAGATGAATATGTTATTGCGATGTCTGCTCTTTTACACGATATTCATAGGCTTATGTCAACCAAAGAACATTATGTAACACCAAAAGAAAGTCTTGAAGTTGTCGAAGAAATTTTAAGAAAAAATAATATTGACAAGATTCCTGAAATTCTTTATTGTATAGAAAATCATGAAGACAAACAAAATTCGTATTTATATAATCTTGAAACTCAAATTCTTCAAGATGCAGATGCTCTTGATGCAATAGGACAAAGGGGACTTGATAGAACATTGCAGTATTGTAAAGTGAGAAATATTCCTGTAACAAATTTTGAACACACATTAGATGATAAAGATTATGTTCCAAACATAAACCCAATTTCAACTTGTCATTTTATTTATAGAACAATGATACCAAATGGGAAAAATCTTAATACAATTACAGCAAGAAAAATTGCAAAAAGCGAAATAGCAATTCTTGAAAATTTTATAAAAGAACAATATAAAAAGAATGGTAAAAATTTTGACAATGAAAAAATGTCAACCGACAACAAAATAATACGATAAAAAAAGATTGGAAAAATCCAATCTTTTTATTTTTGAAAAATTTAGTTTTCTTCATCTCCATTTTTAACTTCAAGGTCAGCAATAGAAATATTATTCTTTTCAGCAAAAGCTCTAACTCTTTCGTTTTTGTTTTTAATATATTCAAGTCTTTCTTCTTGTGTCATAGAATCAAGAAGTTCACTTTCTTTTTTTCTTTCTTCCATAATTTGTTCTTCAAGCAAGATGTCATTAGAAGCATTTTTCAAAGTATGACTGTTTGCAATTTTTGTTTCTAGTTCATTTAAATTTTTGTTTAATTTTTTAACATCTTTATTTAACTTAACTAAATCAGCATTATCTTGTGCTAACATTTCAGTTTCTTCTTCAAGTTCAGCAATAAACTTTGCTTCATCAAAAGAACCATCTTCATTTATAAACTTATCTTCAAAATTATTTTCCATCATACACTCCTTTTTCTTAAAAATATAATAACACATTTTTTTTAAAATTAAAAATCTATTTCAAATATTAATAAAATAGATATTGTTTAATTTTTGGTTTTATGATAACATGAGATAAAAAAGGAGAGAAAATATGAATCTAACTATAAGTGAAAGATTTCCAACAAACAAAGAATTTAATAAGCTTTTTGTTTCAGTAGGTTGGGGAGAAAGAGATAACCAAAAAATTGATACACATAGAAAAAATAGTTGTTATGCAGTTTGCGTTATGGACGAAGATAAAATTGTTGGTATGGCAAGAATTGTTGGTGATGGTTCATATTATACAGTGTTTGATGTTGTTGTTGAAAAATCTTATCAAGGCAAAGGTGTTGGAAGAATTTTGATGACAAGTATAGTCAATTACTATAAATCAATTTGTGATGAAGATACATATCTTTATCTTGGAGCAAGTGAAGGAAAAGAAAAGTTTTATGAAAAGTTTGGTTTCAAATCAAGACCTTATGGACATATTGGTGCAGGAATGAAGTATGACCCAAATAATTAAATCGATAATTTTTTAAATTAAAATTAATAAAAAAATATTAAAATAAATTAAAAATAATTAATTTGATAATTATTTAAATAATAATTTAATTAATTAGTTTATTTTCTAATTTATTAAATAAAAAATAGTTATTGAAATTTTGTTAGGAGTGTGATATTATAGATTTATGGAAAAAGATTATTCAAAAATAGCGAATGAAGAGAAATGTAAAGAGTTTTCAAAAATAGTTATAGATGCCTATAAGTATTATGTTAAACTTTGCAAAAAATACGACAGGATTGTTGGAGAAGAAAGTGTTCGTGGAATAATGGAAAACGAATTTCAAGACTTTATCTGTGGAAAAGTTTGTCGTGGAGATAAGAGTTTAATTTTCAAAAAGTCAATTGAAAATGACCCTGAAAGAAAAATTTATCGTGGTATTGCAAGTATTTCAATTGACAATTATTTACAAATCTTAAAAAGCAAAAACTCATCTGTTTATCGTATGGGTGCTTATGGTGAAGGTTTGTATTTTAGTGCAGACAAAACATTTGCAACAAGATACAGTGATAGTTTTGGTGGAATGGTTTTTGCAACAATGGGTGATGATTGCAAAATAACAAATCCGGGAAATCTTGTTGATGAAAGATATGAGTTCAATAAGTTTTATATGCAATCTCCTCAATATAAAAAACTTCCAAGAGAAATAAGAGATTGGTGCAGAAAAAACATTATCTATAACAACAGAAACAATACTTTCTATGCTGGCTTTTTAGGTTATGATGCAATTAGAATAGAACATGTTTATTGTATTTTTAATCTTGATAAAATAGTGATTGAAGATAAAAAATTAAAAACAAATATTGAAGTAAAAGAAACCAAGAAAAACATTTTTGCAAAAGTATTTGGAAAATAAAGATTTGACTTTTTGTCAAGTCTTTTTTTAATGTCATCTTAAATAAATTCTAAATTTAGGTTAAAACCTTACTATTCAAAAATTTATAATTTGCTATTGAAATTAAATTTTAAGTATGGTATAATTTTTTCATGGAAAATATTAGTAACGAAAAATATAAAGAATTTACACAAATCTTAAAAGACTCTTATGCATATTATTTAGAGCTTTGTGAAAAGTACAATAGACCTGTCGGTTGTACAATTTGGACAAATGAAGAAATGGAAAAAGAGTTTAATACTTTTTTATATAAAAAGGTTTGTCGTGGAGATAATCAAATTGTTTTCAAAAAAAGTATTGGCGATGATGAAAACAAAATTTATCGTGGTCTTGCAAATCTATCTTCATATGATTATTTCAAAATCTTGAAAGCAAAAAATTCAAATATCTATCGTAAGGGAAGTTACGGTGATGGAATGTATTTCAGTGCAGAGGTATCTTGCGCAAAAAATTATGTTGAAAACAATGGAGCACTTATCACAGCTGCGTTTGCTGATGATTGTAAGTTTGTTAACTGGACAGCTATTGATGACCAAAGAGATACTTTTATTCATGAATATGTTAACTCTGGCGAATATGCAAACTTTACACCAGAAGAAAAAACTTTTGTTGAAAAAAGTTTCTTCAATAACGACATACCAACTTTCTATGCTGGTTTCTTTGGATATGATGCTTTGAGATTTGGACATGTATATTGTGTTTTCAATCTTGATAAAATAGTTATCGAAGACAAAAATATGGTTGAAGAAAAAGTTGAAGAAAAACCTAAAAAGAATTTCTTTTCAATGGTATTTGGAAAATAAAACTTGACGGAAATGTCAAGTTTTTTATTTTAATTAAAAAGTTAATATAAAATATATTGAAATTGATTTAAAGATATGTTAATATATTTACATGGAAAACGAATATAAAAACAATTATAAATTTTTTACAGAGATAGTTAAAGAAGCATATGAGTTTTGGAAAGGTGTATGTCAGGAAAAAAATATTGACATAGACGCACCTGCTTTTACTTTTATTGATGACTTTGAAGAAGCAGAAACTCTTAAAGATTTATTTATCAAAAAAACTTGTAATGGTGATAAAAGAATGTTTTTTAAATCTGACCTTTCAGAAGAAGGTGGACAAAAGATTTATCGTGGTATAAGAAATTTGTCTATTGAAGATTATATCAAATGTTTAAAAAATAGGTCTAGTTCAGTTTATCGTAAAGGTGTCATTGGAGATGGAATATATTTTTCTTATCAAATGCAAACTGCTCAAAAATACGAAAACCAACAAGGTGGTTTAATAAAAGCTGAACTTGGTAAATGTTTCAAAGTTGTTGACTATTTCACATTAAGTGGAATGATTGACGATTATCTTGAAGGTTACCTTATGTCAGAAGAATATAATAATCTAGACAAGGAAGTTAAAGACTGGGCTTGCACAAATCTTTCAAGCGAAGAACTTTTTACTTTCTATGCAGGTATGTTTGGTTATGATGCAATAAATCTTAGAGATAATGTTTGTGTCTATAATCTTGATAAGGTTGTTATTGAAGATAAATATAATGTATTACCAAAACAAAACGAAAACGGAATAGTTAAAATATAAAAGACTTGAGAAAAATCAAGTCTTTTTATTTTTTCTTATTGCAATAAGAATTTAGGTGTGTTATAATAATTTCATGGAAAATAATAATTTGTTTAATGAAGATGAAAAAGTAGTTGAATTCGCTAATGTAATGAAAGATGCATTTGAATACACTAAATATGTTTGCGAACATACAAAAGAAAATATTTACAATCCTTTTTATTACACACAAACTGTGGGAGATAAATTGACTAGATTTGTTTATGAAAGATTATGTAAAGGTAAACAAGGAATGCAATTTAAACCAACACTTGATGATGTGGAAGGGAAAAGAATTTATCGTGGCATACATAAAATGAGTTTGTCAAGATATAGAAAAATCCTTAAAAGCAAATATAGTACTATCTTTAGACAAGGATATTTGGGTGCAGGTATGTATGTTAGCGAAAGTTATAACAATGCAAAAATATATGTAGATAGAAGAGGTGGTGTGCTTGAAGCAGTTATTTCACCAGATGCAAAACTTATAACCAAAAACGACTTGAATGAAGCAATATATGAATTTAAGGATAAGTTCTTTAATTCAAATACTTTTAAAAACCTTGATGAAAATTTAAAAGAATGGATTATGATAAACTTTCCTTTTGAAGCAGATGATACCTTTACATCAGCTATGGCAGGTTTCCTTGGTTATGATGGGGTAAAGTTAAGAAGCAATAGTGAAGTTATAAAAGCAATTTGCCTTGTAAACCTTGATAAAGTAACATTCAAAGATAAAGGTAATGGAAAGGTAAAGAAAACTAAACCTAATAAAGAAATACAAAAATAAATTTTGAAAATAAAAAAAGACTTGATTAATTCAAGTCTTTTATTTTGTTATAGAAGCATCTTCTTTTGCAGCAGGTGCTTTGAATTTTTTGATTTCATCTAAGAACTTTTTAGAATTGTCAACGCAACTTTCATAACTATTTCTATCAATAATTTCAGGAGAATATTGGAAAGCATTGTTAAAGTCGCATGAAATACTATCAGTAATTTCTTTGAGTGATTTATATTTCAAAGGACATTCTCCATCTAATTTTTTGAGTAAAGAATTGAAAGTGTCGCTAAAACCTTTTGAATAGATACCAAGTAAGAATCCTCTGTTTTCTTCATGGATTCTATCTCTTCTAAGTTTATGAATAGAACCATCTTCCAATACAAAGTCTTCATAATATGTTTCATAAGTATCCATGATTGCGTCATTTTCAAATCTTTTGTTGAAATAATCTGAATAGACATCAACAAGTTCATCTAACTTTTCTAAAGTTGTTGTCTTTTTGTCGGCAAGAATCAACTTAGTGTAATCATCAACACTAGGTTCACCGAATAAAAATTTTTTAATACATTTAATAATAGGATTTGCTTTTTTCATATAAACATAATAGCATATCTTAACTTTTAAGTCAATACCAAAATTTTTAAATTATGGCATTTTTTGATAATTTGACAAAAAAAATTTTAAATTAAGGTTTGAAAAGACTTTAAATGATTAATAATTTTTGAGATAGTACTTGAAAAATTATACAAAATGCTGTATATTATATATGTAATATATAAAAAAGTTGGAGGTTAATATGGGTGATTTAACTATAACATGGATCATTAATATTATATTTTTTGTAGTATTGGGTCTATACTTCCTTAGTGGATTTATCAGAGGATTTAAAAAATCTATCCTTCATTTGATATTTTCATTTTTAGGAATTGGTTGTTCGTTCCTTTTCTGTGGAACAATAACAAAAGCTATCCTTGGTATCAAGGTTGTGAAGAAAATGAATCTTTCTGATTATATTATTAGTTCATTGGAAGAAAGTGAGTCTTTTGGTCCAATGATTAGAAATTCTGCAACTTTTTCAGAATTCATTGAAAAGATACCTTATATCATTGTTATGCCTATTGTATTTTTATTAATAATGATTCTTGCAAGTTTAATTTGTAAAATTGTTTGCAGTATCGTTAATGCAATTATATTCAGAAAACCTAAAAACAAAGGTAGTATTGATGGTTTCTATAAACGTAGAGGACTTGGTGGTGCAATAAGCCTTGTTGAAGGATTTGTGTTTATGTTGTTCTTAACTTTCCCTCTTGCTGGACTTACTGGAATGGTTTCTTATGCAGTAACTCCACCTGAAAGTGAAATTGAATATACATCAGACAAAGTTATTGATGATGCACAAGTTTCAATTCAAGCTGCTTTACCAAAAGATGTTTTAGATATTATTATTGCTTATGATGATACTTTGCTTTCTCAATTTACAAAACTTACAAAATCTGATGCTGGAATGTTTGATTCTCTCACAAGAGTTAAAGTTAATGGCGAAAAGGTATATTTAAGACGTGAAGTTAAAAATATGCTTGATGTTTACAATAATTCAATTCGTATTTATAATGATTATTACGAATTTAATACTTTGCAAATTGATTACGATGATTTTGAAGAATCATTTGACAATCTCTTAAAATCTGGTTTATTCAAAGGAGTTGTAACAGGAACAATTTCTGAAATCGTTGAAAATCACGAAAACATTGTAAGTTCTTATGAAATCAAAAACAATGATGTTAAATTAGTTTTAAGCAATATGTCTAAGTCAATGACAGAAGACAACGCATTTGATTATATCTACGATGACTTAACAACTGTTGTTAATAGTGTTACCACATTAGGTGGAGACGGAATTATTGATCAACTCTTTATTTTAGAAGGAAACGTTGATACAAAAATAAATCGTGTTGCTGACAACAAGAAAAATAAAGATGTTCCAGAAGTTGTTGATAGTATCTTCAGTATGAACATTGTTCAAGATTGTTCTGAAGTTGTTGTTGATAAAATACAAGACTTCTTATTAAGCCTTGTAAATGGTGTTGACCTTAAACTTAATAAAGGCGCTAATATGGAAACTGTTGGTGCTCAATTAGAAAAGATAGTTGAAGATACACTTGACTTATATAAATATAATTCAAAAGTTATTGACGTTGTAACAAAACCAGAAAATCTCTTCTCAGGTAAGTATGATTCTTCTGCAATACTTTCAAAATCTGCAGCAATACTTGACCAAGTTAGAAACTTAGATATTCTTGTTGTTACAGAAGATGAATCAACATCTTATGAACTTGATAAAGTTACTGATAAATTATTGAAAGGTAGTTTACTTGGTGATGAAGTTGTAACAAATGAAGGTACAAAAACAATCACATCTTATACTCAACTTGTTGAATTTGTTGATGGTTCATTGAACAATATCATTGATTACAACCTTTACAATATCTATAAAGAAAACAAAAATGTTGATGATGTTATCCTTGCAGTAGCAGATGCATTAGAAACAAATGATACAATCTTAGAAGATACAATCTTACCAGTAGTTCAAATTTCATATCTTAACAAAGAATTGAATAAAGTAACAGCAAAAGCTGATAGCACAATCTTAGATTTCACAAAATTACAAACTTATGAAGATTGGGTAAGAGACCTTGATAACATAAAAGATACTTTGAAATCTTTAAATAAAGGTGATATCGAAGGAAAAACTTATCTTGAAACAATCTTAGGTGGCGAAAGCATTGAAACTGTTTTACAAACAATCACAGATGAAGAACTTGAAGATGTTATGACTCCTGTTCTTAGAAGTGATTTAATGAGTCCAGTTAGAAGAGATATGTTAAATATGATTTCTGATAAAGTTTCAACTTTCACAGGAACTCAAGTTGAAATAGCTACAGATGGACATTATGACGAAACTCTTGGAAAAAATGACCAAACAGAAGAAGTTGTTGAAGCATTAAAATTGATCGTTGATCTTTATAATGAAGATACAATTGATACAAACTTAATCAAAGCTGGCGAACTTATGGTTGCATTACAAGCAAATGCTTATAGAACTGAACGTGATGCTGAATGTACAGATGCAGGTGTTCTTACTAGCACATTCGAAGCAATGTACACATACCTTACAACATCATTCACATACAGCGAATTATTCAACTTAAAAACAGAAGGATTACAACCTAACGAAATTGACTTCAATGCAATCTTAACTGAAATCAATACTGAAATTAATAGTGTTGGTGTGTAAATGGAATTTAAACATATTCCGGTTATGCTAAACGAAGTTATTGATGGACTTAATATAAAAAAAGACGGGATATACATTGATTGCACCATTGGTGGTGGTGGCCATTCAAGTGAAATAGCGAAAAGCCTTGACAGCAATGGACATCTTTATGGATTTGATAGAGATGAAAATGCTGTCAAAGCTAGTAGCGAAAGATTATCAAATTTTTCAAATGTAACAATCATTAGAGCAAATTTTAAAGAAGCAAAAGAAATTCTTGAAAAACAACTTATTTTCAAAGTTGATGGAATTTTGATTGACCTTGGAGTTAGTTCTCACCAAATTGATGAAGGTGAAAGAGGTTTCTCTTTTGTACATAACGGAAGACTTGATATGAGAATGGATCGTAGGCAAAAATTAACTGCTTATGATATCGTAAACAAATATTCAAGAGATGAACTTAAAAGAATTTTCTATGAATATGGCGAAGAGGAGTTTACTAAACCAATTGTAGAAAATATCTTAAAGTCAAGAGCAAACAAACCTATTGAAACAACTTTTGAACTTAAGGAAATTATTGAAAACAGTATGCCAAAGAAAGTAGTGTTCTCAAGAGGTGGTGCTAGCAAAAAAGTTTTCCAAGCACTTCGAATTGAAGTGAATGGTGAACTTGAAGGATTAAAAGAAACAATATCAAACTTTATTGATATGTTAAACCCAAACGGAAGAATTGCAATTTTGACATTCCATAGTCTAGAAGATAGAATTGTTAAAACAATCTTCAAAGAAAAGGCAACCGATTGTATTTGTCCTCCAAAAACCCCAATTTGTATTTGTGGACATAAGGCAGAAGGTAAACTTGTCAATAGAAAACCTATTCTTGCTAGCAAAGAAGAACTTGAAATAAATTCAAGAAGTTCTTGTGCAAAACTTAGAGTGTTTGAAAAAATTTAGTCAATAAACTTAATTAGAAAACCAAATAAAAATAAAAGAATGATTGAAACATATCATTCTTTTTTATTTGTGTTGGCTTGAAAAGAGTAAAAATAAAGACATTGTTGCTATAAATAAAATGTTAAGACATCTCCACTTGACAATATTTTGTAATAATGTTAAAATTATATCATAGGAGAAAAGATTATGAAAAGTGATTATGAGCCGAACTCGAAAAGGTTAAAGTTTAAATCTGGTGACCTTTATTTGCATATTGATAGATTCAATAAATTCAGATTTTACTATAAAGATGAAAAGAAGGGACTTGTAAGAGTAAGAGATTTAATAGGAGATAAATCAAGCGATGATAAGCTTAGATTGTTGAAAGATAGAAGGTTATATAAACTTACAAAAACTTATATAGATTATGTTCAATATGGTTTCAACAAATATCCTATGACTTTTGTAAATCCTGATATTTCTCGTATGCTTTCAAAAGAAGCACGTGAAAAATTAAAGAGTTTTGTTACATTGAGATATTTTGGTGTGGTTAGTTCTTATAAGACTGTAAAACTTGATTCAGTTATTGCTCTTGAAGACGAACTTTCTCGTCTTAATGAAGTTAAGTATCAAGCCAAACAACCTACTGCAAAAAAAGAAACTTCAATGGCTAAAACAAGTATAGTAGAAGAAAGAGTTAAATAGGAGATGTTATGCAGAAGAAACAATTAAAGGTAAAGGTTGATGATTTGTATTTATATCTTGACCCAGATTTTAAGTATCATTTCTTTGTAATAAATCAAAACACAGGCGATAAAGTTAGACTTAGTGGAATTAGTAGATATGATGAAAATAGTGTATTGAAAGCTGATGACACCACTTGTTATAAACTTGTAAATGAATATTCTAGTACAAAAAGTTATAAACTTCAAAGGGACTTGAATGGTGTACTCAAAAAGATTGCACCTCCAGCAAGCGTAAGAGAAATGAATTCTCTTGTAAGAAGTTTGTTTAGAGTTTCTCCAGATAAAATAGTTTCAGTTGATAAGGTTTTAGATGTTGAAGCAAAACTTAATCAAAATGAAATTAAGGAAACTAGAAAACTCGAAAAACAAGAAATGAAAATTGATATGAAGTATATGGACAAAGATACTGCTCCAAAAACTCCACAAGATATTTTTGATTCTTTGGTTAAATAAATATTAAGATAGCAAGATACCTTGCTATTTTTTTATTGTTATTGTGAAATATATAAAAATAAAGATGTTATATATAATATATATAAATATTAAATTAGTTTAAAAAATTGACAATTAGATTGTTTGGTGATAAAATATTTTTATATTGAGGAGGCTTTATGAAAAAATTTTTTAAAATGCTTGCTTTAATGTTTGTGATTTTACCTTGTACAATTTTGCTTGTTGCATGTATGGGTGGCAAAAAGGATCCAGAAAAACCTGCTTCACAAGATCCTACATATGCTGCAGCAGATAGCGTGCTTAGTAATGTTTCTAGCAAGCTTGTTGAAGTTTCAAACACAATGGTTGATGGTGTAAATGGTACTGGTTCAAGTACTGCTAGTGCAAGTGGACTTATGTCTGCACAATCAGATGAAAGAGGTTGGGTTGAAGTTAGTGCATCTGGATACCTTTGGATGAACGAACTTTCTTCAAGAGTTATGTATGCTGTTGATTATGTTGCTCGTAATGCAACTATCATAAATGGTTATGCAAATGGTTTTGATTATGGTAATACATATGTTGGTCCAGTTTCAATGGACGGTATGGAAGGAATTTTGTATTTGACAAGTAGTGTTGGTGGAACTGACGAAAATACAAATGTTGAATTTTTGGTTAACTTTGAAGCTGAATATGAAGGCATTGATATTAACTTAAATATTAAAATCTTAATTGATTATAATTCTACAAATAACAAAGTATTAAACTTAAAGATGAATTATATTATTCTTCCTTTTGCTGCTGAACTTTGGTCAGTTGAATATGATTTTGAAAAGAACAATTTCAAAGGATATCAATTCTATGATTATACATTTTCAAGTTCACTTGATGTAGGAACTGAAATTGTTACAAAATATAACAATGGTACTTTAGATTTTACTGCATTGTCTTCTTACAATTGGACACACGGAATGCTTCTTAGTGGAAATATTACAGACAATCCAAATAACCTTTCATTCAACTGCTATGAATATCAATATTTAGGTGAGGATACTCCAATATCAAATGTTATTGTAAAAGGTTATTACAATAGTTTGTATAATTCACTTAAAGGAAATAAACTTTTCCTTGATTCATCAGTTATTGACAAAGATAATGCTATATTAGTTAACTACCTTCAAGATGCTGTAAATTATGGTTGGAACAAAGCAGAATTTGTTGGTCTTCAAGATGAAAATCAAACAGAATATTATATTTACCCATTTATCGAATATGATGATATGGTTGACTATGTAACAAAAGTTAAACAAGATATTGACCAAGACACAAATAGTGATGAATACATTAAAAAAATGATAGCAAGTGCTTACAACTTCCTTCTTGGAAAAAATGCAAACACTTACACTGGTGAACTTGGTTTAAATGCTGGTATTACAACAAAATTAACAATTGACTATGACTATGATTATAACAACGGAGTTTATTCAAACTTCTCAAAGAAAATATTTATTAGATCAAATGCATCTGTTTATAACATTGGTTTCAAAGTTAAAAACAATGGCGAATTTGATAAGGTAATTTATAAAGTTATTCCATCAGGAAAATATTTATATAATCTTATGTATGAAAAAGTTGTTGAATGGGCTGCAACTTATCAAAATCCAGAATATGTTTCATTCTTAAATGGTTTAGTAGATGTGTTAAATGATAATAAAGATAACAATTCAGCAATCACAAATGGATATACAATAAATGGATATTATATTGAAGATGGCTCTACTGAATGGACTACAAGATTCTATATCAAAAAATATGATACAGATGTAAGAATTGAAGTAGCTTTCTATGATGATGAAGAAACTGTTTGGATGTATTAATAATAAATAAAATTAAATAACCACTTAACATGTGGTTATTTTTTTGTTATTCTAAAGTAGGTTTATTTGTTTCTTGTCATTCTGAAGTGTTTATTACACCAATTATGTCATTCTGAGCATAGCGAAGAATCTTCATCTGTTTGTCATTCTGAAGACGAAGTCAAAGAATCTAAATTGACTTGAAATTAAAAGAGTATATTTTCTTGTAATGATATATGCTTTTGTGTTAAACTATTTTTTGTAAAAGGTTATACAAAGGTGAAATTATGAAAGCGATTATATTTGATTTTGATGGAACTTTGACAAAGTCTAAGAAAGGTAGTAATTGTTGGTACAAAATTTGGGATTATTTAGGCGATTTAGAGTATGATAACAAATTATACGGAATGTTCAAAAGAAACGAAATAAACGACGAAGAGTGGCTTGATTTGATATTTGAAAGATATGTCGAAAAAGGTTTAAACGACCATGCAATGCAAGAAATTTCAGATAAAATAGAGTTGCTTGATGGTGTTGAAGAAACTTTTGAAAAGTTAAAAGAAAATGACGTAAAGATTTATATCTTATCTGGTGGAATTAGACAAATCATTGAAAAGGTACTCAAAAGAGAAGGAGTCCTTGAATATATTTCTTCTTTTGAAGCTTATGATTTAAACTTTGATGAAGAAGGTAGGCTTGTGAGTTATTCTTCTCCAAAACACAATGTTGAAAAGAAATATGAGTTTGTAGAAATATTAAAAAATCAACTTGGAATTGAAAGTGATGAAATCCTTTTTGTTGGAAATGGCAAAAATGATGAGGAAGTTTATAAAAGTGGTGCAAAAACTTTATGCATAAATCCTGATGGGGCAGATTTTGAAAATAGACTTGTTTGGACTTATGCTATTGAAGAATGTACTTCAATGTGTGATATATTAAAGTATTGTAATTTTTAATATTGTACGAAAAAAATAAAAGAGGTTATTATGGAAAAAGAAATTGAAGCAAGACTTTTGGAAGTTGATGTTGAAAACTTTTTAATCAAACTTAAAGAAAACAATGCAGAGTTTATTGGAGATTGGCTTCAGGTTAGAAAGTGTTATGATTTCAATCCTGTAAGGGAAAATAGTTGGATTAGACTTAGAACAAACGGAGAGGAAACAACATTAACCATAAAGGAAATTGAAAATAAAAAGATTGATGGAACAAATGAACTTGAAATCACAGTTTCTGATTTTGATAAAACAGATGAGATACTCAATAAGTTAGGCTATTTTTGTCGTTCAAATCAGGAAAATAGGCGCATAAGGTTTATTCTTGATAAAGTGGAGATAGATATTGATTTCTGGCCTAAAATCCCTACTTATGTCGAATTTGAAGCGAAACAAAAAGAAGATATCGAAAACTTGTGTAAAAAACTAGATATCAAATTTGAAAAACTTGTAACACTTGATGTGTCAGCAATCTATAACCACTATGGTTATGATATTTCAACATTTGGAAATATAGTAACTTTGGAAGAAGAAAGAAAAAATATTTCTTACAATTTAAAATAAAAAATAATAGAGGTTTATGCCTCTATTATTTTATTTTGTGTGTTTGTTTTGTTTGGTTCTTCATCTTTGTTTTTGCCTTTAGGTTCAAATGCGTTTGGAATAATTGAAATTTCTTCGTTATCTAATTGTTCACGGACTTGTTCGTCTATTGCTTCTGAGTCTTTGTATCTAAAATCATAAACTGTGTTAATTGCACTATAAACATCATCACGAGAAAAACCAAATTTTGAAAGCATTGAAGAAGAAGGAATTTTAGATGCTGAAATTTGAAGTAATCTTTTTTCTTGTTCATTGTTTACTTGATGAAGGTTACCATCATTTCTAAATTCATAGGTATGAGGTGTAGGTTCAAAATCAGGGAATACCTTTGACAAGATGTCTTTTGCTTTTGCAAGAGCATGTCTTTTTTCTTGGTCCAATCTAATCATCTCTTGTCTTTCTTCTTGTTCTACTTGTTTGATATCCCTATTTTTTCTCATAAGGCCACACAAGTCATAGTAAGCAAGTTTCTTTGATTCATACAAACTTATATTCTTTTGACCTCTCTTGCTAGATGAGAGCATTTCTTTTTTATACTTTTTCAAAAATCCTAAAACAATTTTTGAATCTGCTTTTTCTATACAAGGAATCAAAAGTTTTGCTTTTTTCAAAGTTTCTCTTAATTCTTTTTCTGGAGAGTTATGGTGGTAATGTTCTCCACCTTCATAACTAATCTTTCCCATATGTTCTAAACATTTTTCTAAAGAAAGCACAGGGTCGCTTTCGATTGCTGTTTGGTAGATTGTATTAATTTTTCTTATTTTACTTATTTTAACTTGTTGAGGTTCATCACTTTTGTTAATACTTTCAATTCTTCTTGCTTGGTCCTCTTCCACTTGTTTCAAAGTTTTCTTTGTTCCATTAGGATTGTAAGTTATAGCAAGAGCAGGGTATTGTTGCATAATAAGTGCTCTTTGCTTTGCAGAAGCAAGGTCAGTGTCAATAACAAGGGAAGCTTTGTGCTGAGCGCTTACTTTGTCATCATTTGGATTTGTGTCATGTTCCCAAGTGATATCTTTAAAGTCTCTAACTTCAGTTTTATCCTTAACATAGTATGAACTGAAAGAACCTTCAAAAATACTTTTAAGTTTTGGAGATATTTTTTCCATAACCTTTTTACCATATTCATAGCCACCAACATTTGCATCAATCTCAAATAAGAATTGGTCATGGTTGTCATGGTAAAGTCTATCAATACCTTCTCTTCTTGATTCACTCCACCATTCTTTTTCTTCAACTTTCTTTTTTCTTGTCAAATATTTACTTTCTTTTGTGTTAGTAAGAAGTCTAGCAACAGTTTCTTTCATCATAATGTAATACTCAGGAGAGATATCTTCAATACTTTCAGATATAGTTCTTTCAGGATTTGAAAATTGGTCGGCATGAGTGAGTTCATGGTTTATAACTTTAATTTGATACAAGAATTCTTTAACACGAGAGTTACCTCCATCATTTCCTGGACGACGAGCAAAGAAGTCAACATTTTCACAAGTATTATGAAAGAAGAAATTGATAGATTTGTCTATTCCAGAATAGAAAGCACCTGTTCCAGCATCTTTCTCATTGTATGCGTATTTTATTCTAATATCAGAAAGACCATGTTCAATAGCAGAAAGTCTTGTTGTTAAATAATGTACAGCGAGAGCTTCATAACTTGATATGCTTTGATTGTTATCAAGTATTTTACCTTCAAGAATTTTTTTGCAATAGTCTATTGCATATTTTTGAGTTTCCTCATCTTGAAAGAAAACTTCATCAAGACCTTTGACAACTTTTTCGTATCCAGCTTTTGTTCCTACTTTAAACACACCATTGATGTTTTTTGTTGTTGTAGGTAAAGCGCCTCTATCAATATCTGAAAGAACTTTTTTAAGTTTTTCAAGATTTTCGTTCATAGGGTACTCCTTTTAATATGAAGATATTATATCATAGTAATTTAAAAAAGTGAATAGGTTAAGTTAAATAGAATTTATTTATTTTTTTATTAAATAAAATTAAAAGACAAATATCAATAAAATTTTTCAAATTAAAATTATGATAATTTTCTTTTTTGAAAAAGTGCTTATAAACCTTGACAAAAAAAAATAATTGTTATATCATTACTTTGCAATGACGGAATTGGCAACTCCTGAGCAAACGCTTGTCAGCGTAATGACTCCAAATGAGATAGCTATTTTTAGCTATGAAGTAGGGTGGAACAGCGATCACAACTCGCCCCTATGTCTAATTTAGACATAGAGGTGTTTTTTTTGTTATCAAGCTTTTTGTAGTTCAAACTTGATAGTAAAATTTATAACATCTCTATAATAAAAAAGAAAAAGGAGAATATTATGAAAGAAGAAAAAAAAGTAACTATGGACAAAATTTTAAACCTTTGTAAAAATCGTGGATTCGTTTTTCCAGGAAGCGATATTTATGGTGGTTTTGCTAACACTTGGGATTTTGGTCCTATCGGTGTTGAACTTAAGAACAATGTAAAAAGAGCTTGGTGGAAAAGATTTGTTCAAGAAAGTAAAGATACTTTTGGTGTTGATGCTGCAATCTTAATGAACCCAAAAGTTTGGGAAGCAAGTGGACACGTTGCAAGCTTTGGTGATCCAAAGATGGATTGTAAAAATTGTAAACAAAGATTCCGTGCTGACACATTGATTGAAAATCATAGCAAAGGTAGTGTTGCTGCAGAAGCTATGACAAATGAAGAAATGGAAAAATATATTGATGAGAACAATATTAAATGTCCACATTGTGGAGTTAAAAATTGGACTCAAATTAGAAAGTTTAATCCTATGTTTATCACTTCTCGTGGAACACTTGAAAGTGATGCAGACAAAGTTTATTTAAGACCAGAAACTTGTCAAGGTGAATATGTAAACTTCTTAAATATCCAAAGATCAATGAGAGCAAAAGTTCCTTTTGCAATTGCACAAATTGGTAAATCATTTAGAAACGAAATCACTCCAGGAAACTTCCTTTTCAGAACTGTTGAGTTTGAACAAATGGAACTTCAAAATTTCTGCACTGAAGAAACTTCAATGGATATTTATAGTGACTACAAAGCACAAGCTTTAAACTTTGTAACAGACCTTGGTTTAGCACCAGATCATCTTCGTTACCATGACCATGACAAGCTTGCTCATTATGCAAAAGCTGCTTGTGATATTCAATATCTTTTCCCAATCGGTTGGCAAGAATTAAACGGAATTCATCATAGAGGAATTTGGGATTTGTCAAGACACCAAGAGTATAGTGGAAAATCAATGTTATATACAGACCCTGTAACAAATGAAAAATTCCTTCCAAATATTATTGAATATTCTATTGGTGCTGACAGACTTGTTTTAGCGCTTTTGTGTGAAGCTTATGATGAAGAAGTTTTAGATGAAAATGACACAAGAGTTGTTATGCATTTCTTACCAGCAATAGCACCATTCAAGGTTGCTGTTTTACCATTACAAAAGAAACTTTCAGACAAAGCAAGAGAAGTTTATGCATTACTTTCAAAAGAGTTTATGACTGACTATGATGAAGTTGGTTCAATAGGAAAAAGATACAGAAGAGAAGATGAAATCGGAACTCCATTCTGCGTAACTATTGACTTTGATACAATGGAAGATGACACTGTTACTTTGAGAGATAGAGATACAATGCAACAAATTAGACTTCCTATTTCTGAACTTGTTTCTTATATTCAAGAAAGAATTAAGTTTTAATTAAAAAGTATAATTTCATTATTTTAACTAACAATATATTTGGAGGTTAAATATGAAAACAAAATGTAATACTGGGGTATCTTGTAACGTTTGTGATTGTGTTTATAATGAAGATGGTCAAAGATGTAACAAAGAAAAAATAGAAGTATCAATGGGGAATAACATTAGTTCAAATGTTGAAGCCGGAAGAGAAACACCTCATCATTTTTGTAAAAGCTTTATAAGCAAAACTTGTAAATAAAAAAAAGAGTACATTTTTTGTACTCTTTTTTTAATTAGTTTTTTTCAAATTAAATTAAAAAATAATTAAATAATAATTAAATAAAAATTAAATAATAATTAATTTGATATTTATTTCATATTAATTTTATTAATTAAAATAAAAAAATAAAAGATAATTAATCTTTTATTTCTTCAAAAAATTCTTTTCCCATTTTACAAATAGGACAAGTGAAATCTTTAGGAATTTCACCTTCGTGAACATATCCACAGATTTTGCAAACATATTTTTTTGTTTTATTTTCTTGTGGTGCCTTGTTAATTCTAATCTCATCTAGATAATATTTATATGTAACAGAAGGGATATCGCTTATCTTTTCAATGTTTGTAACTTCAGCAACAAACATAGTATGAGTTTCATATTTCATAATGTCAACTACCTTTGCAGAAAGGATAGTGTTTACATTATCTGTGAAATAAGAGATACCATTTTCACTTCTGTTTACATTAGAAATATCACTAAATTTATTAACATTTTTTCCACTTACATAACCGAATTTTTGGAATGTTGCAAGGGGAACATTTACATCTAAAACAGAAAGATTAAATTCTTTTGTTTCCATAATATAATCATGAGAAAGATTGTTATTGTTGACACCAACAATAATGCGAGTTGGCATACTTGTTATTTGAACAACTGAATCAACGATACAAGCATTATCTTTGTCTTGTAATTTTGTTGATAAGATATAAAGACCACAATTTAAGTTTGACATAAGTCTTTGGTCAATTAAAATTTCTTCCATAATTCACCTTTATCAAGAAACAGATCTATTATTTGAGAAGTTTTGACGCCAGAATTGAGACACCCAATTTTCTGTTTTATTAAGGTCATAAGTAGCTCTGTTGTTTTCATAATTCCCATTTTCATTTTTTGTTGCTTTTGATGTAACTTTTGCAAGAGTAGGATTTAAGATTTTCTTTCTAGTAATATCAGTTCCATACATTCTGTTTTCAACTTGAGCAACAACATCAAGACATTTAGCAAGATTTGCAAGAGTAATATTTTTTGGTTTTTCAGTTAATGATTGAATGTTTAAAATTTCTTGTAAATACATTTTACTAAAAAGTATTTTATCTGCGCTTATTACATCATTAATATCAAACTTGTAACCTTGAACAATTTCTTCTTCTTTAACATCAGAAAGAAGTTCCAAAAGGTTTAATTTCTTTGAAAAGATTGAATGTTCTTTAATTTTGAAATCTTGAACTTTATCATAGTTAAGGTTGTAACCATTAAGTGCACCATTGATGTAATATAAAAGTTCTTTTTTATAACGCAATTTATAATCACATTCAAAGTCAAAACCAAGTGCTTCAAGTTTTTCTTTATCTTGCATTACAAGATTATAAAAATTTGTTACTTTGTCATTATATTCAGATTTAACTTTTTCCAAGTTTTCATCTTTTTTGAAACAATATTCTTGAATATATTTGTCATTTCTTAAATTTTGTAAAGCAAGTTTTTGAAGACAAGAAGTTGAATAAATATCTTTAATATATGTTTCTTCAAGAGTTATTCTTGCTTCTTCAATAGACTTGTCATCAACAGGTATTGTGTGAAAATCTTTTTGGAATTCTGTAACCATTACTTTATAATTTTGTAAGAATCTTAAATCATTTAAAGGAACAAGCATGTGAGCAAGAGTTGTATCTCCAAATTTGTTTTTGCTATCCCAACAAGCATCACACAAAAATACACCTTGAAGTCTGTATTTTGGGTCATCAATATAAACAATGTTGTTTTTGTGGTTATAAGTATTTGTACTATCTCTGCTATCTACTCTACCAATCCAAGCAGAGTTAACTTGACAGTTTATTCCACATTCTTTACAAAGTTGAGCCAAAAGTTTTGCAAAACCAACGCAAACAACTTTGTCGCCTGTGTAAGCAGAAATATGATTTCTTGCATGAAGAAGGTCAGAGTAATCTTCTGTATAAAATCTGTCAGCAACATGTCTATAAATCAAAACATATTTTTCAAATGGAGAAAGTTTTGCACCATTGATTTCCATGTTATTTATGTTATAAACAAACTCTCTTGCTTTTGTATTATAGTTCACAGCTTCTTCAATTGTTGAATTTTCAAAACAAGAAGCTATATTATCTTCTGCTAGTTTATTGTGAATTTTAATAACTCTGTTGATTTGGTCAAAGGTATAGTTTCCATTGCCAAATTCACAAAGTATTCTTGATTTGTCAACACCTAAATTTTTAACAAAATCAACGAACTCATAAATTGCATCGAAGTTATCACTGAAATCAGTATAGCTAAATTTTATAACAAACATTTCATCAGCGATTTTGTTTTCAATTTTTTTGTATGTGTTTTTATCAACCATTTCTGCAATTTCTTTTTTTCTTTTTGGTCCAAGCTTTTTGCTGTATTTTGAATATTCTTCGTCTAATGAATCAACGATTTTGTTGTTGTTCATATCAAAAAGCATACCATCTTTGCTTGCTGAGAAAATCATTTTATCTCCTTTATTTTGTTGTTATTATTGTTTTTAACATTGTGTAAGTTATCTTTCAAATTAGAAAGGATTTCATCTGTCATTTCAAAACTTTCTAAATTTGGAATATGTTTTGCTTGTCGCATAAATTCACGAAGATATTGTTCTTCGTTTTCAAAGAGCTTTCCTTCAAGTTCTTTTAAGGTATCTTTATCACAATCAGGGTTTCCTTTTAGTTTTCTAATCTTGCGATAAAGTTTTGATTGATTTTCGATTATATTAAACATAACAATATTTTCAATAACATTCATATCTTGTGGGTTTCTTGTTTTAAAATATTGTTCAATATTTTTTGAAGTTATTTCGTGATATTTTTGATACATATAATCTTCAGCGACTTCTTTTACATCATAATTTTGATGAGATTCTTGTGAAGATAGGAAAGATTTTTGAATATCAAATTTCTTTATATCAAATGGTAAAGAATAGAAAATTTGATTTTTTATTCCATACTTACTATCGTTAAGTGAAACAACATTTGCGTAGTAATTGTCTATTTTGTCAGTATCTTCTGTATTGTTAAGACATTTTTGTGGGTGACAATTTATTCCCACTTGTTGACAAACAAAAGCAAAAAGAGTGCTTAATGTTTGAGAATTTCCTTTTTTGGTTTTGAAAGCTGATATAAAATCATTTTCGCTATTTTCATCACATTCCATATTAGAGAACTTTTCATAGATTATTCTATACTTTTCGAGTTGAGATAATTTTTGACCATTTATTGTTCTGCTATTTAGGTCTTTGACGAAATTGTCGATGTTTTGTATAAAGCTTTCTACTTCTTTGTTTGAACTATTTGTGTAACAAGAATTTACATTGTACTTATCAAAAAGTGCTTTTTGATACTTAAGTAAAGTCTTATATTCTTTTAATGTTAATATTGGAGTAGTGTCAAACTTGCAAATAATTTTTGAAGGAGACACTCCTGAATTTATAGCTTTCTTTACTCTACCTTTTATGAAATCCATATTGAGTGCCAAGTCTTCAGCTGTGATAGTGATAATAAAGAAATCGTTTTCAAGGTTGAGTTTTTTGTTAAGTTTATTAAAACTGTTATTTGAAAGTTCTTCTGACAATTTTTCTCTTTGTTCCTTTGGAAGAGGTAATCTCAAAGTTGTTACACGACTTTGATATTCTTCATACACTCTTTTATAGAACCAGCCGTTTGCTTCAGAAAGAGTAAAATGTGAATGGAATTTTCTTATATCGTTTCTTTCATAACTATTCTTAGGTAAAGTTGATTCAATAGTTGATTCAAGAAGGTCATGTGGTGTTTGATTTGTTCCAAATATTTGATTTTTAGCTTTTGCAACAACTTCCAAACATTCCATCATTCTGTCATAATCAAGATTAGATGGGTTTTGAATTGATTCGTAAGCATCACTTATAACCTTTTGAACCTTTTTGCTGTAATCAAGTTTTCTAGCATTAGATTCTTCAGCAAGACTTTGTTTGTTGCTTTCTCTTATATAAGCTTTACGAGATTTTGCAATAATATCACTGTGGAAGAAGATTAATTCTCTAAGAGAATAAGTTTCAACCTCATTTTCACTGGCGATATTTTTATTTAATTCGTTTTTGAAATTATTTAAGAATTCTTCATCGTCATACAAGTTTCGTTTATAAAATTCATTAAAATATTTGTAAATTAATTTTTCGCTACCATTGTAAGAACATCTTTGGTCGATATCAAAACCAAGAGCTTTAAATTCTTCACATTCTTGAGCTAAAATATATTCCAAGTTTTTGTCAACAAAGTTATTATCAATTTCAAGAGATTGTTTTGCTTCGTATTCAGTTTCTCTTAAAGATATAGTGTAATCTTTATAGAGTTGGTCGATTTGTGGTTTAAGTAGTCTATAAATAGGAGAATTGCTTGAAATGTTGATAACGCCTTTCTTTAATTCTTCTATTCTAGGGTTGACTTCATTAAGATTAAATACCTTTCTTCCATTGGTATGTTTTAAATCTTCAAGTGGTATCATAAAGAAATTGAAACTAGGTTGAGTTTTCTTTTGAGTTTTACAATCCCAACAAGCATCACACATAAACACACCTTTGATATTGTATTTAGGGTCATCTATGTAAACGATATTGTTTTGATGGTTGTTATAATTAACCGAACTATCAGTGTTTAAAAGCTGTGTTTGACAGTTTATTCCACATTCTTTACAAAGTTGAGACAAAAGTTCAGAAAAGCCAACACAAACCATTTTATCACCTGTGTAGGTTGATATAGCGTTTCTTGAATGGTAAATATCACTTTCATCTTCAATGTAAAATCTATCAGCAACAAAGTTATATAAAAGAGTGAACTTTTCAAAAGGTGATAAATTTTCGCCGTCAACCTTTGTGTTATTTATTTTATTGACAAGTTCACTAGCTTCCTTGTTATACTTTAATGCTTCTTCAATAGTAGAATGTTCAAAACAAGAAGCAATACCTTTTTCAGCAAGTTTGTTGTGTAATCCTATTACATAATTTAAATCATCAAAGTCATACTTTTTGCTTGGGAACACCACAAGAAGGTCATAAGGAGAATAACCTTCCTTAAGGCGAGTGTTTACTATATAATTTATATAACCTTCATTAACTTGATTTCTATCAAGTATAATTTTCTTTACATCAGGTACAATGTCATAGTTCGTTACAAGAGATTTATAAGTGTGTTCTTTAACAAGTGTCATAAGTTTCAAAAACTTCTTTTCACCGTGTAAGTCTTTAAGTATTCTAGTATTACTCATTTAACAACATTTCTCCTTTTTATAGTTTTATGTTATTACCTTCCTTCTTTGGAGGGTTTTTATATTCTTGTATCATATTTGCTACCCAACTTTTTGATGTATTAGGATTAAAGGCACAATAACAAGCCTCAACTTTTCCGTCAGCATCAAATTCAATAGCATAATCTTTTGTAGCTTTCAATATATCATTCTTTCTACCAAAAAGCTTTTCTTCTGCTTTCTCTACAACTTTAGCCACTTTTCTCATAGTTTTGAAATCTATAGTAGAAGGGTTAGTAAAGAGAGTATCAAAGTTTTCTCTTTCCTTAATAAAGAGAGTTTTAATCACTTCTTGTCTTTCTTCCTTACTTAAAGTAGAAGTAGGAGAGTACATATTCTTTATTTCTTCTTTTTCCTTTAAGCGTTTAAGTATAATGGTTTCTATGTTACTTAAAAACTCAAATGATGTATTTTCACCAGAGAAGAAGTTATCATATTGTTGTAATCTAAGATGAGAATCTTTGTAGTCCTCATATTCTGTTAAGTGAAAGACATTGTCTTCATGTGCGTTTTTAAGGTCAGAAGCAGGAATAAGGAAATATTCCATCAATATATCATGGTCAGGTGCTTTTGCATCTAATGTGGCATCAGCAATATAAATACCATTTACTTTATATTTAGGGTCGTCTATATAGACTAAATTGTTCTTGTGGTTATGTAACTTTGTGTGAATAAACTCATCTTTATCACCAATAAATAAATATTGGTCGGCAACAATTACTCCACATTCATCACATAAAGCAGTCAAGAGTTCTGAAAAACCAACGCATACAGCATATTCACCAGTAAAGGTTGCTATATAGTTACGAGAACGCATACGGTCTTCTTCATTTTCTCTAAAGTATCTATCAGCGACAAATCTATATAGAACAGCGAACTTTTCAAGGTTCGATAATTTTTCGCCGTCAATTTCAAGGTTATTTATGTTATCAACAAGCTTTCTAGATTCGGTATTATATTTTATAGCCTCTTCCATAGTACAACCTTCAAAGCAAGAAGATATACCTTTTTCAGCAAGCATATTATGTTTTTCAATTAAAGAGTTCAAAACTTCTTTATTATATCTTCCATCAGGGAAGGTAAAGAGAAGTCGTGAAGGGTTATAACCAAGCTTCAAAGCACTTTCCAAAGCTTTATCCACAAGGTTAGGATCTTTTATTAAGTCAAAGTAATTAAAGTTAATGATGCACATTTGTTTTTTGACATCACTTTCAATAAGGAATAGGTTTTTCTTATCAAGATTAGTGGCAAGTTTAACCTTAACAGCCTCATCAAGAGGGAATTTCATAATTCTAGGGTTTTTATCAGCGATATATTCTTTTGTCTCTTGTTCAGTAGAATGAGTATAATCGTGTTTTAATGAACCATTTGAATTTGCAATTAATCTCATAACATAAATTCCTTTTATATATTTCTTAATATATATTATATATTAAATATCGAAAAAGTCAAGATTCAAATTTTTGAAAGGTTATATAATATAGGAAGAAAGGAATAATTTAGAGAAATTAAACATCTTTTATGGTATATTGTCGTATTAAAAAAATAATTTGTCTTTATTTTTAAGTTTAATTAATGTTTTCTTGACTATTTTTTTTAAATGAATATAATTAAGTTAAAGAACAAAAAGACAAAATTGTATATATAGGTATATAATTATATTTAAATTTAGACTGAATGGAGAGAACTTATGGCAGAAACAAAAAAGAAAGAACTTATTATAGCTTGTGATTCAACGGCTGATTTTGAAGTGGAAGATGTAAAAAACTTAGGTCTTGAAATTATCCCACTTACTATTAATTTTGAAGATGAGAGTTTTATTGACGGCGAAATTGACAAAAATGTGTTTTTTGAAAAATTAGCAGCTTCAAAGAAACTTCCTCATACTTCTCAACCAACTCCAGAAACTTTTGAAAAGCTTTTTGAGAGAGTAAAAGAAAACAATCAATCACTTCTTCTTATTTTAATCGGTAGTGGATTTTCTGGTACTTATCAATGTGCAACAATGGTAAAAGAAAGTGTCGGTTATGATGATATTTACATAATTGATTCAGGACTTACAATAGGTTCGTTACAAATATTGGTTAGAGAAGCAGTAGCAAAAAAAGATACAATGCCAGTAAATGAGCTTGCAGATTATTTAAATGAGTTCAAAAAGAGAATAAGAATGTATGCAATTATCGATACTCTTGAATATCTTAAAAAGGGTGGAAGATTATCTTCGCTTAGTGCAAACATAGGAAAACTCTTAAATTTGAAACTTGTATGTGAAATAGAAGGAAGCATAAAAGTTATTGGAAAAACATTTGGAATAAGAAAAGCTTTTCAATTTATAGCTGACAAAATCAAAAAAGAACCAATTGACTTTAATTATTATTATTGCTACGGTTATGCACATAAGAAAGATAATATGGAAGCACTTATCAAAAACTTAGATATAAAGCAAGAAGATTGGCATAAGTGTATCATTGAATCTGTTGGTGCCGTAACAGGAACTCATACAGGACCAAATGCTTGTGCAATATTCTATGTAGCGCAAGAACAAAAATAAAATAGCTTTTGCTATTTTTATTTTTTCAAAGTTAACACTTGTTATGTGTAAAATATATAAATTTACAAATGCTAAATAAGGTGAAAGTATGAAATTTTTAAAACTTTTCTTTTCAAGAGCAATTCCTATTATGACAGCTATTGTTCTTCAGGTTTTGTTAATCATGGCTGTAAATTTGTATTTAAAAGAACATGAAACATTTATAAATACAATATTTTCAATTGTTGCTGTACTTGTGTTTTTTGCTTTGGTTACAAAAGATCAACCAGCAACATACAAACTTCCATGGGTAATTATTATTCTTGTTTTTCCTTTTTTTGGAGTTATGATGTATTTGCTTTTTGGTGATTCAAGACTTAGTAGGAAATATGGGAAACAATTTAGAGCAAATCTTCATGAACGCAAGAATCAACTTGAACAGAGTCAAAAATCTCTTGAAAAATTAAAACAACAAAGTATTTCAGGGTATGGTCAGGCTGAGTATATCCAAAAGTCAGCAATGCTTACCATACATGAAAGCACTAACACAGAGTATCTAAATTCAGGAGAAAAGTTCTTTTTGAAACTTATCGAAGAGCTTAAAAAAGCAAAAAAATACATATTTATGGAATACTTCATTGTTGAAAAAGGAATAATGTGGGACGAAATTTATTCTATTTTAAAACAAAAAGTTAAAGAAGGTGTTGAAGTTTATTTTCTATATGATGATGTAGGTTGTATAACAAGACTTAAAAGTCGTTTTTATAAAAAAATGAGAAAAGATGGTATAAAGTGTATTGTCTTTAATCCTTTTAAACCTATCGTGTCAATTATTCATAATAATCGAGACCATAGAAAAATTACAGTTGTTGATGGTGAAAAAGGTTTTGTTGGTGGAGCTAATATTGCTGATGAATATATAAATATCAAACAACCTTTTGGAGTTTGGAAAGATTCTGCCATTTTCTTGGAAGGTCAAGGAGTGGATAATCTTGTAAAGTTATTTATTAGTATGTACAATCCTTTTTCAAAGCAAAAACTTGATGTAAAAAATTTTATAGTGGAACATAAAGTAGATTATGAAAATGGTTTTGTGCTTCCTTTTGGAACTGGGCCAAAATACCTCTATGGAGAATATGTTGGAGAGAATATATACGCAAATATAATCAATCAAGCTAAAAAATATGTCTATATAACATCTCCATATCTTGTTATAGATACACCACTTTTAAATGCTTTAAAGGTTGCAGCAACAAGAGGAGTTGATGTTAGAATTATTTTGCCACATATTCCAGACAAAAAACTTATGCATATTTTAGCAAAGAGCAATTATCCTTTTCTTATAAAAGCAGGGGTAAAAATTTATGAGTTTGTTCCTGGTTTTATCCATTCAAAAACTTTTGTATGTGATGATGAAATAGCTGTTGTTGGAACTATCAATCTTGATTATCGTTCATTAATTCATCACTTTGAGTGTGGGGTATGGATGTATAATACAAAATCAGTTAAAGAACTTTATGATGATTATAATATACTTTTGACAAAATCAATGTTAATCAGCAAAGAAAATACAAAATTAAAATGGCATCAAAATTTAGTAAAGAAAATCATGAGTATATTTACACCATTATTTTAAAAATAAAAATAAAGAGAGAGAAAAATCTCTCTTTTTTTAGTAATTATTTTTGTGAAATAAAATTTTCAATATGTTATAAAAGAAAACTATGCTTTCCTACTTTCAAAATAATTCTCAATAGATTCTTTTAATAAATCTAAAGCAATCCTTCTGTGTGAAAAATTTAAGATATTCTCATAACCAATTGCTTGATATAATCGTTTAAATTTAGTGAAATAGAAAATATTATCATAACCAAAACTTTCATAATCATTTGAAGATTTTGCTCTATCAACAATTCGGTCTGTAACTTCTCCGTCAATCTTTCCTTCTGCCTTAAAAATTTCACCATTTGGGGTAACAAAAACAAAACACGCAATAAAATGAGCTGTGTGTTTTAATTGACTCAAAATGTCAAGATTGCTTATTTCTCTAAGTACTTTAATATTGTTTCTTTCATCAAGGTTGTTTGGTATTATGTGTTGATAATTTGGATTAGTATTTTCAACATCAAGTTCATGAGTATATTTTTCTTCTTCTCCAAGAGAATATGTGGTAGAAGTAATTCCAGGAAAGCCAGATAACAAATCAACAGAAAATCCTGAGTCCTCTGCAAGAACGGGGTAGTCAAGTTTAATTATTTTTAGATAGTCAGATAAAGCTTTTGCTTTTAGTAAAGCATTTTCATAAAAAGAGAGTCCTGTCTTTTCAATATTGTCAAAAAAACCAACATCATAAGATGGGACAATCTCTATATCACTTAATATTTTTTCAAAAATATCTTTAACGATTTTAACTTTGTTTTTGTTGCTTGAAGCAAATACTATTTTTTTATTCATTTAGTTCTCCTTAAAAATATTTTAGCATAAAGGAAAAATAAAAATCATAATAGTGATGTCATTTTTGACATAAAAAAAGACTTGGAAACAAGTCTTTTTATTAATCAATATTTACGAAAAATTCATAACTTAAACTTTTAGTCTTTATGAATTTTAAATCTTCAATTTCTTCAACGTTTTTCACAGATGTAGAGTTAACAAAATAGATATAATCGTTTTCCAAAATTATATTTGCACCATTTTTTAGAGATTCTTTATCGTCTATGGAAAAATTATATTCTGCATTATTATCACATATTAAATTTATAGAAAAACCCCAACTAGAATAGATAGAAAAAATTAATTTTTCATCTTCGTTTTTGATGTCAAAAATAACAGAATCATCAAAGTTAAAAGCGCAACTTAAAAGGTTTGAAACATCGCTTATTGACTTAACATTTATAACATTTGGAACGATGAATTTTTCATGAATTTTTTTGCATTTTTGTAAGATTTCATGGTTGTTAAAGTTGTCATTTTCTATCAAATCAAAGATATCTTTTTCACAAGAATTTATCAAAAAATCAACGCCTTTTGTGTTGTTTTTTGTAACCCATTTTTCAGAATCTCTGTTCAAAATATAAAGTCTACGGTCCTTAATTTCTTCACCATTTTTGATGATATTTTCATAGAAATTAACAGAGATTAATTTGTCATAATTTTGATTAAGGGCAATAACTTTTATCTTTGAATCTTGACTTATATTTATTGCAAAAATATGAGAAGCGTATACATCTTGCTCATCAGTTTTAATTAAAGAAAACATATTTTCTCCTTTTTGAATATGTAAAATTTCATGTTTTATTTTGATTAAAATTTAACATTAATAAGATTAAAACTTATTAATAATTACGATTTATAAATTTTTTCATATGACAATAAAAATAGAAAAAACAATTTTTAATAATTAAAAATATTTTAAAAAATATTAACCATTTAATTTTCAATAAAACCTAGTATTGATTTTAGCATAAGATAATAAAAAATACAAGAAAATCTATTCTATTAAAAGATATATTTTAACATTTTTATTTTATCAAAACTTCTAAAAATAAAGAGGATAAATAAAAAATTAAATTTAAAAAAAGAGATAAAAAAAATCACCTCCAAAAAACGAAGGTGATTTTATTAAAATTGATTGAAAAAACACTATAAATAAGCTATTTTTGTTAGTTTTTATAATTTTCTACATATTCTTCATAAGACATACATTTATCAATAATTGTGTTTTCATCAATAATATCAATAACTCTGTTAGCAACTGTTTCAATAAGTTCTTGGTCTTGTGTTGAGAAAATGATAGGACCTTTAAAGTTTATCATACCTTTATTTAATGAAGTAATACTTTCAAGGTCTAAGTGATTTGTTGGTTCATCAAGCATCAAAAAGTTTGAACTTTCAAGCATCATTTTTGAGAGCATACATCTAACTTTTTCACCACCAGAGAGAACACAAACTTCTTTCAAACTTTCTTCTCCAGAGAATAACATTCTTCCGAGCCAACCTCTAACATAACTTTCTGTTTTGTCTTTTGAATATTGTCTAAGCCAATCAACTATTGAAAGGTGGCAATCATCAAAGAATTCTCTGTTATCTTGAGGGAGATAAGAATAAGTAATTGTTTTACCAAAAAATATCGTACCACTATCAGCTTCTTCTTTTCCTGCAAGGATATTAAACAAAGTTGTAAGCACTTGACTGTTCTTTGATAAGAAAACAATTTTTTGATCTTTTTCAACGTTAAATGAAAGGTTGTTGAAAAATCCTTTTTTAGAAAGATTTTCAACTTTTAAAATTTCTTTTCCAATTTCTTTTTCATATTTAAAATCAATGAAAGGATATTTTCTTGAAGATGGTTTAAAATCTTCAATTGTTAATTTTTCAAGTTCTTTCTTTCTGCTAGTAGCTTGCTTTGCTTTTGAAGCATTTGCAGCGAATCTTGCAATGAAGTCTTTAAGTTCTTTTGCTCTTTGTTCAGCTTTTTTGTTTTGTTCTTTTGCTTGACGAGCAAGAAGTTGACTTGTTTCATACCAGAAATCATAGTTACCTAAATACATATTGATTTGACCAAAGTCAACATCACAAATATGAGTACAAACTTTGTTTAAAAAGTGTCTATTGTGAGATACTATAATTACGATATTTTCAAAGTCTAACAAGAAATTTTCAAGCCATCTAACAGTTTTGAAGTCAAGGTTGTTAGTAGGTTCGTCAAGAACCAAAATATCAGGATTGCCAAAGAGTGCTTGTGCAAGCAAAACTTTAACTTTTATTTTTGCATCAATATCTTTCATTAAGGTGTAATACATATCTTCGCCAACACCAATGCTTTGTAGGAGAGACTTTGCTTCAGCATCAGCTTCCCAACCACCAAGTTCAGCAAATTCAGTTTCAAGTTCTCCAGCTTTTATTCCATCTTCATCAGTGAAATCTTCTTTTGCATAAAGAGCATCTTTTTCTTTTTGAATTTCCATAAGTCTTTTATGACCTAACAAAACAGTATCAAGAATAGTCTCTTCATCATATTTGTTTTGATTTTGTTCAAGAACTGACATTCTTTCTCCAGGAGAGATTAAAACTTCACCAGTGTTAGGTTCAATTTCACCTGTTAAGATTTTTAAAAATGTTGATTTTCCGGCACCATTTGCACCAATAATTCCATAACAATTACCTTTAGTAAATTTTAAATTAACTTCTTTATATAATACTCTACCACCAAAAGCGAGTGAAACATTTACAGCTTGTATCATTTTATCTCCTAATATATTATCTTCTTAATTCTTCTTCTAATTCTTTTAATCTGTTTGCAAATTCAACCATTGCTTGTTGAGTTTCTTGAGCAATTTGAGTTTGTTTAACAGCTTCTTGATAAGTTAACTTTTCATAGTTAGGGTTCTTTTCAAACCATTTTTCAGGGTGGAAAGCATTATGTCCCCAACCTTCCAAGAAACCTTGTACAAGAGGAGCACTTCCACCAGTTAAAGTTTCTTTAACAAAACCAGTTGCAACCAAAGGTACATTAAGTGCAGCTTGAGCAAGACCTTTTCCAACATCAGCAACGGCAGAACCTATTTTTGAACTGCTTTTTTCAACTTTGTCAGCAAGTCCAGCCATAGCGTCATTATATTTTTTAAGTTTATTAAACTTCTTGTTTGCTTTTTCTTTTTGAACGTCTTGCATAACCTTCATATTCATAATAGCAATATCTCTTTGAAGTTTAGCTTGTTTTTCTTTTTCTTTCTTATTTTCAAGACGAGACTTTAAAAGGTTTTTAATTTGAGAGAAAATATAAAAATTATTAGATTCCTTTTCAAAAGTCTCTTCCATAAAGTCTCCAATGAGCTTATCTAATGAAGAAACTTCTTGAAAAGACTGAGTTTCATTAAACTCAGGAGAACTCATACTCTCAATTTCAACTTCCAAAAGAGCTTTTCTCATATCAAAATACCTAGTAATATAGGTTTTTGACTCATTTTCAAGGTCATCACTCTTTTCAGCTTCAGCCTTCATTTCAATAGTATTATTGAGCGAATTTTGATAAGCTTCCTTGATTTCTTTTGGTGTTTTTTCCAAGAAATCAGGGAAATTTAGAGTTTTTTCATTTTTTTGAATGTCTAAAAGGTTGACAACTTCGTCAACTGAAATTTGATAATTATCTCCATAAGGGTTAAAACCTTTCTCAATATAAAGCTTTCCAAGCTTTTCATTATGGAGATTAAGCATATTATAAACATTAAAATTTATTTCTTTTTCCATATAAAATATTATAAAGTCATATTGATTTTTTGTCAACTATTTTTGCTTTTTCCCTTCTTATAAGCATTTATTTATATAAAATATATAAATAGTCGTATTTTTGTTGCAAAAATTTTGTTAAAAAATGTATAATTAAATTGTTAAATTATGTTTACAATAATAGAGGTGGATTATGAAATTTTTTAGCATGCCATTATGGAAAATAATTCTTATTATAATTTCGGGTCTAGTTTTGACAGGTGGTCTTACACTTGGCATTATGTTTATTACAAACAATCTCGAAGAAGAAAAGGTTTATCCTGAAGAGATTTTGTTTGTATATGACGAAACAGACCAAACTTCATACAATGTAACAACCGATTTTGAGATTACCATCACAACAAATACGAAAGAGGTAAATCAAGATAAGGTTACTTTATCATTGGTTGGAGAACAAGAATCAAAGAAAGGTTATATAACTGACGGAAATATTATCGTTCCAAAAACAGTTAAAATCGATACAGCTTTTAAAGTTGAACTTGTTAAGAATCGTTATTCAGGTCTTGATGAAGACTGGGTTAGAGGTGGTATATCAACTTTAACTGCAACTTCTGAAAACGAACTTATCGATGCAATTAGAACAACAATCGCTGTTGACGTTCCTGTTTCAGAAATCTCACTTCAATTATTTGATAGTGCTGATACAGAGTTTGAAAATGCTAAAACAAACATAACTGTTGGTAGCACCTTTGTTGCGAAAACAATTTTCAATCCATTAAAGAGTGAATACATTTATAGTAACAATAATATCAAAAAAGAAGTTTTCTATGAAAGTTTAAGTCAAAATATTACTTTTGATAATGAAACTGGATTGTTTAATGCAACTCAAATTAACTTAAACTCAGAAACTTCAACTATTAAAGCTTATACATTCAGAACTGCAAAAGATAGAGAAACAGTATTTGCAAAATATGCAGGTATGACCGGAACTGACTTCTATAATGCAATTATTACAGAACTTAAAAACAATTCAACAATTTGTGTTTCAACAGAAATTAAAGTAAGCGTTGTTCCTGTTAATATCAGTTATTTCGCTGTTTCATTGTCAAGCAGTATTACAAATCCAATTAATATTACAACAAATAAAATATTTACAATTTCTGGAAATTCTAAAACATCTCGTTTTGATTCTAGCCTTGGTATAACAATTCAAGGAGAAGAAGTTCAAGAAGGTTTACCAGAAAACCTTAATTCAATGATAAAACATGTTGGTATTGTTCTTTATTACTTTGATACTGATTTACAAAAATATGTTTTAGCAACTGAAGATAAAATAGAAGTTTTAAATAGTAGTGATACAATTACTTTAGAAAATGATGATGGATTAATGGTAAATTACTACCTTCCAGATATTTTACCAAGTGATCCAAATGCTTATAACTGGGAAATTGTAACAAGTATTCCTGATTTAGATATTATGATGGAAGTTTACTTGTTTGAAGAAAATCTTGATGGTACAAAAACATTGTACACAGGAGATGATGATGAAGTAGATTTCTTTGATGTTTACTTATATTCTGTTGAAAGTCAAGAAACAGCAGTTCGTTGGAACAATACTGATGACATTGAACTTGTATTGACTTATGAAGAAGATTCAAATATTTCTCCTTCTTCAACTTCAAGTTTCTATGATGCAGAAAAAGATTATATGTATATTGATGAAAATAATCTTTATCAACAAAAAGAACTTTTCGTTACTTTCAAAGAAACAGAAATTCCTGAAGATAAAACAGCTCTTTTAGGATATCAAGGTTTCAACTATGACAAATATGGAATTATTAATATTGGCGAAGATAGTTATGTTTTCTACCATTTAAGTAATGATTATTTGACAGTTAATAAATATATGACAGGTATGGAACTCTACTTTGCAACAATTATTACAACAATTGATGGAGATCCTATCTATACTGAAGACGGTTGGTACACAATCGCACAACTTAGTGAAAACTTTATTAGAGTAGTAATTTCAGAAACATTAGATGTTGCAAAAATTGCATCAAGTAGTGCTTATGAAGTTGATACTGCTAAGAAATTCTATACAAAAGAAGTTGGAGAAACAAATCCTTATGATATTACATATATTCCAACTGGTTCAAAAGATGCAGTAGAATTAAAAGTTACTCAACTTGATCTTGATGAACTTACAACTTTTGAAAATAGTATCAAAAATACAGGCCTTGATGCTTCAAAAGATAAACTCAGAGTTATGGCTTATAGAGATGGAAATTATTATGATTTCTTTGATGTCAATACTCTTACAGATACAGAAAATGTAACAATAAGTTTAAAAATATCATTCAATCAAAGTAAATATGAAACTTACTTCCCAAATTATAATTTAAGTGGAAGTGACAACGGAATCATATTCTCATTGTATTATGAATATTACAATACAATAGAAACTAGATACTACAAAATATCAGAAAATCCTGATCTTGCAATTTATTCTGCACAACCTGTAGAAGCATTATATTCTTATGAAAATATGGAAAATCCATTGGTTCCACAAAATCCAATGAATGTCAGAATAAAGAGCGATGCAATTTCAATCGCTTTTGCAGAAAATGAAACTCCTATTGATAACTTAACAGAATTAAATAATAGATTAAAAGTAGTTTTACTTGATCAATATGGAAGAGAAGTTGATCCAAACGATGGTTTCTATGATTATATTCTTGAAACATCAAATACAAATGCAATCTCAATCAATAGATTAGAAAAAACAATTTCATTCTATGCAGTAAATGGTGTGACATCAACTTTACATGGTTATGTTGTTGATAGAAATAACAATAGAGTTAAAGCTGTAGATGAAAGTGGAATTTATATTGAAGGTGAAAACTTAGTTACAACAAGGTTAACATTCTTCATCGAAAGTGATGGTGTAAGTAGAGTTACTTATGATACTTCAACATCAAATGAAGGTGTTGATGAAAATAACTTTGTAGTTTGTGAAGACATTAATAAAGGTGTTGTTGTTAGTAAAAATGGATACAATGGAACAACAATCAAACTTAAAGATATAATTAGAGTTTATACTGGTGAATATACAGAAGAATCAGCACCAATTGAAACTTTAAAATTTAAATTCTCACCTAGTTATTACAGTAAACTTTCTGAATATTCAAAAAAGGAACTTTTTGTTGGTGGTTATGATGCTAACAATAATACTATAAGTAATTTCTTTAGTTTAAAAAATGATACAGAAGATATTGATAGCGAAACTTTAACAGCAGATTCTAATATTACAGATATTATTTTAAATTTTAATGCTGGTGTTGATATTGATCTTGAATTTACTGTTTATGATGAAAGTGGAATTGTTGATATAAATCTTACATTAAGAATTTTACAATCAGCAACATTCAACAATTTGTTTGCTTCATATTCTACAGCAGAAGAATATAGAAAAAATGTTGTGAATCAAGTAAATGAACAAACAGGAGATATCGTTTACATTGGTGTTTATGCTCAAGATGAACTTGATGTAAAATCATTCCTTCCAGTTAGTATTATTGGTCAAGATAATCCACAAATGGATTCTAATAAAATTTTCATACAAGCTACAACAAGTGAAGAATATTTTACTTGCGTAAATGGTATATTAAAATTTAACGATGTATTTGAAAACACTTCAAGAACAATTAAAGTATATTATGAATCTGTATCATCATATACAGCTTATACTTCTATAACATTTAATGTAAATCCAAATTATTATATAAAAGAATGTGAACAAGAACCTGGAAAGAATATAGATATCTTGACAGATGATTTAGATTTTGAAAAACATTATAACATTGTTAGAGCTGATGGAATTGGATTAAAAGATGTTAATATTCAATTTGAAAATATTTCAAATGATAAGTATCTTAGAATTAATAACAATGCAACAAATACAATGATTGAAAGACTCCAACCAATCAATCTTTCTGTTGGAGAATATATAGTTCAAACATTCAAAATGACTTATAATGCAAATGGTATTACTCTTGATGTAAAAGACAATTTAGGTAACTTAATTACTTTTGACCTCTTAGTTACTGCTGACTTTACAATTGCAGAATTTATAGATACAGCATTTATCTATGAAACAGAAAAAATGAGCAGTGTAAGTAGCGAAGTTAACTACGATGGTGGTGAAAGATTATACCTTGTTGAAAATGGATTCTATTATTATAAAAATAATGTAACATTTAAAGGAACTGAATATAGATTTGATTATGATCTTGCAAATAACAATTATGTAAGACAATTTACTCAAGACTTTAGAGTTGGTTCTATTAAAGAACAATTCTTAAATATTACAGATGCTATCAGTGTAACAATTACAAATACACAATCATCAAATCTTGCCCTTGTTAAAATTAGAATTCCAGTTATGATTTCTGGTTTTGGCGATAAATTTGCTCAATATACAAATGATGATTATACAATCATTCAAATGTTAAATACATTACAAGATGAAACAGTATATGAAGAAGTTGATGCAAATAATACATATAAACTTGTTTATGATTTAAGCAATGATGATGATAAAACAGCACTTGAAAATAATGGTTTTGGTCTTGTTTATACATCACTTATTGCAAACGGAAATGGTGTAAGATATCTTGATATGAAAGATGTTGCTATCCATGAAGTTTATAGAATAGTTGATGGTGAAAAAGTTTCTCTTTCTTCTACATTAGCAAGAATAGAAGATAGAAATATTATATTCTCTCATTTAAATAGTAACTATGAAGCTTA
>JAFTYD010000019.1 GCA_017464845.1 Clostridia bacterium
ATCATCGTCGTCATCGTCATCGTCATCATCATCTTCTTCGTCATCGTCATCATCGTCGTCTTCGTCATCATCATCTAAATCAAAATCATCGTCGAAATCATCAGCAAATTCTTCATCGATTTTATCTAAATCATCATCTAAATCATCATCAAATCCTAATCCATCACCCAATTCATCATCAAGATTTGTGTCATCAAGATCTGTTACAGAAGCCATTTCCCCTGTTTCTTCATCTGGAGAAATAATTTCATCATCATCTCTTTTAAGATATTCATCCCAATCTGTATTTATATCTCCATCTTCTGTTTGATGTTCTTGAAGACATGTTGCACACATTATTTCATCTGGTTGAATATAATTTGTTTTACAAATTGGACAAATTTCTAAATCTAAATCATTGATAAATTCTTCTTTATTTGCAGACATTTCAGCTTTACAAACACTACAGAATTTATCTTTCTTTTCAATATAATTCAATTCACATCTTGGACAACGAATATAAACAGGTTTTTTCATAAAGTTTACTCCTTTTTATCTAATCACAAGTATTATACATATATCTTTGTATAATGTCCAATGATTTTTAAAAGTTTTTTTAAAAATTTATCTTTAATATTTTACTAAAATTAACAGATAATATTCTTGTTTTTTAATTAATTTTTTAAATTATCTTCTGCTTGTGATTTTCTTATATAAACAGGTACTAAATTTTTTTCAGAAACAAACTCTTTTTTGTTATATTTTTCCAACGCAAAATCAAGTAAATATTGTGCATTTAATGTTATATTAATACCTACTAAATTTTCTTCACTTATTCCAACAATATTTTCTTTTATTGCATCTAATTCTTCTTTATCAATCATTTTTTCTTCATCTAATTTATTTCCATTTTTATCATACTTACAAACAAAAAATAAACCAGACAATGCATTTAATAAAACATAAAAATCATTTTCTTCTTTGTTATCTCTAAGATATGAATATGCAATATAATCTAAAGAAGATAATGAAATTAACTTTAAATCTTTATTTACACAAGAAAGCGCTTTTGCAATTGCAATTCCAATTCTGATCCCTGTGAAAGATCCAGGTCCAACAATAGTTGCAATACAATCTGAAGAATTTATATTAAGACTATTTTTTTCCAATAACTCATTTAAAGTTTTTAACACATTTTCACTATGTTTACAGTTTGAATCTATTTCTATATATTCTTCATAATCATTTATTTTATAACATAACTGAGCATTTTTAAAAGCTGTTGAAATAGCAATCATTATTCCACACTCCTTATTTTTATTTTTCTAGATGTATCATTTATCTTTTCTATAGTTATGTCTATATATGGAACTTTTATTAATCCTTCAACATTTTCAGGCCATTCAACCAAACAAATCCCCTCATGTCCTTTTTCAAAATATTCCAAAAAACCAAGTTCCAAAGCTTCATCACAAGATGCTAATCTATACATATCAAAATGAAAAATTGGAATATCATTTTCATACTCATTCATTATAGTAAATGTTGGACTTGTTACCATATCTTGATAGCCTAGAGCTTTGCATAAACTTTTGATAAAAGTTGTTTTTCCTGCACCTAAATCTCCATGAAAAATAATTGTTGTAGAAGGTGTAACAATCTTTGAAAAAGCTATTGCTGCTTGTTCTGTTTCTTTTAAAGAATTTGTTTGAATTTCAATTATATTCATAATTATTTCCTTACTTAACTTCTGATTCCATAATACAATTTACAAGTTCAAGAGGTTCACATTTTTCACCAATAATAAAGCATTTTTGTATATCTTCAAAATTTGGCTTTTTATTTTCATTAAACCATACAGTAAACAACTTGTCATTAGTATTAATTTTATCCCCGACTTTAAAATATGTTTGAATTCCAACATGGTGGTCAACTTCATCTCCAACCTTTAATCTTCCACCACCCATTGATCTAACAATTTCAGCAAGTTCTTTTGCTTGAATTTCTGTTATATAACCATCTTGGTTTGCAAAAAAATCAATATGTTCATATTTTTCTAAATATAACGCATCAAAATTTCCACCACCATCTTTAATTATATCTTTAAATCTATTGAAAGCAGCTTGAGATTCAACAATTTCTTTAACTTTTGCTTCTGCTTCTTCAAAAGAAATATTAAGACCATTTTCAATAAGTTTACTACAAATTAAATATGATAATTTTGCAAGTCTATTTTCTGATTTATATTCTTTCAAGCAATCAACAGCTTCCATAACTTCCAATCTGTCACCAATATTATAACCGAGTGGTTGTTGCATATTTGAAATAACAGTTATAATTTTCTTGTTAAAACCGTTTCCTATTTGAATAACAATATCAGCAAATCTTTTTGCCACTTCTACATTAGGCATAAGAGCCCCTTCACCATACTTAATATCAATTAAAATAATATCATTATTACATGCTAACTTTTTACTCATAATTGAAGATGCTATAAGTGGTAAGCTTTGAACAGTTCCTGTTACATCTCTTAATGCATACATTTTTTTATCTGCTGGTGAAAGTTCTGCACTTTGAGCCATAATGCAAGCATTATTTTTGTTTGTTAAAGCAATTCCTTTTTCAAAAGGGATATCTACATTATAACCATCAAACATTTCAATTTTATCAATAGTACCACCAGTAAAACCTAAACCTCTACCACTAGCTTTAAATATTTTAAGTCCACTAGAAGCAATAATTGGTGCAATAATCATAGTTGTTGTATCACTAACACCACCTGTTGAATGCTTATCAACTTTTACACCAGAAAGTTTACTTAAATCACAAATATCTCCAGAATTTAACATTGATTTTGTTAAATCTACAGTTTCTCTATCTGTCATACCATTAATTGTTATTGCCATAAAAAAAGCTGACATTTGATAATCAGGAATACTTCCTTCTGTATAACCTTTTACCATATAATCAATTTCTTCAGAAGATAATTCAAGATTATCTTTTTTCTTTTCAATAATTGAAATTGTATTCATAGTTCACCCCTTCTTTTTTACTATAATAATTTTTCGTTTAACAAATCTCTTATGAAAATATATTAAAGCCATTATTGAGAATAATCCTGCAATTATTACCCCAGCAATTACATCTGTCAAGAAATGCTTTCCTAGATACATTCTTGAAAGACAAACAAGAGAAATAAACAAAATTCCTATTATAACTGAAATTGCTTTTGTAGATTTTTTTCTTGATAAAATTAAAAATAAATATACAGCAAACATTGCAAGTACACATGCAGAAACAGCATGTCCACTTGGGAAAGAATATCCCGTTCCTCCACTACCAATGTTCATAATTGTATCTGATACAACATAAGGTCTTAGCCTTTCAAAAACATTCTTTAAAACTAAATTAACAAATAATGTTATTGACAAATATGTTGAACAAAATACAAACGCATACCTTTTATTAATTCTAAAAAAAACAAGCAATAAAAATACAAAACCAAACACACTACCCATATTAGAAATTGTTTGAAAAAATAGGTCAAAAAATGCGTTTCGTCCTGATTGTAAAAATTCGATTATCTTTAATTCAAAATCCATAGTGTTATTTTAACAAATATAGTATAAAATAACAAATATTTTTGTCGAAATTTAGAATTTTTTACTAATACTTATTCCATCTCCAATTTTTAACACTTCAGATGAAAAATCTTTGTCATCTTTTATCATATTTAAAAAGGTTCTCAAATTATTAACAATAGTTCTATGTTTATGTTCAATATGTCCTTCTTTTAAGACTAAACCATGAAAATAAACATTATCTGCAATTAAATATCCTCCAGATAACAATAAATCTTTTAAGATTGGTAAATATCTCATATATTGTCCTTTTGGACCATCTAAAAAGATAAAATCATACTTTTTATTTTCTTTTAAAAGATTTTGAATAACCTCTTTAGCATCACCCAAAATTACATTTACCCTATCCTTAAATCCATATTCATTAAAATTTGAAATAGCATTTTTGTAATTCTCTTCATTAATTTCAATGGTAGTAAGTTTTGTATCTTTGTTTGCTGACAAAATCAAACTACCAGAATAACCAATAAAAGTTCCAATTTCTAAAACATTTTTAGGTTTGTTTTCTATGCAAAAATGATATAAAAAATCTGCACTTTCGTCTCTGACTACTGGTGCATATTCTTTATCAAAAAAGCCTTTAAATTCTTTTTTATCCATATTATTAATCTAATAAAACAATCGTCAAAATCATAGGACGACGCTTTGTCCTTTTAAATATAAAATTTGATAATGTTCTTCTCAATGTGTTTTTAATAACGTTTGGTTCCATTCCTCTCAAATCTTGTTCTTTGAGTGAAGCTATAATTGTTGCTTTTGTATCTTGAACAAATTCTTCTGCTTCATCATGGTAAACAACCCCTCTAGTAATAATGAAAGGTTCATTTGTTACACAACCAGCAACGTTATTAATATTAACCACAACAACACAAATACCTTCTTCTGATAACTGCAATCTTTCTCTCAAAACATTGCTATCCATATCGCCTATACCATAACCATCAATTAATCTTTGACCTGCTTTAACAAATCCTAATTGTTTAAAAGATGTTTGAGAAAGTTCAACTTGCATACCGAGTGATGGTAAAATAATATCTCTTGCATCCATACCCATTTGCATTGCAAGTTGTTTATGCATTTTCATATGTCTATATTCACCATGAATTGGCATAAAGTGTTTTGGTCTACAAAGAGCATGAATAGTTTTTAATTCTTCTTGACATGCGTGTCCAGAAACATGAACATCTGCAAGCTCATCATAGATAACATCAGCTCCAAGTTTAAATAATTGATTTATAACGTTATAAACACTCTTTTCATTTCCAGGAATTGGAGATGCTGACATAATAATCAAATCATTTTCCCCAAGTTTAATTTGTTTAAATTCCCCTGCTGCCATTCTTGTTAAAGCTGACATAGGTTCACCTTGACTACCTGTTGTAACAATCAAAAGTTCTTTATCTGCATATTTGTCAATTTTATCAATATCAATTATATTTTTCTTATCAAAAGTTATTTCACCAAGTTTCAAAGCAACATCAGAAATATTAATCATACTTCTTCCAGTGAATGCAACTTTTCTTCCATATTTTTCAGCCAAATTTAATATTTGTTGTAATCTATGAATATTAGAAGCAAATGTTGCAACAAACACTCTATTGTCAGGATGTTGTTTAAATATCTCTTCAAGTGCACGTCCAACAGATCTTTCACTCATAGAATAACCTTTTCTACAAACGTTTGTACTTTCGCACATCAAAAGATCAACACCACGTCTTCCAAGTTCACCAAATCTAGATAAATCAGTCATTGCACCATCTAAAGGTTCAAAATCAATTTTAAAGTCCCCTGTATGAACAACATTTCCAGCTGGTGAAGAAATAAAAAGTGCAAGTGCGCCAGCAATAGAATGACTAACTTTAATAAACTCAACAGAAAAAGAACCTATCTTTAATACATTTCTTGGTTTAACAGTTACAGCTTTATACTTAACCTTTTGATACTCTTTCATTTTGTTATCTATTAAAGCTAAAGTTAATTTTGTTGCATAAATTGGAGCATTCACTTGTTCCAATATAAATGGAAGTGCTCCAATATGATCTTCATGACCATGAGTAATAATATATGCTTTTATTTTATCCTTATTTTCAATCAAATAAGTTGTATCGGGTATAACAACATCAATTCCAGGTAAATCATCACCAGGAAAAGTTAAGCCTGCATCAACAACAATAATTTCATTGTTGTATTCATATGCAGTCATATTCTTTCCTATTTCACCCACGCCTCCAAGGAAAGTAATTTTCAATTTTGAATTCAACTTTAATCTCCTTTTATTAAATAAATTAAATATAAGTTGATCGAAAATGGATCAACTTTTTTATAAACTTTTACGTTCAAATAAGATTTAGATATAACTCTAAATCGATTATTTACATATAAGAAGACATTAATAAATCAAAATCAAAAATTTTATAAAATATATTTTGACTTTTTAAATTTATCAATCTCTTCAAGTTTTTTTGGTATTACGATATTTTCATTTCCAACATAATATTTCATACCTTGAACATTATAGAATGCTATCATTTCATGAGTAACAATATTAAATACTATAAATGGTTTTACAACCACTAATGTGTAAATACTAAGTGCAAATGGTACAACTATATAACATAAATATATAACAAGATAATTTAATAAAATCATACCAATCATTTTCCAACTTGCTGAAAAACCTTTTACAAATCCTTTAAAAACATTGCAATCAAGAACAATCATCGCTGGAGCCCAACCTGATAAAACTGATTGAGCTATTGAATAAATAACTATAAACACAATAATAACCACAAGTGGTTTTAAATATGTGAATACATTATTATCTATTGAAATCAATAAACAACAAATAGTAGTGTTTAAACACATAACAGGTAAACAAAATAAAGTTTTGAAAAAAGAATAAGCGCAAGCTTCTTTCAAATTACAAACCATTGTATTTATAAATTTACATCTTGTATGACTAGACATATAATAATAGAACATATAATTCATTGTGTATTTGCCAATATTTAATAAAAAAGGCTTAAGTAAAAAGAACACGATGCAAAAATAAATAACTAAAAAAGCACTTGTTTCAAAACAATCTTTTAAAATTTGGAAAGCACAATCAAATAAATTTGTAAGTACTAACCCATAATTTTTTACATACAAAAAACCTGATCCTAATTGACCAAATAAATCATATGTTTTTGCATTTGAAGAAAAAATGCTACTAAACTTTAAGATAGCAGGTAAAGATAAAAGAATTATCACTCCCCAAATGACAATACGAAAGAAAAAGTACTTCCATACTTTTTCCAAATTTTTATAATTAAGTTGTACCGAATTTTTAAATATCATAAAATCACCATTTTCACGTGAATATTATAACATACAAAAATTATATATCAAAGTAAATTAAATATTAATAGAAATAATTTTATAACAAATTTTTCCACCTGGTGTATCAACATAAACGTTTTCGCCTGCTTTATGTCCAATAAGAGCTTTTCCAACAGGTGAAACATTACTAATAAGTCCATTTAAAGGATCGCTTTCTGTTGATCCTGTAATTCTATATTCAACCTCTTCATCAAATTCTGTATCATAAAGTTTAACCAAACTTCCAACGCTAACTTGGTCAACAGAGATAGTACTTTTATCAATAATTTCTGCATGGAGTAATATTTTTTCCATATCTGAAATTTCTGCTTCGATTTGTGCTTGTTCATCTTTTGCTGCATCATATTCTGAATTTTCAGATAAATCACCAAATTCTCTAGCAAGTCCTATTTTTTTCACAACTTCAGGTCTTCTAACAGTTTTGTAATATTGTAATTTTTCCTCTAATTGTTTTTTGCCTTCTGGTGTTAAATAATGTTTTTCCATATAACTCCTCCTTGTAAGTAAATTAAAAACTGACTAATATTATAAACATAGTTTTTATAAAAGTCAATCTTTTTTACACTTTTTCTAAATTAAGATATTCCACACATATTATATTTATTCATATTATTTTTAAATGCTAATTTTATTTATAAAAATTAAAGTTTTTATTTAATAAAAAATAAAAATATTAAGAATTTTGACTTATTTTTAATAAAAAACACGTTTTTTTATAATATTTTTCTTATTGCACATAACTAAATTTGTAAAAGGAGAAAAGAAAAATGTTAAATTTAATTGCTTTTATTTTAACCATTGCTGGTTGCATAAATTGGCTTTTAATCGGATTATTGCAATATGATTTTGTTGCAGGACTATTTGGTTATCAGGCAAGTATTTTTTCAAGATTAATATATATAGTGATTGGAATTTCTGCAATTTATGTTGTTTTTAGAATGCTTACAAACAAAGGAAGTTTCAAACTATATCAAAAATTTAAGAAAAAAGAAAATCACCATTCCCCTGAAATTCAAGTAACAAACAAACCTGTTACTAATACAGAAAGTGCAAAAGAAGTAAATCACAATTATGATAAAAATTCTTTAATACAAAATGAAAAAGTTTCAAACAATTCATCTTTTAACACTAAATCAAATGATAGCATTTTTGATGAACATTTTAATAATTAATCATTTCAAATTGAAATGATTTTTTATTTAATTATTTGACTAAAAATATATAATTTGTTATTATTAAATCATTAAGAGAAAGAAAATTTTTAATACATTTTTCTTTCTAATATTATATAAAAATTAAGGAGAAAAAAATGGTAACATTAATTATTTTAGATGGCTTTGGTGAAAGAAAAGATTCTTACGGAAATGCTATTGCAAGCGCCGGTACCCCTAACCTTGACAAACTTAAGAAAATGTATCCTCATACTTTAATATCAGCTAGTGGACTTTCTGTTGGTCTTCCAGATGGTCAAATGGGAAATTCAGAAGTTGGTCACATGACTATCGGTGCTGGTAGAGTTATTTTACAAGACTTACTTAAAATTGATAACGATATTAAAAGTGGTGAATTTTTCAAAAACGAAAATTTAATAAAAGCATTAAAACATGCACAAGATAATAAATCAAATCTTCATATTATGGGCTTATTATCTGAAGGTGGTATCCACTCAAAAGTTTCTCACCTTTATTCTATTTTAGAACTTGCAAAAAATTATGATATAAAAAACATATATATCCATGCATTTTTAGATGGTAGAGATTGTGGAGTACAAGACGGAATAAAATTCTTAAGAGAAACACAAGAAAAAATTAATGGTTCAAATGCAAAAATTGCAACTTTGTGTGGAAGAATTTTTGCAATGGATAGAGAAGAAAGATATGACAGACTTCAAAAAGCATACGATATGTTGGTATATGGAAAAGGTGAAAAATTTAATAACTTTGAAGATGCTGTAAAAACAAGTTATGCAAAAGGTATCAATGATGAATTCTTCGAACCAACAATAATCCAAGAAAATGCTTGTATTGAAGAAAATGATAGCGTAATTTTTTATAACTATCGTTCTGATAGAGCAAGAGAAATTACTTTTGCAATCACTGATTCAACTTTTGATAAATTTGAAACTAAAAAATTTAACAATCTTCTTTTCTCTCCTATGGAAGAATATTCAGATAAATTAACTCATCTTAATACATTATTCCCACCTACAATTGTTGAAGACAATCTTTCAAGAATTATAAGTGATAATAATATGAAACAATTCCATATTGCCGAAACAACAAAATATGCTCATGTAACATTCTTCTTCAATGGTGGAATTGAACAAGCAAATATTAATGAAGATAGAAAATTAATTGATAGTATAGATACTCCAGATTTCTCTTACTATCCAAAAATGAGAGCAATTGAAATTACTCAAGAAATGCTTGACGCAATTGCTTCAAATAAATATGATTTTCTTTTGGTAAATTATTCTAATCCTGATATGATTGGACATACAGGAAACTTCAATGCCTCAGTTGAAGCTATCCAATGTGTCGAAAAACAAGCATATGCTGTTGCACTTGCAACCTTAATGGCTGGTGGTGAATGTATCATAACAGCAGACCATGGAAATGCTGAAGAAGTTATGGATAAAAATGGAAATAAAATGACTGCTCACACAACTAATCCTGTTCCATTTATTCTTGTTTCTGATAAAAATAAAAATGTAAAATTAAGCAAAAAAGGTTCACTTGCAAACATCGCTCCAACAGTTTTAAAATTATTAGGAATAGACATTCCTGCAAATATGGAAAAACCTTTATTTTAATAAAATATTGTAAAAAAATACATTATTTTAATAAAAAAATCGCATTTTTGCGATTTTTTTATTTTAAACAGAAATGCTACTTGATTTTGAGTTATCATTTTTTGAAATCTTTATATCTGATAATTTTGATAAAACTGAGAGTTTTTGACATGAAACTTCATAAGCAACTCTTTCTTCAATATCACCTTTTTCATCAAGTTTATTATAATTTCTAGACTGAATTCTTCCTATAATCTCAACCTTTGTTCCTATACTTTGTGCTTCCATAAATCTAGCATTTCTTCCCCATAAAATACAAGGAATATAATCTGATTTATTATAATTTGGTCTATTAACTGCAAGCAAAATATCACATATTTCTCTATCAAATGGAGTCTTTCTATAAATTGGCTTTTTACATATATACCCAATAAGTTTTACTTCATTAGTATTATTTAAATTAATTGAAGAATCTATATTTTCTTGTCTAATTATTTCCTTTGCAAAAAAATGCAAAATCAATTTACTCTTATCATTTTCAAGTTTATTATAACTTCTATATTCTCCTGTAATATATACTAATTCCCCAATATTTAATATATTATTATTAATCAATCTTTCTGAAATTGTAATCGGAATAATATCCTTTGCTTTTGATAATCTTTCAACCTCAACTTTTAATTCATAAAAACTTTCTCCTTCAATTTCATGAGATAATTTTGGTAAATCTATAATCTTTCCTATTATTTGACCTTTGTTATTCTGCTCTTCTAATGAAGTCTTATTGTAATCCATATTTTTCCTCCCTTAATTTTTATGTTGTATGCCATTTCTATCTATTGTGTAATTATCATTATAAATAAGTTCTCCGATTGATGTGATTGTATAATTTTGTTTTTTAAGTCTGTCTAATGTTAATCTTAATCCATCTAAAATATTATCAGAATTATTATGCATTAAAATTATTGAACCATTTTTAACATTTGATACAACACGATTAGATATTTCTCCAGCAGATATACCTTTCCAATCTAATGTATCAACATCCCATTGAATTGTTTTTAAATTTAATGACGTTGCTACATCAAGAAGTTTATTATTATATGAACCATATGGTGGCCTAAACAATGTTACATCTTTTCCTGTTATATCATTTATTTTTTTCATACTTATTTCTAGTTCTGATCTAATAGTTTTTTCATCTAATTTTGTCATATCTGGATGAGTATTCGAATGTGTCCCAATCTCCATTCCATTTTCATCAATTGTTTTAACCATACCAGAATATTTATCAACCCAAAAACCGACTAAGAAAAATGTAGCTTTTACATCATACTCATTTAATATTTCAAGTATCCCTTGAGTTTTATCAGCACCCCAAGCTGCGTCAAAAGAAATCGCAACTTGTTTTTCTTCTGTTTGAACTGCATATATTGGAACTTTTTTATTTACATAACCAAAAAAAACTTGCGCTGATGAATATCCATCAATATTTATAGCTAATAAAACAGCTACAATAATCATTGCTATAATAATTTTAATTGTCCTTGATTTGAAGACACAAAAATGCATACAAACCTCACTTTAATAATAAAATAACAGAAGATTTTTTCAAATGCTTATTTTAAATATATAAGACTATATTTGTTTACATTTGTCGAAAATTTCTCATATTCTATTTATATTTATCAAAATTGGTTTTTATGATATATTTTAAATTATTAGCAAAAAATAAATATACAAACGTATATTTATCATAAAAAAAAAATAAAAATATCCAAATTGGATATTTTTATTTTTAATCTTTATAAACATAAATTCCTAGGAATTTTCCATCTAAAATTTTATCACCTTTCTTAAGTCTATCACCATTTGAAATTCTTCTTGGTTGGATAATCTTAAACTTCATTCCAAGATCAACAACAGATTGTTCATCTGAAACATAAGCAATAACTACGCTATTTCCTTCACCTACATAGTTTACATATTTTATACCTTTTCTATATCTTTGAGAAATTGGTAAATCTTTTATAGGTAACTTCTTAGCATAACCATTATTTGTTATTACAGTAACATGAGAGAATGAAACTTGACTAGCAAAAATAACACTATCACCTTCATCAAGATTAATTCCCTTAACACCACCAGCTATTCTACCTTGAACTGGAACATCTTTATTTTCATAATGCAATGACATACCATTTTTTGTCAACATTAAAATAGTTGCTTTAGGATTAAACTTTTCAACAGAGATAAGTTCATCTTCTTCTGTAAGTTTTACTACTTGATAGAATGATTTTGAGACAATACATTCTTTTTCAGCAGTAACTTTAATATTTCCTAATTTTGTGAAGAACACAAGATTTGAATTATCATTAGCTGGAGCCATAAGTTCAACAGGAATTTCAAATAAATCTGCATTTTTATCAAGTTTATTTAATGCAACACCCTTATCATGCCATTTTGATTCATCTAACATTTCAACAGGAAGTTTTAATGCATTACCTTTGTTTGTAAATACAATAATTGTATCTTTACCTTTACATTTAATTAATTTAGTATGAATATCAAATAATGAAGATCCGTCCTTCATAGTCTTTTTAGACATTGAATAATTCTTCATATTAATCTTCTTAAGAGTATTTCCTGCAGTAATAGCAACCATAAATTCTTGATTTGCTGTTACATCAACAACTTCTTTAATTTCTAAGTCATCTTCACTTAACTCAACACTTCTTCTTTCTGAATTAAATCTCTTTTTAATTTCAGTCATTTCTTTCTTAACGATATTTAATTGAAGTTTCTTTGAGTTTAAAATTTTTGTAAGTTCAGCAATTTTTTGTCTAAGTTCTTTCAATTCTTCTTCAAGTTTATAAACTTCAAGATTAACCAATCTAGCAAGTCTCATGTCAAGAATTGCTTGAGCTTGTTTTTCACTTAAATTAAACTTTTCTCTAAGTCTTGTCTTTGCTTCAGAAACACTTGAAGAAGTTTTAATAATCTTAATAACTTTATCAATATTTCTAATGGCAACAAGAAGACCTTCGACAATATGTGCTCTATCTTTTGCTTGATCAAGATCAAACTTTGTTCTTCTTATAATAATTTCTCTTTGATAAGCTGTATAATATGAAATAATTTCAAGCAATCCCATAAGTTTTGGTTTTCCACCTGCAATTGCAACCATATTTATACCAAATGTTACTTGAAGATTTGTATATTTTAACAAATAATTTAAGATAGGTTTTGCTTCAACATCTTTCTTAAGTTTAATTACAGCACGCATACCATTTCTATCTGATTCATCACAGATATCTGCAATACCTGACAATAATTCTTTATTAACTTCTTTTAATTCTGCAATTTTTTGAAGTAAAGCAGCTTTATTTACTTGGTAAGGTATTTCTGTAATAACAATTGATTGCTTATCTCCCACAGTTTCAATTGTCATTTTTGATCTAATTATTATTTTCCCTTTACCTGTTTGATATGCAGTTTTTAAATTATCTCCACAGATAAGTTCTCCACCTGTTGGAAAGTCAGGACCTTTAATGATTTTCATCATTTCTTTTAATGTAATATCAGGATCATCAATATATGCAACAATACCATCAATAACTTCACCCAAATTGTGAGGTGGAATGTTTGTAGCAAGACCAACGGCAATACCATATGAACCATTAACAAGTAAGTTTGGATATCTACCTGGTAACATATCAGGTTCTTTCAAAGTATCATCAAAGTTCAAGCTCCACTTAACAGTATTTTTATCAAGTTCTCTTAAAAGTTCAAGAGCAAGTGGAGTAAGTCTTGCTTCTGTATATCTCATCGCAGCAGCAGAGTCTCCATCAATTGATCCGAAGTTTCCATGACCATCAATAAGTGGTGCTCTCAAAACGAAATCTTGAGACATTCTTACCATTGCATCATAAACAGAAGCATCACCGTGTGGGTGATATTTACCCATACAATCCCCGACAATTCTTGCAGATTTTCTATATGGTTTATCAGGTGTAAGACCTAATTCCAACATAGAATATAAAATTCTTCTTTGAACAGGTTTTAAACCATCTTCAACTCTTGGAAGAGCTCTATCCATAACTACATGTTCAGTATATGGAATCATAGAGTCATGCAAAACGGCTTCCAAATTTTTTTGAATAATTCCTCTTCCATCTTCATTATTGTTGTTATTTGATAAAATTTCTTCTTTCTTGTTCACTTTTTCCTCATTTTGTTTATTTATATTTTTTTTAAAAAAGTCTTGATAACTTTTCATTGATTTTAATTTTCTTTCAAGTTCTTCATCATCTTGACAATCATCAAAATCAATTTTTATTTCGTCATCATCTAAAATATCTTCCTCATCATCTTCTTCTAAATCAATTGGAATAATTTTAGGTTTTTTAGTTTTTATTTTATTCAAACTCTCTTGAGAATGATTTATAGTTTTATCTTCAACTTGATTTATTTCTATATCATCAATTTCATCATCAATATGAGTTTCAACTTTGTTTTCTTGTAAAATTATTTCTTCTTTTGGTTTTTCTTCTATCTTATTTTCAATATCTAAATTTATATTTTTTTCTTTATTTTTTTCAGTTTTATCAGTTTTTTTGTGAATTTTTAATATTTTTTTACTAAAATTATTTAATTTTTTGAAAATATCCCAAATGTTAAATTGACCTTTTATTGGTTCAATTACTTCTTCTATTTCTTCAGGTTCTTCTTCCTTATACAAAAGTTCATCGTAACAAATCTGACCATCTATCGGTGGCTCATATTCTAATTCTTCTTCATTTGGATCATCAAATTTATTTTTCACATATCACCTAAATTTTAGATATTTTTATAATCTTGCATAAATGTATCTTCTCTATCAAAGTTTGCATGAATACCTATATATTTCTTTCTAGCTTCAAGATTATCACCCATTAAGATTGAAATCATTCTTTCAGCTTGAGCTGCATCTTCAATAGTAACTTGAACAAGAGTTCTCTTTTCAGGATCCATAGTTGTTTCCCAAAGTTGTTCTGGGTTCATTTCACCAAGACCTTTATATCTTTGGATCATATAACCTTTACCAACTCTTGCTATAGCTTCACTAAGTTCTGCATCTGAATAAACATATTCAGTTACATCTTTTTTATAAACCTTATACAAAGGTGGAAGTCCTATAAACACGTGTCCATCTGTAATAAGTTGACGCATATATCTATAGAAGAATGTTAAAAGTATTGCTCTAATATGAGCACCATCTTGATCGGCATCGGAAAGAATAATCACTTTATTATATCTCAATGAATCTAAAGTAAAATCTTCTCCAAAACCAGTATCAAGCGCACTAATAATTGTTCTAATTTCTTCATTTGCAAGAACTTGGTCAATTCTTTTCTTTTCTGCATTTAATGGTTTACCACGCAAAGGTAATATAGCTTGAAAAGATCTATCTCTACCTTGCTTAGCAGAACCACCCGCAGAATCTCCTTCCACGATAAACAATTCATTTTTCAATCTATTTCTAGATGTTGATGCTGCAAGTTTACCTACCAAGTTAAAGTTTTCTGCACTGTTCTTTGCTCTAACAAGTTCTTTTGCTTTCTTTGCTGCAATTCTAACCTTTGCTGCGTTTTTAGCTTTATTTATAATAATCTCTGCAACTTCATCGTTTCTTGGATTACTTAAGAATTTTTGAAGTTCAATATTTGTTAAATTTTCAACTTCAACTTTTGCTTCTGGATTTCCTAATTTTGTTTTTGTTTGTCCTTCAAATTGAACATTGTTCATTTTGATTGCAAGAACAACATGAATACCTTCTCTAAAATCTTCACCAAGAAGATTTGGTTCTTTATCTTTTAATAAACCTTTTTCTCTTGCATAATCATTAAATGCTTTTGTAAAAGCAGTTTTAAAACCAACTTCATGAGTACCACCCTCAGTTGTTGGAATATTGTTTACAAATGAGAATGAATTTTCTGTATATGAATCAGTAAAAATGAAACTTGCTTCCATTGAAAGAACTTTTCCTTCAGCTTCAAAATAAACTGGTTCATCAAACATTGTTGTTTTATCTTCAACAAGATACTTAACATAATCAGATATACCACCTTCATAATGGAAAGATGTATTTAAGGATTCATCAAGAAGATTTATTATTTCAATTCTTAATCCTTTATTTAAGAATGCTAATTCTCTTGCTTTTGTTGTAATAGTTTCAAAGTTAAAAGATAAATCTCCAAAAACTCTATCATCTGGCAAGAATGTAACTCTTGTTCCTGTTTTATTTGTTTTTCCAATTTCTCTTAATGGAGTAACAGGAATACCACTCTTCATTTTTCCATTAACTTCTTTAGATTCAAATCTTATTGTATATTCTTTTCCATTTTTAAAAACATCAACAACACACCATCTAGATAAAGCATTTGTAACAGAAGCACCAACACCATGTAAACCACCTGAATATTTGTAGTTATCAGTATTGAATTTACCACCAGCATGTAATGTTGTATAAACAACTTCAACACCAGATTTCTTTAATGTTGGATGCATATCAACTGGAATACCTCTACCATTGTCTTCAACAGTAATGCTACCATCTTTGTTTAAAGTAATTTTGATACTATCTCCGTATCCATTAGAAATTTCATCGATAGAGTTATCAACTATTTCCCAAAGCAAATGGTGATACCCTCTACTTCCAGTTGTTCCAATATACATACCTGGACGAAGTCTAACTGCATCTAATCCTTCAAGAACGACTATGTCTTTTGATTCATATTGTTTTTCTTCCATATCATCTCCTAATTTCACTTACAATATTTCATAATAACTATATTATATCACTTTATGAAATAAATTTAAAAATATTTTTCAATTTTTTACATAGATTTTTAAAATGAATATTTATACATATATTTGCATAAAAACAAAAAATTATATTTTTATGAAATAATGCATAAAATAATAAAAAGGAGTAACAATGAAAAAGATTATTTTAACAGGTGGAGGAACTGCTGGACACATATATCCTGCACTATCATTAGTCCCCTTACTTGAAAAGGAATATGAAATATTTTACATCGGTGGAAATGGAATGGAAAAAGAAATTTTAAAAGATTTTAAGAACATAAAATTTTATGAAATTCCTGTTGTAAAATTAGAAAGAAAACTAACTTTTAAAAATTTTTTAATACCTTTTAAATTAATAAAATCAATAAAAAAATCAAGACAAATTTTAAAAGAAATAAAACCGGATATTATCTTTTCAAAAGGTGGATTTGTTTCTGTTCCAACAGTAATTGCTGGACATAATGAGAAAATTCCAGTAATCAGTCATGAATCAGATTTAACCATGGGACTTGCAAATAAAATTATTTTACATTACTGCAATATTATGTGCACAACATTTTATGAAACATCAAAAAAAAATAAGAAATGCATATACACAGGTCAACCAATTAGAGATAAAATTTTTAAAGGAAATTCAAAAAAAATTATAGATAAATTTAGTAATCATAATCTTCCTATTTTACTCATTTTAGGTGGAAGTAGTGGAGCAAAATTTATCAATAAAATTATATATGAAAATATAGAAATCTTATCAGAAAAATTTAATATTATTCATATTTGTGGTAAGAAAAATTATAAAGAATTTGAACATAAAAACTACATTCAAATTCCATATGCAGACAATATTCAAGACTACTATAAAGCATGTAATTATGTAATTTCAAGAGCAGGTTCAGGAGTTATAAATGAACTTATAATTTTAAACAAACCAACTTTATTAATCCCTTTATCTAAAAAGTGTTCACGTGGAGATCAAATTGAAAATGCAAAATTATTTTCAAATTTAAATTATTCTTACACATTGTTTGAAGAAGACTATACTCCTACAAGATTTTTAAATAGTCTTGATAATCTTGTGAAAAATAAAGATTTTTTAATTAAAAACATGAAAAATTTTACTAAAATTAATGCAAATCAAGAAATTTTTAATTTAATTAAAAAGAACTCTTGATTTTATATATTTAAATATTTATTAATTTGAGGGTAACCAAAGCCCTCAAAATTTTTATTGTTTACAATTGGTTTACAAGAAGAAAGTAAAATTCTTTTTATTTCATCTGGTGAAATATCTTTGTATTTTTCATATATCAAAGCAACTAATCCAGCAACCATTGGAGTTGCGACACTTGTTCCACTAAGTTTTATATAATTTTTATCTTTACCACAAGAAATGATGTCAACACTTGGTGCAATTATATCTGGTTTAAATCTTTGATAAGCAGGACCTCTTGAAGAAAATTTTGCAACATCAAAATCTGTTTCATCAAAATGTTTATTACTTTTTCTTTTATCATCAAATCCTCCAACCGTAATTATCTTACTACTTACACCTGGCGATTTTATTGTTTGATATTCTGGCCCACTATTTCCAGCCGCAGCAACTATTACAACACCTTCTTTCCATAAAGTTTCTGCTCCTATCATAATTGGATCATTATGTCCAATTGGCTCACTTCCAAAACTCATACAAACGATTTTTATATTATATTTTTTATGATTATCATATACCCATTGCATAGCATCTAAAATTTGATTTGCAGAGGCTTCTCCTTTATTGTTCAACGCTTTCAATGAATAAATATTTGAACATGGTGCAACACCTGAATATTTCAATGCTGACAAACTACCATTTCCAGAACAAACCCCACAAACAAAAGTTCCATGTCCATTATCGTCATAAGGTTGTGTTTTATCATTAACAAAATCTTTAAATAATTTTATTCTATTTTCCCCTAAACAAAAATCACAATGAGGAGTTATCCCTGTATCAATAAACGCAATACTTATACCTTTTCCACTTGAAAATAATTCATCAGTTCCTAATATTTTTTTTGAGATATACATAAGAGCATTTACATTCATAACCGATGAAATATAATCAATTTCTTGATAGTCCGATAATCTTAAAATATCTCCCTTATTTAACTTACAAAAAAAGGCTTTTATGAATGAATATTCATTTATAATTTGAATTTTATTAAAAATTAAAAAATTTTTTAATCGTTCTATTTGATTTGAAAATACAAAAGCATATAAACTTTCTTCAGTAGATAGAACATTAACCTTGTTTAATAAATACTTATCTATCTTATCAAATTTCATTTCAAACTATCCAAAATGTTTAACATATTTTGATATGTATCTTGTGGAAGATACCCTTTTATTTTATCTATATTATCCTTAATGTTTTCAATATCAAATGTCCCATCTACCTTTTGTTTTTTCACTTCGCTTTGTAATCTTTTCATAAGTTCATCAGTAGATGCATTTTTTAATTCTTCATAAGTTTCATTTAATACATTACTATTTTCTTCATTCTTACTATTCTCTTCTAAATTAATATTTTTCATATCGCTTAGTTTTATTCCCATAAAACCTCCTCTTACATTATATGAACAAATATTAAATTCGATTAAAAATTAAATAATATTTTTAACATTCAACCTTATTATAATCATATAAATATATTATGAATAATAATATCTTTGAAATTTTGAATATGTTTATGAATTCTCAAAATAATTTAAATAATCAAAATAATCAAACAAATATAATCTCCTCATATTATCCAAATGATTTAAATTTTAACAATTCTAACGATAACTTTTATCAAAAAAATAATACAAATTTTAACAACAATTCTAACTTCAATAATAATTTGTTAGGTATGCTTACTCCATTAATTTCATTATTAAATCAAAAAAACTCTTCATTTAATATTTTTGATATTTTACAAAACAACAATTCTAATCCAATATCTTTAATTTCATCAATATTGAATCAACAAAAAAATTCACCTTTAAAAAAAGGTGAATCTAATTCAAAATGTAAAATTGAAAGCAATTATGAAGAACTTTAATCAACAATTGAACCATTACTAAAATGAATTTTTCTTTGACAAAGTTTATCTGCAATTTCTTCCTTTGTTGTTGCAACAATTAATGTTGTTTTTTCTTTTTTCAAACTTAAAATCATATTTATTATTGCATCAATATATTCTTCTGAAATTTCATCAAAAATATTATCAACCATAAGCAAATCAAGATCTCTAAAAGAAAGACGAATCAAAGATAAAATATATTTATCTTCAATTTCCAAATTTTCTATTTTTTCATCTTTTATTTTTTCAATAGAAAATTCAACTAAAGCTTCATTAATTTTCTTTGGTATATCAATTTTTTTCATTCCATTAGTTTTTAAAATATATGCAAAATTATCTATTACTGATTTCTTATTTAAAAATACTGGTGAATAAGGCACATATCCAACATTTATATCATCTTTAAAATCAATTCTGTTTAAAGGTTTTTTATTTATGTAAATTTCACATTTTTCTATTTTTTCAAGTTTTGCTATTGCTCTTAAAAGAGAAGTTTTCCCACTACAATCTTCTCCAACAAAAGCAACACTCTCACCCTCTTCTACTGACAAAGAAATATCACACAATGCATAAAATTCTTTTGTATATCTTAAAAATAAATTTTTTATATTAAGCATAAAAATCTCCTTAAATCTATCCTATAAATTAAATATACTATAAAAAGAAAAAAAATAAAAGCAAATACTTTTATTTTTTATTAATTTTTATAGAAACTATCTTTGATATAGGTTCAGCATTAACCAAAATCTGACCATTTAGGTCATCATTATCTACATTGTCACCAGCAACCACTCTAAAATCCACCTTGGCTTTTTCATTACAAGTAAAAGTATAAATAACATTATTGACATCTTCATACTTTTTAAAACTTTCTTTTCCTTTTATCCCATTTGCAGATGATATTAATGATGTCAAAGAATGCCACCTATTTTCTTTTGATAAATTTAAAGAAATAATATCATTTCCTTCTTCATTAAAATTTAATACCAAATCTTCAACATCACACCTTACTTGAATGTCAACATATTTATTATCCATTCTTGAATCTTTTTCATAAACAACTTTTATTGTATAGCTATCGCTATTTCCTTGTGTAATTTCTGATATATTAGCTGAAAGTATTGTGTTATCATTTTCACAAGCTGAAAGTAGCAAAAAAGAAGACAACAAAAATAGTAAAGTTATTATCTTTAAAACTCTTTTATAACTAAAAAAAATAAAGGCATCAGAATTAATCTTCATGCCTTTATTTTAATCAATTTTTATAAAAATAATCGTTTTTTATTGAAAATTTTAGAAAATTCCTTCAATAATACCAAATTTTCCATCTGCTCTTCTATAAATAACATTAACAAATCCTGTTTCTGAATTTAAGAACAAATAGAAACTATGACCCAATCTTTCAATAGCATCTTTTGCTTCTTCAACAGTAATTGGTGTTAAATCAAAAGATTTTTTCTTAACAATATCAGGTAAAGTCATTTCAGGTTCTTCTGTTAAAAATTCATAAACAACTGGTTTTGATTGTCTTGTTTTTTGAATTTCTTTTTGGTTTTTTCTGATAATTTGCTTTTCAATTTTTGGAAGAACTAAATCAATGTTTTCATACATATTCAAACCACTAGCTTCTCCACGATAAACAACACCTTTACTCATAATTGTAACTTCAAGTTTTTCTGTTTTGTTTTGTTTTGAGCACATAATTCTAATAGTAACATCTGAGCCAAAGTATCTATATAATTTTGTTACTTTTTCAGTTGTTATATCTCTAAACTTTTCTTCAATTTTATAATTTTTTTCTAAAAACTCAATTCTCATAAGCCCTCCTCCTATTTATATTATAACAAATAGATTTATATTTTTACAAAGAAATTTATCAATTTTCTGAAATAAAATTAAGTTCATCACCTTTTCTATCTATTATGATTGTTCCTTGTTCTTTCAACATTCCGAGCAAGATGTATTCAGCAATTTTATCTTCAACTTCTTGTTGAATATATCTTTTAAGTGGTCTTGCACCATATTCTAAATTTGATCCTTTATCAACAATCAAATCTAAAGCTTCATAAGTAATTTTAACTCTTAAATTTTTCTCTCTAAGACGCTTATTAATATTTTTAATCAAAATTTTTGCAATATTTACAAGATTATCTTTTGATAATGAATCAAATATACAAATAACATCAATTCTATTTATAAGTTCAGGCTTAAATTTTTGTTTTAATGATTCAAAATACTTTTCCTTTCTTGAAGCTTTTAATTCTTCTTCAGTGAGATTAGCATTTTCTTCTTTTTTACCATAATCTTCTGTTGCACCAATATTACTAGTTAAAATTATGATAGTGTTTTTGAAGTTAACAAGTCTTCCTTGACCATCTGTTACTCTTCCATCATCTAAGATTTGAAGTAATGAATTTAATACATCAGGATGTGCTTTTTCAATTTCATCAAATAAAACAACTGAATAAGGTCTTCTTCTAACTTGTTCAGTAAGTTGACCACCTTCATCAAACCCTACATATCCTGGAGGTGCACCTAACAATTTAGAAACGGTATGAGCTTCCAAATATTCACTCATATCAAGTCTAATAATACTATTTTCATTATCAAACATAGCTTCTGCAATAGCTTTTGAAAGTTCTGTTTTACCAACACCAGTAGGTCCCATAAATAAGAATGAACCAATAGGTCTCTTGTTATCTTGAAGCCCTACTCTTGATCTTCTAATAGCTTTTGAAACTGCAGTAATCGCCTCATCTTGTCCGATAACTCTTCTATGAAGAATTTCTTCTAAATTTATAAGTCTTTCTCTTTCACTTTCGGTAATTTTTGTAACAGGAATACCTGTCCATTTTGCTACAATACTTGCAATTTCATGTTCTCCTACTTCTCCAGTATTCTCTTCTTTTGAAGATGAATCCATTGCTTTGTAAACATTTTTCATTTCTTCTTCAATTTTTAAGATTTCATATTGCAAAGTTGTTGCTGTATCATAATTTTTTTGAGAAGTTGCATAATTACGTTTAGCAACTAAATCGTCATATTTCTTTTCCAAATCCTTAATATTATTTGGTTTTACATTATAATTTACTTTTGCTCTACTACAAGCTTCATCAATTAGATCGATAGCTTTATCAGGTAAATTTCTATCTGTTATATATCTATCTGACAATATTGTAGCTGAAACAATAGCATCATCTCTAATTTTTACTTTGTGGAATTCTTCATAAGAAGATCTAATACCTTGTAAAATCATAATTGTTTGTTCAACTGTTGGAGGATTAATCATAACAGGTTGTAATCTTCTTTCCATAGCTTTATCTTTTTCGATAAACTTTCTATATTCATCAGTAGTTGTAGCACCTATAGTTTGCAAATCCCCTCTTGAAAGATAAGGTTTTAACATATCAGCAGGATTTGTTTCACCTTTTTCAGAACCAGCTTGCATAAGTGTATGAAATTCATCAATAAACACAATAATATTTTCATTAGCAATTATTGTTTCAATAGCAGATTTTAATCTTTCTTCCATTTGACCACGGTATTTTGTACCAGCCATCAAACCACCGATTTCTAAACAATAAATAATTTTATCTTTCAATTCATCAGGAACATTTCCATCAACAATAGCTTGAGCAAGTCCTTCAACAACAGCTGTTTTACCAACACCTGCTTCTCCAATTACAATTGGATTATTTTTAGTTTTTCTACATAAAATTTCAATAAGTCTTTGAATTTCATTTTCTCTACCAATAATTGTATCAAGTTTACCTTCTTTTGCTCTTAAATTCAAATCACTACCCATTTCCAAAAGATTATCAGGTAAAGTACTTCCACTTTGTGAATTTTTTGCACTTGTTGTAGTAGAATTTGTTTCTCCTAAATTATTTTGTTCAACTGTAATTTTGTTGTCAAGTATAGGAGTGTTTATAAAGAACATAAGCTCATCTTTTACTTTATTTATATCCATATTATACATACTTGCCAAAAGTTTTGTAGCAAAACAAGATGCATCAGATAAAATAGCAAGAAAGATATGCTCAGTTGTTATGAGGGTATGCCTAAATTCCAAAGCAATTGTTCTAGCAAATTTTAACAATTCTTTAACTCTTGGAGTAAGTTCAACATCTGCAATTAAATTTTGAACCTTATTGCTTTGTTCAAAAAGTTCAAATAAACTTCTTTCAGATGCTCCATGCTTAAATAAAATTTTAGATGTTTGACAGTTTTTTTCACATGATAAACCATAAAGTATATGTTCAGTACCTAACAATTTACTTCCAAACTTTAATGCAATTTTACTAGCATTCTTTATAACATTTTGAATATCATCTGAAAAAGTTATACTATTTGCTCCTGTATTTAACATCATATGCCCTCCCTTTGTACTAAAATCCTAATTTTATCTCTTATAAATTCTGCACGAATTATACTTTCATCTTTAGGATTGTTATACACATAGTTTATTTTTAAGTTTGCAGATGCACCTTCATAGTACAAACTATCAAACTTTTTTAAATTTGAAATTTCTAAAAAGCCTAATGCATAACCGAATTTTATTTTAGATAAAAGTTCAATCATTTCTTTTTCAGTTATCATAAAACAACTTTCCAAAATTCCAACTGCTCTATATATTTCATCTTTTAGTTCATTTGAAGAAAAAGTCAAAATATCTTCTCTTGCTGAAGCTTCCATTTCACAAATCGTAAACACATAATCTGAAACATTATCAATAATTTCTTGTTCATTAAGACCTAAGGAAAGTTGATTAGAGATTTGGTAAAAACTTCCATAAGTTCCACTTCCTTCTCCATAAAAACCTCTTACTGTTAACCCTTTTTCCTTAACTTCATTAAACACAATATCTATCTCACCATTTCTTTCTAGTCCTGGTAAGAAAAGCATTACTGACGCCCTCATTGCTGTCCCTAAATTTGTTGGACAGGAAGTTATAAAACCATAATCATCATTATATGCAATATCAATTTGGTTTAATATTTGTTTATCAATTTTTTGCAATTCTCTATATGGTTTTAAAAGATTAAAACCTTCATGCATACATTGTTCTCTTATATGATCTTCTTCATTTAACATAATTGCAATATTCTGTTCGTTGTTAATTGCCATACAAGAAATATCTTTATTATCTATAAGTTCTTTGCTTATAAAATGTTTTTCAAGCAAAGCATTACATTCATTTATAGACAAATCTTTCAAATAATAATAATTAAAACTTCCCGTTTGTTCCAATATTTCAAGAACAGAATCAATAATAAACATTGCATCTTCTTCGTTTGTTAACTTAGTAAAAAAGTTAATTCCAGACACATTTCTTGCAAGTCTTATTCTTGATGTAATTGCAATATTTTCAAAATTTTCCACAAATAACCCGTTTTTTTAAGTATTTTTATTAATTTTTATGTTTTTTATTTCCATAAAGTTTTTCAACAAGTAATTTAACTTCTTCCATTTCGTAACATTTTTCACAACCAACAAAGCCTGTTTCAAAAATTTCACTTAAAGAAGTTTTACAATAATTACACTGTTTCTGATTCATTTTCTTTTTGAATTCCTTTCATAGTCAATGATATTCTTTTCTTTGGAAGATCGATTGACATAACTTTAACTTCAACTGATTCACCAACCTTCAAAGCTTCTGATGGATGTTTAATATATGCATCAGAAATTTGAGAAATATGAACAAGTCCATCTTGGTGAACACCAATATCAACGAATGCACCAAAGTCAACTACGTTTCTTACAATACCAGTAAATATCATTCCTTCTTGCAAATCTTCCATATGAATTACATCACTTCTAAGAACAGGTTTTGGCATTGATTCACGAATATCTCTACCTGGCTTAAGTAATTCATTTGTAATATCATTTAATGTTGGAACACCAATTCCACATTCATTAGCAACAACTTCTTCACCTTTTTCTCTTATAAGATTTGGTAAAGATGAAATATTGTTATTTTTTACATCTTCTTCTGAAAGATTGAAAATAGATAAAAGTTTTCTAACTGATGAATAACTTTCAGGGTGAACTGCTGTATTATCTAATACATTATCTCCCCCAACAACTCTCAAGAAACCTGCACATTGTTCAAATGCTTTTTGTCCAAGTTTTGGAACATTCAACAATTCTTCTCTTGATCTTATTCCCTTAACTTTTGCTCTATATGTGATAATATTTTTTGCAATACCAGAATTTAAACCTGAAACATAAGAAAGTAAACTTGGAGACGCTGTATTAATATCAACACCAACACTATTAACACAATCTTCAACAACACCAGTTAAAACTTCTGTTAATCTATTTTGTGGCATATCATGTTGATATTGACCAACACCAATTGATTTTACATCAATTTTAATAAGTTCAGCAAGAGGATCTTGCAATCTTCTTGCAATTGAAACAGCACTTCTTAAAGAAACATCATAATCTGGGAATTCTTCTGCACCTAATTTTGATGCTGAATAAACAGATGCACCTGCTTCACTAACAACAGCATAAGAAACTGGACGATTAACATGTTTAATAAGTTCAGCTACGAAAATTTCTGCTTCTTTTGAAGCTGTACCATTTCCAATTGAAACAATATCAACATGATGTTTTTCAATTAAAGTTTTTAACTTTTCAATTGATTCTTCTGTTTTGTTTTGAGGTGGAGTTGGATAAACAACTGTTGTATCAAGCACATCTCCATTTTTATCAATAACAGCAATCTTACAACCTGTTCTATAAGCTGGGTCGAATCCTAAAATAATATTATTTTTAAGAGGTGATTCCATAAGTAATGGTTTCAAATTTACTTCAAACATTTTGATAGCTTGTTCATTCGCTACATCAGTTAAGTTGTTTCTACATTCTCTTTCCAAAGATGGAAACAACAATCTATCATAACTGTCTAAAATAGTTTCTTCCATATACTTATCTGTATCTTCATTATTTTTCTTAAAATATTTATTTAAAATTGGATAAACAAATTTTTCATTATCAATATTAATAGATACTTTTAAGCATTTTTCCTTTTCACCTCTATTAATAGCAAGAGTTCTATGACTAGGAATATTTTTAACTTCTTGTTTGAAACCTGCATAAGTTTCATAAGTTAAACTATTTTCATTTTCAACAAGTTCACAAGAGATTGTAGCCTTTGAAGCTAAAAGTTCTCTAAGTTCTTTTCTTATATCTGCGTTATCAGAAATTCTTTCAGCAACAATATCTTTTGCTCCTGCAATAGCTTCTTCAACAGATTTTACTTCTTCTGTAATATATTTTTGTGCTTCATCAAGTAAAACAAAAGATTTTGATTGTGCTTGCAATACATCTGCAAGACCTTCAAGACCCTTTGCAATAGCAACAGATGCTCTTGTTTTTCTCTTTGGTTTATATGGTCTATAAATATCTTCAACCTCTGTCATTGTTGAAGCATTGTTTAATGCAACTTCAAGTTCTTCAGTCCACTTACCTTGTTCAGTAATTGTCTTTTTAACCTTTTCTTTTTCATCCATTAAATTTCTTAAGTATTTTAATCTATCAGAAAATTCTCTAATAACTTGGTCATCACAAGAACCGTGCATTTCTTTTCTATATCTAGCAATGAAAGGTATTGTACAACCTTCATCTAATAAGTTAATAATGTTTTGTGAGAAAACTGGCTTAAGACCAAATTCACTTGCTAAAATTTCAAATATTTCCATATTTTTCTCCTCAATAATTGATTATAATTTTCACTTAATTGTTCAAAATCCATATCTTTTATTTTTCCATTTTCGTAAATAATTTTCCCGTTACTAATTGTCATAAAGATATCAGATTTATCAAATTTCAAAATAAATTCTTTATAAAAATCATCATAGTTTACTATTTTGTTTTCGCTATTATAAATTACAAAATTAGCACTATCACCAACTTTTAAATCACTTGAAAACCCCATAGATAATTTTGAATTTATTGTTGCCATTTCAAATATTTCATAAGGTGAAATAGCATCAAAATCACATAACAAATTTCTAGTTAATAAATAACAATTTTTCATTTCACTGAATATATCAACTTCGGTATTAAATTCACTTCCAAAGCTAACTGTTATTCCATTAGAAATTAAGTTAACAACATTTGGCATACCTCTTGCCAAATATAAATTTGCAAAATTAGAGACAACAACATCACATTCATAAGAACACAAAATTTCAAGATCATCTTTGTCTAAAAAATTACAACCAAACAAAGACACATTTCTATCAAGTAATCCTAAATCTTCAACATACCTAACACAAGACTTATTATACTTTTTATCAATCTCTCCTGCCTCCTCTAATGTCTCACAAATCTTAATAGAAACAGGCATTTTATTTTCAGCAGAATCTTGTGAAAGTGAACAAAGTTTGTTATCACTCATTGATAAATCACATCTATAAATCTGGTTTATATTTTGAAAATTATTTTCTTTATCATAAAAGTTAACTCTACCATTTAAGTTGTATTTATTTAATAAATTTGCAATTTTTTCAGGAAAATTTGCACTATCATCAACAAAAGTTACTCCACTTTGTATATTTTTTGCCAAATGATAATTTATTAAAACTTCTTTTTCTTCATCGGTAAAATCGTTTATATAACTTTGATATTCATAAATCAAAGATGAATCCAACTCTTTATTTTGATAAAAAATAAAGGGCGAAAGGTAGGAATTTGAGTTAGAATTTGCAAAACTTGGAAGTAAAATTTTTCCGTTCAAATTATATACAATTTCATCTTTAGATTCTTCTACGCTATCACCTAAATAAACAATCTTATCATCTTTTACAATAATATCGCAAAGCTTATCGTAAGTATCAAATTTATCACCAAAAATAAGTCTTGCATTTTTAAAATGTTGTTGCATAAAAATCACCTAATTTACATAGATATTATACAACACAACAACTATCTAATGCAAACAAAAAACATATTATTTTTAATACAATTTATTATCAAAATTTCATAAAAAGTTCAAAATTTAGTTTTACAAAGTAAATATTTTTAAATAAAAAAAATGCAAAATAAATTTGCATTTTTATTTATTTTCATTTTCAAAACTTTTATCTGGAAGTGCTCCGTCTTCAACTAAATCATTTTCAACAACTTCAGCTTCCTTATATTTTGAAGATGATTGTTTGTTTTGTGTTTCCATTTTTACTTTTTTCTTTTTATTTTTCTTTTTATAAGCAATAGCCCATAAACCTGGAGTAATAAAGTTTGAAGTGTAGAATCCTGAAATAATACCAATCATAATTGGGAATGCGAATTCTCTAATATCAGAAACACCAATAACTGTTACAAAGAATATTACAACAAAAGTTGTTATTGTTGTAAATATTGTTCTTGACATCATTTCTTTTACAGAAACATTTGCAATAACTTCGTTTGATTGCTTGTCATACATTCCTGACTTAATATTTTCTCTAATTCTATCAAAAATAATAATTGTATTATTAATAGAATATCCTAAGATAGTAATAAGCGCAGCAATAAATGAACTATTAATTGTTACTCTGAAGATTAACATTAAACTACAAGTAACCAATATATCAGTAAATAATGCAAGTATAGCTGCAAGACCACTTGTTATTTCGAATCTTATTGCAACATAAATTAAAATAAGAACAACAGCAACAATTAAAGCAATAAATGCTTTCATTAAAAGTTCTGAACTTGCACTAGCTGTAGTAACACCACCGTTAGCAATTAATTGAGCATAATCTTGATTGTCAATACTTTCTGCATCAGCATCAATATAACCAAATGCCTTCAAAAGTTCCAATCTAATTTCTTCATTTAATTCTTCTATTTCCTTAGCAGAAGCATTCTTTTTATTTTGATATTTTACAAGAACTGCATTTCCATCAGTGATTCCTAAATCATCTGAAGAAAGAGATGTTGTTTGGAATACGTTAGGTTTAAGCCCATATTTTTTCAATGTATCTCTAATTATATCTTTTACTTCATTATAATCAGAATCTTTTTCAATATCATATTCTTCAAATTCATCATAGACACCTTCACTATTTGTGTAAACTGTCATAATAGAACCACCAGTGAAATCAATACCACGATTGAAGCCAAGAGATAAAAGTAATATTATTCCAACTAAAATAATAGTAATTGGTGCAATAATGAACCATTTTAAATTCTTACAAATATTAAAATTTGATTTTTCGATTGTTTCATCTAAAGAAAATTTTTTAAGACTCTTAAATTTACTCATTGTCTTCACCTCCTTCGTCAGAACTTGGTGTCTTTTCTTTTGTCTCACTTTCTTCTTTTACATCAATAACTTTTTCAACATCATTTGAAAGTTCTTCTTCAACAGTTACTGTATCAGAATAAACAATTTTTCTTTTTGGCAAATGAAGTTTATTAGGTTTAATACTATTTAATGGTAAATACCATTTTACTAAGAATCTAAACACAACCAAAGTTGTAAATAAAGATAATACAATACCTATAAGTAAAGTAATAGCAAAACCTTTAATTGATGCAGTACCTAAAATGTAAAGTACTATAGATGTTATTATTGTTGTAATGTTTGAATCAAGAATTGGCCACAATGCTTTGTTGAAACCAAACTTTGTAGCAAGTGGAATTTTCTTACCCTTTTTGTACTCATCTCTAATTCTTTCAAGAATAACAACAAAACCATCAACAGCCATACCGATACTTAAGATTATACCAGCAAGTCCAGGTAATGTTAATTGAACGAATGAGATAGCTTGAAGGAAGAACAACATCAAAACCATATAGATAACAAGTGCAAAATTTGCAAGCCAACCAAAGTCGCCGTATCTATACCACATAATAAACATTATAACAAGAACACCTATTAACCCTGCGATTATAGCAAGCTTTAATGCTGTAGTTCCAAGTGTAGCAGAAACAACTGAACTTTCAATAAGTTCAAGTTCGACATTAAATGTACCACTCATAATTTGAAGTGCATACTCACTTGCTTGTTCATAAGTTTCAAAGCTTCCTGAAATAAAAGTTGAGCCTTGAGTGATTTGATTTTGACAAGTTAATTCTTGATATGCATCTCCTGTGTAATCTCCAAGATAAACATATATCTTTTGAGTACCAGAAGCTGCAGCACCAGTTAATTTTGAGAATTTCTTTGTACCATCTTTTGTAAATTCAATAACACAACCATAAGCTGATTTTTCTTGGTCATAAGATGCATAAACATTTTTGATATCTGTACCAAGTATTGAATTGTCATCTAAAACATTTTGCTCCAAAGTCATATAGAGTGGAGTTGGTTCACCAATTAATTCAAAAATTTCATCTGAATCTGATACACTTGGTACCTCGATTCTAATTTTTGTTGAACCTTGTTTTGTTATAGTAGCTTCTGAATATTCATCAGTAATTAAAGATTCAAGTCTTGTAACTGTTGCATCGATTGCTGCATCTAAATCTGATGTATTGCTATCTTCTGATAAAGAACAATCATAAACAACAGAAACCCCACCTGCTAAATCTAAACCCATTGAAATTGATCTTGCAAAACCATTATAGGTATAGTTAGTAAATGGAATATTAAATTTGAATACTGAAAGTATAATTCCGATAAATGCAATAACGGAAACTGCTATATAATTTAAAATTGATTTTCTTTGAGAAGGACCTCTTCTTTTCTTAGCCATCATTTTCCCCTTTAAGCATATAGCAATATAATATAATAAATAAGGGACAACTGTCAATCAATTTATAAACTTTTACTTACTTTTTTTTAAGATTAACACATATGATACCACAAATACCACCAATGATACCTCCAAATAAAATATCATTCAAAAGTGTTCTATTAATTTCAAATGCCCCATCAAGCAAAGAAAAAACAAAAAAAGCAAGAACTGTATAACAAACTCCAATCAAAAGACCACTAACAAGACCTAATTCCTTTTCTTTTTTTAACCCAATAAACACGCCCAAAAATATTGATACTCCCTTAATTACTTGATTAACAGGACTTATTACAACATCTGAAATATTTGTAAATCTAAGTACAAAAGCAAATATCAAAATTCCAAAAAGAGAAATACCTAAACTAATTAGAGTTCCTTTCAAAAGTGGAAGTAAAATTGAATTCCCCTTCGATTCGTTATTACTTTTTCTGCTTAATGCTTTCAATTTCATATTTGACTCCTTTTCTAAAATTTATACAATAAAATATGTACAAGTTTTTGTTTTAATGATAAATTTTGAAAAGTTTTAAATTTATATACAAATTGCAAAAAATTAATAAAAATTAATAAAAATATTAAAAAAAACAGTCAATTATGACTGTTTTTTAGATTTTGAAGTTGTTTTTTTAGTTTGAGAAGAAGTTTTCTTTGTTTGTGATGTAGACTTTTTAGGTTTTGGTTGTGTTGCTTCTTCTAATGTTTCTAAAGCACTTTTTTCTTCTTCAACAATAGCAGGTTTTTCTTGTACAGGATTTTCTTGTACAGGATTTAATGCTACTTCTGTTGGTACTTCTGACTCTTCTCTTATGATAGTATAAATTGCATAAGCATCAACTGACATATAACCTTTATTTTGATCACTTCCAGTTTCAAGTACAACAATCTTTGAACTTTCTGTAAAGTTAAGTTCAACAACTACACCATATACACCACTTGTTGTTAAAACCTTATCTCCTTTTTTCAAACTATTAATTTGTTCTTGTAATTGTTGAGCTTGTTTTTTATTTTTTGAACTAATTAAAATTGGATAAACAATCAAAAGTACAACTATAAGCCCAATAAGAACATATTGTGTTACATTCATAAAATCCCTCCATAAAATATACTATATATTACCATAAAAGGAAATTTATTCAAAATAAAATAAACATTAAATTAACAAATTTTTATTTATTTTTTCTTGAAGCAACTTCATTTACCAATCTTTCGACAAAATCTTTTAATAAGATTCCTGTTTGATTTTCATTTCCTCTTCCTCTGATTGATATTGTCTTGTTGTTTTCTTCTTCATCACCAACAATAATCAAATAAGGAACTTTTTCACTCATTGCTTCTCTAATTTTAAATCCTATCTTCTCATTTCTTGTATCTTCTTTAACTCTAAAGTTATAAGCTTTTAAAGTATCAGCAATTGATTTAACATAATCATTATTTCTTTCTGTCAATGACATAACTCTAACTTGTTCTGGAGCCATCCACATTGGAAGCGCACCAGCATACTTTTCAAGTAAATAAGCAAGTGTTCTTTCATAACAACCAATTGAAGAACGATGAATAATATATGGAGTTTTCTTTGCGCCGTCAGCATCAACATATTCCATATCGAATTTTTCTGCAATTTGGAAATCTATTTGAATTGTAATTAAAGTATCTTCTTTTCCAAATACATTCTTGATTTGAATATCAAGTTTTGGTCCATAGAATGCAGCTTCTCCATCAGCCTCATAGAAATTAACATTAAGATCATTCAAGATATCTCTCATAATACCTTGAACCCTTTCCCACTCTTCTTCAGAACCTATATATTTTTCTTTGTTATTCTTATCCCATTTTGAGAATCTATAACTAATATCATTTTCAAGACCTAAAGTTGTAAGCATATATTTTGCAATATCTAAACATTCTTTAAATTCTTCTTCAAGTTGAGATGGCATACAAATAATATGACCTTCTGATAAAGTAAATTGACGAACTCTAATAAGTCCATGACATTCACCACTAGCTTCTTTTCTAAAAAGAGAAGAAGTTTCATTTAATCTCATAGGTAAATCTTTATAACTTCTTTGTCTATTCAAGAAAACTTGATATTGGAATGGACAAGTCATAGGTCTCAAACCATATACTTCATTTTCTTTACCTGATTCCAAAATAAACATATTTTCTTTATAATGATCCCAGTGTCCTGAAATCTTGTATAAATCACTTTTTGACATAAAAGGAGTTTTTGTTAACAAATATCCTCTTCTTTCTTCTTCATCTTCAACGAATCTTTGAAGAAGTTGAATTACCTTTGCTCCTTTTGGAAGCATAATAGGAAGACCTTGACCTATATAATCTACTGTTGTGAAATATTCAAGTTCTCTACCTATTTTGTTATGATCTCTCTTTTTTGCTTCTTCTAAACTTGCAATATGTGCATTTAAAAGTTTTTTATCTTGGAATGCATAAACATATATTCTTTGAAGCATTTTATTCTTTTCACTTCCTCTCCAGTATGCACCAGTAACTGAATTAATCTTGAAAGCGTGGTTTTGTAAATTTCTTGTACTTTCAACATGAGGACCACTACATAAATCATAGAAATCTTCTCCAAGATAATAAACAGAAATTTCTTCACCTTCTGGAAGTTCATTGATAATTTCTAATTTATATTCATTATCTTTAAACATTTCTAATGCTTGTTCTTTTGAAACAACAACTTTTTTAAACTCTTCACCCTTGTTTAAAATTTCTTTCATTTGTTTTTCAATTTTTTCATAATCTTCTTGTTTGATACTCTCTTTTAAATCTATATCATAATAAAACCCGTCAGCAATAGCTGGTCCTATTGTAAGTTTTACATCTCCATAGATTTCTGTCACTGCTTTTGCAAGTACATGTGCAAGTGAGTGTCTTGCAATTTTCAACTTTTCTTCTTTTTCTTCCATAATAATTCTCCTTTATATTTTAAGGATTTTAAAAATAAAAAAATCCTTAAAGAAATACTTTAAGGACGATAATTACCGCGGTTCCACCTTAATTGCACCATAGTGCCACTCTTTGAAGATTTTTAAATATGCAAAAGTGGTTTCGGACAGTCTTTTAAGCATAAGGTTTCTCACCACCCAACCTCTCTCTGTGCTCTTAATAAAACGCCTACTTGTCTTTTAATAAAAATCTAATATGATAATATACCTTTTAAAGAAATTTGTCAATATTTTTTTAAAAATTTTTACTTATAACATTTATATTATCAAAATGTTTTAATTCATTTGGAAACATAATATCAATTCTATCATCAAAAATCTTTTCAAGAAGTTTTATCACATTATTTTCATTTTTGCAGTATAAATTTATCTTTTTTGGTGAAAGATCAATTAAAGAAGATATTAAATCTTCATTATCATAATATTGTTTTTCTTTTATTAATGTTTCAAAGGAAGTATCAAGTATTTTATAACCCTCCTCATCTTCAACAACATTTATTTCACTTTCACCAATTTCAAGATTATCAATTAAAAATTTTAAAAGGTCAAAAAATGCTTCATGGCTAACTAAATAATCTCTGTTTTCATTTGCAAGACAAACAAGTTCTGACCACTTTTCTCTTATTTCTTTTAATCTAAAATCAAAAAAAGATTCAAGATACAAATTATTGTTAAATGATAAATTTTTTGAAATCAAATAATAATCAGTTTCACGATCAAAATTTAAAAGAGCTTTTTTAAATGCCATAAGACCTATTTTATCCTGATTTGGAAGATTAAGATATTTACTTATATAACTATCCTTGAATTGTGTGCAAATTACTTTTATTATAGTTCTTTCGATAATTATCTCAACTCTATCTTCGTTATATCTTTCACAACCTATCATAATACAAACTAAATCAAACTCTTCATAACATGTAATAACTGCACCAAGTTCTCTTGTTTCACTTTTTAAAGTATTATAAATAAATTTAGCAATTTCAAAATTTTCTTTTTTTACTTTTATGCAAAATTCCCACATACAAACTCCTCATAGGAATATTTTATGCAACGAATACAAAAATACTCAAAAAATTTTTTCATATTTTGATATTTTTTGTTTATAAATTTGACAAATATAAGTAAAATTGTAAATAATAATATATAAGAGGTGAATATGAAAAATAAAATTTTTAAAATTTTACTCTGTTTTGTTCTATTACCAGTTTTTCTTTTAACTGGTTGTGGTGATAAATCTTCATATACATATACAATCCAATCTAGTTCAACCTATGGTACAGTTAGTGGAACAGGTTTCAAAAATGGAATGAGTTCTATCCAAAACGGAAAAGAAGTAACAATAAAAGCAACAGCTCATCAAGACAGCAAATTTTTAGCTTGGATTTACCAAGGTAAAGAAATTGTGTCAAGAGAAGCAACTTACACTTTTAAAGCAAAAAGCAAAAATGCAGGAACATACATTGCTCTTTTTGAAGAAGACAAAATATTATATGTAACTCTTACTGGAATCGATTTCCAAATGGTAGAAACTGAAAATTTAGACACATCAGACCCTAATATTTCTGTAAAAGTTTCTGTTGGTGAAAATGTCAACACATATAAAGAAATTTATTCAAATTCAGCATCTGTATCAGTTGAAGAAGGAAAAACAACAAACTTCCCTGTATCAATAACTGATGTAATTAAATTATCTTCAAAAACTCCAACCAATGAATCATCTTATTTATATAGAGTTTCTATCGGCGGTCTTGTTATTGATAACTATACTGAAACATTGTATTATAGCGATACAACTATTGGAAATGAAATTGTTTACAATTTTGAAACAGGTAGTTATACAGTAACACATGAAATCTTAGATGATGACGATGTTACAGTTGCTAAATTATCTTTAACTTTCTCAGTTGTTAACGAAACATTACTTGATGTTATCTTTCCAAAAGAAAAATAAAAAATAAAGAAAGCATTTAAAAATGCTTTCTTTTTTTTAGTAAAAACTATTTACAGTTTTTTGTAGAAGAATTTGAAGATCCACTCTTTCCAGATCTACTAGAACCTGAACAAGATTTTGCTTCATTTGCGCTTTCAGCATTTGTATTTTTTGATTGCTTACTAGCTTTTGAATTCTTTTTGTTACCAAACATAGTTTTCACCTCCTATCTTCAAGGTTTCCCTTGTATTAATATGGTAAGCAAAAACTCTAATTATATACATAGAAAATAAAAAAAGTTGCTTTTGCAACTTTTTCTTTTTTATTTAACTAAGGAAGATAAAAATTAGTTTTTATTAGCTTTTGCCTTAGCTTTTAATTCTTCTTCTTCAACAAGTGTATAGTATTCATCAAATACATTGATTGCTGTTTCTTCATTTGTTTCAGCACGAAGAATAGTATGTCCTTCTTCATCTTCATCAACGAAGAATACAATAGCTTCATCATCAGCAACATTTTCAAGTCTATCTATTGGTTTTAATACACAATATAATTGGTTGTTATAAGGTATTATAGCAACTTGTTCAAATGAAATTCTTCTACCAGAATCATCAATTAAAACGATTGGTTCACGATTGTTTTCGTCAAGAAGAATGTCAAGTAAATCTGCTTCTTGAGCTTCAACATTGTTGTTTTCTGTAACATTATTTTCCATAATAATCTCTCCCTTAAATTTAATTTTTTGATTTAAGATAATCTTGCAATATAATTTGAGCAGCAATCTTATCAAGCATCTGTCTACGTTTTTCTCTTCTGACACCGCTTTGAATAAGAATTTCTTCTGCTTCAACTGAGGTAAGTCTTTCATCGTAAAAAACAATTTTTACATTTGACATACTTTCAAGTTTTGAAGCGAATTCACGAGTTTTTACAGCTCTATCTCCTTCTGTTCCGTCCATATTAAGAGGAAGACCAAACACAACCAAATCTACATCTTGTTCTTTTATTAAATTTGAAAGATAAAGTAAATCTTGTTGTTCATCTTTTCTTACATAGACTTCATATGGACTTGAAATAATACATAACAAATCCGAAAGAGCAATGCCTATTCTAACCTCGCCATAATCTATACCCATTTTTCTTTTATATTGCATCTATCAACACCATTATAATTATAAACCATCAAAAACTATTAGTCAAATAAAAAATGGTATTTTTATTTACAATCATACAAATTTTTACCTTTACCAAGGCTTACTGGAATAGGAATTGCAAATTTTGCAATATTTTCCATTTCTTCTTGTAATATTTCACATACTTTTTCTTCTTCATTTGGATAAACATCAACAATAAGTTCGTCATGTATTTGAAGAATAAGTTGACTTTTCATATTTTCAAGTCTTTTGTCTATTTTTATCATAGCAAGTTTTATTATATCAGAAGCAGTCCCCTGCAAAGAAGAATTCATTGCAACTCTTTCACCAAATGTTCTAGTATTATAAACAGAAGATGATATTTCTGGTATATTTCTTATTCTTCCAAACTTTGTTCTTATATAACCATTTTCTTTTGCAAATTTTATATTATTATCCATAAATTCTTTTACTTTTGGATATCTTTCAAAATACGAATTAATATACTCTTTTGCACTTTTTACAGTTGATTTAATATTTTGTGATAAACCATATTCACTGATTCCATAAATTATACCAAAATTTACAGCCTTTGCATCTCGTCTTTCATTTGATGAAATTTCACTAATATCTTTATTAAAAATTTGCGATGCAGTTAATGCATGAATATCATCTCCGTTATTATATGCATTTATCAAATTTTCTTCCATAGACATATCAGCTAAGAGTCTTAATTCTATTTGGTTATAATCTGCAGAAATTATTGAACCATTTTCAAATTTTGAAATAAATAATTTTCTTAAATTTTTACCTTCCTCATCACGTGTTGGAATATTTTGTAAGTTTGGTTCAGAGCTACTTAATCTACCTGTACTAACATTTGATTGATTAAAAATGGTATGAATAATATCTCCATTTCGCTTGGTTAAATCTTTATAAACATCAATATAAGTATTTTTTAATTTTGCAAGTTTTCTATATTTAATTATCTTTCCAACAATGACATGCTCATTTATTAATTCAATCAAATGATTAAAATCTGTTGATTGTTTTCTATTTGATTTTAGTTGTAATTTATCATACAAAATATGAGCTACTTGCTTAGGAGAATTTACATTAAATTTTTCATCTGCAGCATCGCAAATTTCATCTTCCAAAATATTTAATTCTTCTTCAAACTTTTCTGATAAATCGTTTAAAATCTCTTTATCAATTTTAAATCCATTTTGTTCCATTTTATGCAAAACATTAACAAGAGGATATTCAATTTCATTATAAACAAAATCAACTTCTTTTTGTTCCATTTCTTCTTTCAATTTAAACATTTCTTTAACATAATTTTCTGTTAAAAAATCATTTTCAATTGAAGAAAATCCTGCTCTTAAAACATAACTTGATAAAGTCAAATCAAAGAAATTATTTAAGTTTATTTCATACTTTGATAGTTCTTTTAAATCGCTTTTTGCAGACTTTGTTATCTTGATTATTTTATCATTTTCAAAAACTTCTTTAAGTTTTATTAAGCAATCAGAAAGGTCAATATTTGTACTAAAAATATCAAGAGTTTTATTCAAATAATAAACACTTCCTGTATCTCCACAAAACTCAAATTCTTCAAAATTATATGAGAAATATTTTGATATATTTTTCTTTAATTCTTCAATCTTATTTATGTCATCAATTAAGACTCTTTCTCTTTTATTTTTTTCATTTATTAAATCTATATTCTCTTTAAATAATTCTTTTCTTTTTACAACAGAATAGAAACTTCTTTCATTACAAAAATCATAAGTTGCAATATTAAAAGGAAATTTTAATATACATTCTTCTAATCTAAAATCAAATTCACAATCAGTTTTGATTGTTGCAAGTTTTTTAGATAAGTATGCCATATCCTTACCTTGTTCAATCTTTTCTTTTAATTTTCCAGTAATTTCTTCAATATTTTTATATAAATTATCAATATTTGAGTATTTATTTAACAAACTAAGTGCAGTTTTTTCTCCCACACCTTTTATTCCAGGAATATTATCAGAAGTATCACCCATCAATGCTTTAAGTTCAATAATTTGATAAGGTTCAAGTCCATATTCATTAAATAATTCACCTTCGTCCATTTTCTTAACTTCTGTAACACCTTTTTTAGTCAACCAAACATGAGTATTATCGTTTATTAATTGTAATAAATCCCTATCCCCTGTAAGTAAAATTTTATTTATATTAGTCTTTCTAGAAATTGTACCAATAATATCGTCAGCTTCAATACCATCAACTTCAAATGTTTTTATCTCCATAATAGAAAGCATTTCTTTTATAACAGGCATTTGTGCCCTCAAATCATCTGGCATTGCATGTCTTGTTGCTTTATACTCTGGATATATTTCACTTCTAAAAGTTTGTCTTGAATGATCAAAAGCAACAATAATATGTGTTGGTTTTTGTTCAGTAATTAACTTAACTAAAATATTTACAAATCCAAAAATAGCACCTGATGGTCTTCCCTTTTTATCTGACAAATAAGGCATTGCATAAAATGCACGATTTGCTAAACTATTTCCATCAACTATCAATATTTTATCCATAGCAACCTAACTCCAATATTTATTATTTAATATACATTTATTTTAACTAAAAAAATAAAATTTAGCAAATTATTTTAACTTTATACAAATAAAAAAGACAAGTTTTAAACTTGTCTTAATTTTATAAAATAATAATTTCCAATTAGCTTAAAAAACTTCCATTAACTGAAAGGAAAATATCTGTAAAGATATTATATATAAAATCTGGTGCAAACATAGCTACTAAATAAAGTGCAACAACTATAATAAGAAGTACCAAGAATACTAATTTCAATGGATTTCCTGAGAAATTAATAAGTGCATAAACAACAATAATTGCAACAGCACCAAATGAAAGAATGTATTCTATAACTTTTTGCCAGTTTCCAAAGTTTGGATCCCAACCAGATCTTTTTGTAAATTCATTAAATGCAAGTAATCCAATAAAACAAATTGATAAAATTGATAAAAGAGTATACATAAACTTTTTCATAACTTATCTCCCTTTAGTAATAATTATGCACCTATTATATCACATAATATCCCATATTTCAAGTACTTTTTTAAAATTGTTTAAAAATAAAAAAGATGCTAAAAAATTAGCATCTTTATGTATTAATATACTTTATTTTGTATAATTATTCATCATCATAAGTATTTTTTATTTCAATTTCTTTGTTTTCATCTTCTTTTGAAGGCATAGTAATTACCCCAAAAACAACTAATATGCTGGCAAAACCAAGAACAATACTTGAAATTATTTCATCTTGAATTTCAACTCCAAACATCTTACAAATCGACTTAATAAAAATAACCAAAGCACCTGAAAGAGCAGTCCAAAAACTATAACTTTTCATTTTTTTTAGTAGATTTTTCATTTTTCTTTCCTTTTAACAAATTCTTTTTCAGCACAACTATTTCACCTTTAACTTCTTCAATAGTTTCAAGATGTTTAGTTAAATCTTCAATTGTTTTTTGATATTTCACTTCTCTTAAAGAACTATCTTTTATTTGAAAGAAAAACAACCAAATAAACAAAGCTGCAAAAATCCCATCACTTATAATAATTCTTATTATATCATTCCAAATTTCCATTTTTACCTAAGTTACTTTTTTCAAAGCCATCTAAAATATTTTCAATAATCATATTAACACTCCTTTTATATAAATTTTTTTTATTATAAAAAGGTATATAATCTTTATTGGTCAATTTCATGACTGAACATTAAAAATTATTTTTGGTGCAGAAATTTTGCATAAATCACATTCGTTTGTTATAAAACTTATTTCAAATAAATTTCCTATTACATTAACATTTATCGTTTGTTCTTTTGAAGAAGCATAAACCTTATATTCTTTTTCTTCTCTATCAGAAGAAATTCTTATAATACAGTCCCCTAAAGTTTTTAATATAACTTTTTTTATTTGCTTTAATTGTCCTGCATAACCTAAATCATTATTTGCAGACTTCCAAGATTTTTTCAAGTTTGTACCCATAATTTTTCCATCATGAGTTAATTCACCAACTTTATTTTTTAGATCTCCATTAAAACAAGCAACAAGTTTTGACATTATAGGATTATCAATTGCAACAATCTTTTTTATGTCAATACCTCTTAATATATTAAGATCATAATTTTCACAATCTATTTCAAATAAAACATTATTTATATAATCTACTTTATTTTCACAACCAATTTGCTCATTATCATCAAAATCATATCTACCAGTTAAATAATATTTACCACCTAAACATGCAGATGAACAATTAGTTTTATCCATGTTATATAATAGTTCATTATATTCTGTTTCAATTTTATTTACACTAGCTCCATTAAAACAATATAAACCATCTCTTGTCATAAATAAAATCTTATCCCCACAAATTTCGATTGAATTTCTATAAATAAAACTTGAAGAAGTCCACAAATTGTTTTTACTAAATTCACCTGATGAAGTATATGCAGAAATTTTAGTTATTCCGTGTTCCCTAAAAATATAGACATAATCATTAAATGATACCAATTTTATAAAAGAACCTAAATTATCTTGAAATTCAACTGTTTTCTTATCATCATTAGCCCAAGATGTGAAATCCAAATTTGAACTATAAACAACACTATTTCTTTCTCCAGCTGTCAATCCAAAAAATTTATCATAATGTACTAATGATGAAATAACTTTTGGTCCATTTGAGTATTTAACTGAACCATCAATTTTTATGACAACAACACCATCTGTTTCTGATGAAAAACAAACACAATCTAAATCATTTAATCTATAATTGTAGCAAAATGGAACACTTGATAAAATATAACTATTTTTAAAAATTAATCCATCATACTCATTTACTAAGAAAATATACTTTATTTGATAATCTGTTGACATAAAATAAAGTATATAAAGATATTTTTCCATTTCCATGTTATACCATCTAATATACCAAATTGATATAATTTCATCAGATTTAAAATCAATAAGTTCTTCAACTTCTGGATTATTCCAAGATGAAGGAATTGTAAGTTCTTTAAAACCTAAACCCATGCTAAGTGCTCCATCATTAAAAGTATAATTATAAATTATCTTAGCATTTTTTTGTGTTAAGATTGCTGAGTCCTTTAAAGTTAAAGGACCATCAGCAAATTTTGATAACACAATATCTTTTGATAAAATTTTTTTAAATTTCTTATCTTTTTTGTAAAACAATTAAATCCACCTCCTAGAAGGCAATTTAATATCTGAATTTTTTCTTGAAAAATTTAAAAGACAATCTTTAAATCTTTCATCAAAAATTTCAGCTTCAGTTGACATAGAAGATATTAGATAATATTCAGCAACAATACCATTAATATAAATTGATTCTGTAATATAATTTTCTATTTCATCATTTAAAGAAAGATCAAAAGGTAAATAAGAATAAGTTAAAAATTTAACATCTCTTTCAGCAATTAAATAAGTTACAAAAGTATCGTATTTTAAATTTAAATTGTTTTCATCTTTCACTTCCAAAATTTTGACAATTCGTTTTGTTAAGTTTTTGAAATCAATTCTTTTCCCAAAATCAACTTCTTCACTAAATTTAAAAGGAATATAATTTTCAGCAATTTCATTTTGAACAAAGTTAAAACAATCAACCAATGTATTTAAAATTTTGTTTTCTCTTTCAGAAAAATCAACATTCTCTTCATTAGAAACAAGTTTTTCTTCCAACTCTTTTTCGTTTAAGATTTTACACACTTTAACTATGATTTCTTTAACTGTCATAAACAACCTCCCTGATGCCATTTAAAATATTTTTAAGTTCTTTTTTTTCTAACTTTTCATTTTCTAAATCCATAAGTTTAATTAACTTATCCTTATTTTCAATCCTTGTTTTTAACACAAGATCAATACATCTTTCATCTAAAAAATCATACGGTAAAGTTAAACAATAAGTATCAAGATTTTGAGCAGAATTATGTACTTCAAACTTATTTCGTATTTCATTAAAAACAATAAAATAATTTTTATCAATTTCTCTCAATCTTTCACAAATAAATAAAGAATCTGTAATTATTTTAATAGACATCATTTTTCCCTTTTAATTATGAATTTGTTTGAGCAAAAGGATTTGTAACAGTTGATGAAATATTAGAAATTTTTGCTTGACCATTTGGTCTATCACAAACAAGTTCAGCATATTTCACAAGTGTTGCACTGTAAGTTGGATAATTTGCATTTTGTTTGATAATTTTTCCATCTTCACCTTCAAGCCATTTCCAATCACAAAGTTCATGTAAAACAAAGTCATCTGTGTTAAGTAAATACATTGTATCATCATCAACAAATCTATCTGCAACAACAGGAATTCCGTTGTGAGTTATAGTTTTGTATCCACCTTCAAGTTCACAAATATCAATATTTCTTCTATAAGCACCAAGGTATTCTTGGTATGCTCTTCTTACAGCACTTGAGCATGAAATATAATTAATTTTTGAACCTGAAATTTCATCTAAGAAATCAATTGCTCTTTGAATTAAAATGTCAGAAATTTCAGTTTCTGTTGAACTCTTATATGGATTTAACCACTTATAATCAGCTTTGTTTAAGCCGTACAAAGTTGAGTTATTAAAGATACCTTCAATACCTGTAATTTCAAAATCTTTTGAACCTTGAACATAGAAAGTATCATCAGCATTTAAAGCTGAAGAATAATCTTCTGAATTTATATAAACAGCTTTATTTGCTCTATCAACATAAGTAATTCTAACACCTTTTGTATTAAGTTTTGTTGTATTAGAATAGATGTCAATAACCATACCTTCAATTAAATTTTTAACCTTATCACAAGTGATTGCTTTTGTGCTAGAATCATAAGAAACAACTTTTGCAAGTTTTCCAGTACCATCACCATAAAGCATTCTTCCAAGATTGAAAGTACTAGCTTTTACAAGTCCTTCCATTTCATCATTTAATAAATCAACAAAAGCACCAATATTATTTGTAGAACTTCTTATTGCCTTATCAGACAATTCAATTTTTCCATATAAATTTTTTAATTCAGAAACAAATTGTACATAGTTATTTCCTGTAGCTTGAGGAAGTTCTCCTGTTTCAGAACCAGCTCCTATACCACCATTAATACCAAATGGTGCAAGTTTTCTAATTTCTTTTCCACAAACATCTTTGCTTGTTCTTCTAATTTTTGCAAGAAGTGGATTTGCATTTATATTCAATTGATTAGCAACCACTCCAAGATAAACTGACTTTAATGCATTTTCTGCACTAGATAATGTAACCATTTTTCCTCCATTTTTAAAAAAATTAAAGTTTTTTTATAAAAATTTAAAACTTTTTATTAATTTTAGGAAAACATTTCTTGAACTAATAATTTTGCTTCCTTCAGAGAAGAAGGAGTTTCATTATTTTTTTGTAATGGAACCCTTTCTCCACTTCCAGAAGAAATAACCTTAGGCGCAAAATTTTCTTTAAGTTCAGTCATATAATTTTCCAATATAATGTTTTTAATTTCTTCATCTTTTAAAACAAAATTTTCAACAATTTTATTATTGGTTTTGTTTTTACCTTTCAAAGAATTAAAAACTAAATTTTCGAAAGCATGTCCAAAAGGATCACTTTCATTTTTCAACTCATCACTATTATCTACTATTGATTTTATTTCATCAATATAGTTAATTGCGTCAGAATTTTCTTTAAGGAATTTGCTTAATTTTTCTTCAAGATTTTTTGATTTTTCTTCTTCTTTACAAACTTTATCTTTTTCAAATTCTGAAAGGAGTTGACACTTTTTTGTGAACTCTTTTTCTAAATTTTCATAAGCATTCAATAGTGCCTCAACATCTTTAAATTTTCCAAAAGAAACGCTCTTTTTAGCTTCACTTTTTTGCTCATCAATTTCTTCAATTTGTTCACTTGAAGAGCCCTCTAAAATTTGTGGTTGTTCTTCATTTTTAATTTCTTCCATTTTTTCTCTCCTAAATATTTTTAAAATTTTTATGTTGATTTATATGTATCAAAAATCTTTTTTCAAGATCATTATTTTTTTTCTTTTTTTCTTCATATTCACCACTAAGCATAAAAGCAATATGCTCATTAACATGAAGTTCATGATCATCAATCTCACTTACTTTAACCTCTTCACTTTTACATAAATTTAAATTTTCATTTGAAGCTTTTTTAGTATGTAGTTCGATTAAGTCAGTTGAATTTTCCCATATACCAAAACCTAGCATTTCAAGTAATTTTAATTTAGTTCTATTTGATATTTTTCCATCAGTATCTTTTAAAATATCTGCATCTATTAATCTAAAAATCATCTCTCTTTTTTGAGTTAAACTATCTCCTATTTCATTATCAACTTCAAACTCAATATCATCACTAGATAAATCATTTTTACTCCAGAAAAATAAATCCATCTCCCCATTTTCTCCAACTATTTTTGTAAGTCTTGGAACTAATGCAAATTGTTTATATAATCGTAAAATATTTTGAGATACATTCTTAATTGCTTGTCTTATACTTTCTGTTGTTGAATTCATTCTTGTTTCATTTTCATTAATCATTAATTCAAGTGCAATACCACTCATATTGCTTGAAATTTTATCAGTATTAATTAAATCTGAAATTCCACTTAACGCTTGAAATTCTGATAACAAACTTTCTTCTTCATTTGTAAAAGCTGAAGGCAAACTTTCTGTATCCATATATTGTGGTGGAGTTGCTCCCTGACGATATACCAAAACCTTACCAGGACTTAATCCTTCATCTTCTAAATTTTCAATATCAATTGAACCATCTTCAACTGTCAACACTCCCATTGATAATCTATTTAAAAATTCATGTTTTCTATTTTTTACAGCATTATAAGCTCTTTGAATAGGAATTAATCTTTCTACTAAACTTTCACCCCAAAAGCAACCTGTTCTATCCATACAAGTTTGTTTAACAAATGGAAATGTTCTTTCTCCATCATTTGAATTTATATAAGGCAAATCACCATCATAAACTAATTTATCACCTGCAATAATAACAAGTCTTCCATTAGGAAATTTCTTATTTGGTTTTTCATACCTTTCAATAACAAGAGCTGAATTTTTCTTTTGAGAATTTGCAATTTTAGTACATGTCCCATTATAACCAAGTCCACCAAGTCCAAAACTAACATTATCAAGAGAAAAAACATTTACATCTTTTCCTTCAACTTCAATTCCATACATATCAAAAATCTCATCAGTACTATAGGCTCTTGCATGAATCAAACTTTTAACTTCATCTAAACTTTCACAACTTACATTATCAGGGAAAATTTCAAACGGAGAACAAACAGAAATTTCAACTTCTCCTATTCTTATTTTTTCATTATTTTCATCTTTTGCGATAGCTTGCCCAACATCATTGTTCCATAAAACCTTATAAAAACTTGTTCCACAAACTTCACTCCACTTTATTGCTTGATTAATTTTGCTATTTAAATTTAATTTATTATTTAAAGAATTAAGTATTTTTTGAGATAACTTTGCACTTTTTACATCTATTTCATTATTACTAGCAGGAACAACTCTCATACGTGGTTTAATTTTTGATAATTTTGCAAGTCTAATATCAATAATAGGTGAAATATGATTAAAAATTTCTCTTTCTTGCCAAAAGTATTGTTTATCATTTTCTTCAATTTCTCCACCATATCCTATATTGCAAAATTGATTTCCCATCAAAAAGTTCATATTAAGTTGCCACTGAATTTCAAAACTTTTACGTTCATATTGTCTTTTTTTAAAATCATCAAGAACAATAGAAACTATATCTTCCTTATTCTGCTTTCTCATCTTTACTCCTTTTTAGTCTTTTATTTAATTTAAATGGAGTTTCCACAGCTTTTGGTACAGAAATTTTAGAAAAACATTCAAACATACCTTTCATACAATCCTCACAAAAAGCTAATTCTCTACGCAAAATACCTTTTGTTGAAAAAGAATATTTTGCAAGGTTTGTGCAACCTTCAAAATCACATTTAATACGATGTTTACATTCTTCAATCTTCATTATTCTCCTCCTTTAAAAGTTGTAAGAGTCTATTTTTTTCTTGTTCCAATTCTTCGTCAGTCATATTAGAAATTTCGTCATCAATGTTTGTATCAAACTTTTCCAAAAGAATTTTTACTGCAGAAATATCAGGTGGACAATATTTTTTTGTAACCTTTTTTTTATTTAAAATTTCTTGTCCATCTTCATTTAAAGAAAATTCCATAACTATTTCATCACTCATATACCCTAATGCTTTTTTAAGCAAAGCCTCTTTTATTTGTTCATTTTCATCCACAATCTATCTCCTAGCCACACAACTTTCAGAGTGATTTTATCTTGCAAAAATTCACACTTTCAACGTTTTATGTCAAAAATTTTGAAAAATTAATAAAAAAAATTAAAAAATTAAAACTTTGTAACACCTTTCATTTTGTTTAATAAACTGATATTGTAGAGGTCAATAAAATGAAAAATATGCTTGAATTTAATAATGTAACCTATCTATATCAAACAAAAGATAGTGAAATATTCGCCCTTGACAAAATCAACTTTGAAATAAAAGAAAAAGATTTTGTATCTATTGTCGGACCAAGTGGTTGTGGCAAAACTACAATTTTATCTTTATCTGCAGGATTATTACAACCTTCTTCTGGTAATATATATCTTGACAATGCTCCTCTAGATATTAAAAACAAAAAGGTTGGATATATGTTTCAAAGAGATTATTTGTTTGAATGGAGAAGTATTTGGAAAAATATAACTTTAGGTATCGAAATACAAAAACCTAATGAAAAAGAGAAAAAATTTGAATTTGCAGAAAATTTATTAAAAAAATATGACCTTTACAGTTTCCGTAACAAAAAACCAAATCAACTCTCTGGAGGAATGAGACAAAGAGTTGCTTTGATTAGAACATTAGTTATGGAACCTAAATTACTTCTTTTAGACGAACCTTTTTCTGCACTAGACTTTCAAACAAGATTAAAAGTTTGTGATGATGTTTACGATATAATCAAAAAAGAAGAAAAAACAGCTATTTTGGTTACACATGACATTTCAGAAGCAATTTCTATGTCTGATAGTATAATAGTTCTCACTTCAAGACCAGCAAAAGTAAAAGATATTGTTGAAATTGAAATAAAAGAAAAAACTCCTCTTAAAAAAAGAGAAGATAATAGTTTTTCTGGCTATTTTGAAAAAATATGGAGAGAACTTACAAATGAAAATAAAGAATAACTTTTTTGAAAAAAGTTCTGTTTATAATCACAAAAATAATAAAAATTTTTCAAAAACACATGAAAAATACGTTAAAAAACTTAAAATAGATAAAATTTTTGTATTATTTTCACAAATTTTCATTTTAATATTATTTTTAGGATTATGGGAACTTTTAACCCAACTTAATGTTTTAGACTCCTTTTTTGTAAGCAGTCCTTCTAGAATAATTAAACAACTTCAAATAATGATTAAGTCTGAAACATTATGGACTCATACATTTGTTACATTCTATGAAACCGTTATAGGCTTTTGTCTTGCGACTGGAATAGGATGGATAGTTGCTGTGATTCTCTGGTGGAATGAAAAGGTCAGAAAAATTCTTGAACCATATATAATAATTTTGAATGCATTACCAAAAATTGCACTAGGTCCAATCATTATTCTATGGGTAGGTTCTGGAACAAATGCAATAATAATGATGTGCATCTTAATCTGCGTTGTCATAACAACAATGTCATTATTGTCTTCATTTTTATCAGTTGATGAAGGTAAAATTTTACTGTTAAAATCTATGAATGCAAATAAGTTTCAAATATTTTTTAAATTGATTTTACCAAATTCCATTCCTGATTTAATGTCTGTACTAAAAATAAATGTCGGTATGAGTTGGGTTGGAACAATTATGGGTGAATATCTTTCAAGTAAGGCTGGACTTGGATATCTAATAGTTTATGGTGGTCAAATATTTAAAATTGATTTAGTAATGACTAGCACCTTTATCCTCTGCCTTCTCGCTGGTAGTATGTATTTCATTATCAGCCTGTTTGAAAAAAGGTATAAGAAATAAATCAAACAATATATATATTCCAAGTATACTAGCAACTGGATAGAAAATTGATACGATTTCAGAAAAACCAAATTCACTTATAACAAACGGAACTAAAACAGTAATTAAAACTGTACTAATCTCTTTTTTAACAATTATACTTAAAGATATTTTTAAAGTTATACACAAAGAAAATAATGAAGTAATACAACCAACAAATATAACAAATTTCATAAGATTACTTAAAATTAAACTATTATTAACAAGATACAAAAATGGCATATCAAGATCAAAACTATGAAAATTTCTTTGTAAAATATAATTTCCAAATAACAAGAAAACAGACAAAATTGAAGTAGAAATAATACTTACAATCCATGTTTGTTTTTTTGTTAAGTTTTTACCAGAATTAGAAATAACAATACCAGCTGTTGAAGTATTCAATATAACATATAAAGGACTAAAAAATATTCCAAGTTTAGTTAACTTATACACCCCAAGCACAGCTTCAAGGGAAGAACAATAAATAAGTACAATTAAAAAAATTAAAATAATAACTGGCATTAAAATTAAGTTTATTTTTTGTAAAGAATCAAGACCAATTATAGTTACAAAAAAACATGATGTAACCAGAAATAAACATAAAATTATATATATAATAGCACCACTATTACTAATAAGAGATTTTAAACCTGCAAACATAGACGAAGCAAAAATAAAACAAATAAAAATATTCAACAAATTTAAAATATACGATTTTTTCAATTTTTTTTCAGCTTTTCCTGCATTATTTAATAAAATATAAAAAACAAAGACAAATAATACACACGTTATTAATATATACAGATAAGAAATTTTCCCAAATCGAGAAAAATAAACAACCATTTCTTTTCCACTAGAAAACCCCGAACCTATAACAGAACCAACTATTAAAAATATACTAAATAAAATACTTTTCATTATCAATATTATTCTACTTCAATATTATATAATTTATTCTATAAATAATAATTTTAAGTATTAAAATAATAAATTTTTACACAATAATATCATGTATAAAATTATAGTTTATTTATCAATTTCTTTTCTTATAATTGGTTGTAGTTTTGTCAATATTTTTCCTTATCCAATTTTTTCAAAATACACAAATTTAACAGAGTCAAATCAAGAAGAAATTAACAATTATTACGAAACAGAAATAACAGTTGATTACACTGAAAAAACATATGCATTGAATTTAGATTGGTTTGATATCGTAAATAAATTATTTCCACTTTACAAAGACACAAAAGTTATAGATATCTATTCTGGTTTAACTTATTTTGTACAAAGAAATGGTGGAACAAATCATGCAGATGTTGAACCAATTGATAAATCGAATGCTGAAATATTTAAAGAAATTTATGGTGGCGTTTGGAGTTGGAATAGACGCCCTGTTTGGGTTGAAATTAATAGTGGAATTTGGGTCGCAGCAAGTATAAACGGATACCCTCATGGAAATTCATATATTTATGATGGAATAAACGGACATACATGTATTCACTTCTTAAATTCAAAAACTCATGGAACAAAAAAGGTTGATAGCGCACATCAAAAATGTGTTAACTATGCTTATCAACATAGAAACGACTTAATTTATTTTCTATAAATAATAAAAAAAACAAGAAAAATCTTGTTTTTTTATTATTTATGATAACTTTTTCCACTTTTAATCATAAAAGCTCTATAAATTTGTTCAAGCGCCATAACCCTAAATAAATTGTGAGGAAAGGTCATTGATGAAAAAGAAAGTCTTTCATTTACCTTATTTTTAATTTCATCATTAACTCCATATGAGCCACCTATAATAAAAGTAATCTCACTTGATACATTTGTTAATTTATCTATTTTTAAAGAAAAATCTTCACTAGTACAAGTCTTTCCTTTAACATCGAAAAGAATAGTATATCCTTTTAAATTTTTCAAAATAGTTTCACTTTCTTTTTGAATAATTAAATCTATATTTTCAAGATAATTTTGTTCCTTAATCTCAATAATATTTAATTTACAAAAAGCAGATAATCTTTTAGTAAATTCATCTTGACTCTCTCTCCAAAATTTTTCTTTTAAGTTACCTACACAAATCAAGTTTATTGAAAGCATTACAATATCCCCCAAATAAACGTAAATATAGTAATTATTATCATCAAAACAAATGAAGAAACAAGTAGTAACTTTGTTGTAAAATTAGGTTTAACCAAACTTTCTGAATTACTTTTTAAAGTATCCGGAATATTCTTTGAAAGAATATCTTCAATTTTACCTTCAAGTCCATAAACCTGATCAAAATTATCATCTACTTTTCCATTAATAAATTCAAGCTTTGATCTTTCAACTTCACTTAAATAAATTTGTCTTAAAGAATCATTATAAATTTGTCTTTTTGCAATTTTTACATCACTATTTAAAGTTTCTTTTATTAATGCTTTCGTAAGCCAAATTGTTAACAAAACAAGAAGTGTTATAAAAATCATCAAGAAGAAAAATGCTAACATAATATTTGATGAAAAGTAACTTGGAATAAAATTAAAGAAATTACTAATTTTCCAACCTTTTACAGTTGCATAACCCATAAAGACACCTATTCCATTATTTAAGAAATGGAATATAATTGTTGGATAAATTGAGTTAGTCATATAAGCAACATATCCAAAAAACACCCCAATTACTGATGCATAGAAAAATTGCTCAATATTTAAATGCAAAAGTCCAAACAAAAGCCCAGAAATTAATATAGCTTTTTTCATACCAAGTTTTCCATTTGCTTTTAGAAGCATTCCTCTATGAGTAACTTCTTCACATATTCCTGGCAAAACTGCTGTAAAAATAATGTTTAATATAAACAAATAAAATGGATATTTTTCAGGTAAAGAAGATGATGAAGTATTGTATCCAAAAATTCTTATTATTGAATGAAAGAAATTCGCAATATAAACATTTAATATATAAACCAAAACACCAATACAAATTGAAATTAAAATTGCTTTTAATGAAATTTTTTTGAAACCAAAATAACTTAATGTATCTTTAACTTTTCTTTTTTCAAGTTTTGAAAATAAAAACAAAGGAAAAAGAAATAATAAACCTATTTGAACAATTATTGAAAAAATATAATTAGCAAAAGACCCAAAAATACTAAATAGATTAAATGCAGACATAATTCTTATTCCAACAAAAATACAAATAATCACAAAATAAATTAAATCTGCTCGAAAAACTGTCTTTTTTTCTTCGTTCATAGTACTCCTTTTAGAAGCTGAGATTAGATATATTAATTATATTACAAACATGTACTTAATATAACAACCATCGCACCAACTACCAATCCAACAACTAGCATAACTGGAAAAGATGGTAACTTTTCAACTTCAATTTCTTCTTTTGATTTATGCTTAAAATAAAATCTATCAATAATATAAACAATTGCTCCAGCAACCAAAGCTACTGCAATTGCAATAAGAACTACCCACCATTTAATTTTTATTGTTAAATCTAGCGATGTTACATTTTGCAAATATGTTAATAAAATAGTAATAAAATTGTTTGTAAAATGAATAATAATTCCAACAAATATAGAACCAGTTCTTTCAAAGAACAATGCCAAAATCACACCCATTACAAATGGGTAAACAAGTTGTTGGATACTTGTATGAACAAATGCAAAGAACAAAGATGAAATAATTATTGAAGGTATTAATGAAAAGTTTTTTCTAAGTCCTGAAAAAATCATTCCTCTAAAAACAAATTCTTCGCAAATAGCAGGTATTATTCCAAGAACAATCAAATTCACCACAAACCAACCAAAAGTATCAAGTGGAAGTGGAGATTCAGTTAAACCAAGTCCAATTTTTACCCAAAGGCTATCAAAGCAAGAAATTAGCATAACAAAACCAGCAAAACAAACTATTCCCATAAAAACAGATAATAACGCATTTTTATAACCTATTTTAAAAGAAAATTTTGATGCTGAAAATGATATATTATTTTTCTTATTATACAAAAAGAAAACTAAAATAAATGAAACCTGAGTTGAAAGCATATAAGGTATAGTAAACCAATATTTAGTTTCATAAAGTTTTTGCGCATAATTGTCATCATTAGCGAATTCAACCCCTGCAACTTTACCAATATACATACCAATAAACATTACAAGTAGTGCCACAGCAAATGGCACAAATAATGCAAGGATAAAAGCCCACCCTGCATCTTTTGAATTATAAAAATTTCTTCTGTCAAATACATTTTGATTTTCGTTTTGTTTTTCCATAATTTAAATTATACAACAAAAAAAATAAAAATACAAATAAACTCTTTACTTAAAATAAAAAATATAATAAAATAACACTATGAAAAATTTTATGGAAATAGCAATTAAAGAAGCTTTAAAAGCAAAAAAGCATGGCGAAGTTCCTATTGGAGCTGTTATAGTTAAAGATGATAAAATTATTGCAAAAGCTTACAACAAAAGAGAACGAAAAAAAAATGCTTTATATCATGCTGAAATATTAGCAATAAACAAAGCATGTAAAAAACTTAAATCATGGCGTCTTGACAATGCAACAATATATGTAACGCTAGAACCTTGTCCAATGTGTGCAGGTGCAATTTCAAATGCTAGAATAAAAAAATTAATATACGGAGCAAGCGAAAAATCATCTGATCAAAATTTTTTAGAATTAATACTTTCTTCAACACGCTTAAACCATAAAACATTATATGAAAAAGATGAACAATATGAACAACAATGTTCTCAATTATTAAAAGATTTTTTCAAAAAAATAAGAAAAAAATAAAAGGAATTTTCATTCCTTTTTATTTTTATAATAAATCCAACATTCTTTCATTGAATTCTTCTTCTGTAATTATTCCTTGATCTTTAAGACTTCTTAAATGAGCAATTTCTTTTTGTTTTTCTTCCAAAGATTCTTGTTCTTTAAGTTCCTCTCTTCTTTCTTCTCTTTGTTCTCTCAAAATATCACTTTTTGAATTCATTACAACAATATCTGAAAGACAAGATGCAATAATCAATAATATGAAAGAAATAATACTTCCTAAAAACAATGTTAATAAATAGCCAATATAATATTGAGTTGTTCTTGATGAAAAATTCTTTCCTTTATTCGCAATTGAATAAAACAATAAAATTGAAGATAACAACATTCCAATCATGTATGGCACATATGTTAAAATTAAAGATAATATTGAAGATTTACCATCATAATCTAAGATAGCTACTAAAAGATATGTTGCAAAAGTTAACAAATTTAATATTCCTGATATAAGAATTAGCCAAAACTTTGCTTTTCTCATAACTACCTCCTTTTTATACTAAATATATTAACATTTAGATAAATTCTAGTCAAATTATTTTGATATTTTTGTCTTATTTAATATAATATAAAAATGTAAAAATATTAAAAATTATGTAATTCATTTTTCAAAATTACAAATATTTAACATATTATTATATACATTAAAGGATTAAAATATGAAGAAAAATAAAGAAAAAAGAACAATCGTTATTACTGGTGCATCAAGTGGAATCGGAAAAGGTTTAAAAGAAGCATTTGAAAAAAAAGGCGATAAAGTCATTTCAATTTCAATAGACTCTGGAGATTATGTTTGTGATGTATCAGACACAAATAAACTTAAAGAAATATTTAATGAAATTGGAAAAGAAAACAAAATCGATATGCTTATCACATGTGCAGGATATGGAATCTCTGGTGCCGTAGAATTATTATCAGAAGAAATGGCAAAAAAAGAATTTGATGTTAACTTTTGGGGAACCGTTAACTCTTGTAAATTTGCCATTCCTCTTATGAATAAAAATTCAAAACTTATTATGATAAGTTCTGCTACTGCACTCTTCCCTGTTCCATTTAAGGCATATTATTGTTCAAGCAAAGCTGCAGTAAGTTCATTCTCACAAGCTCTAAGAATGGAATTATCACAAACTGACATTCAAGTTACAGCAATTTGTCCTGGAGATATAAAAACTAATTTCACAAAAAATAGAGTAAAAATTTATGACACAAATTCAAGATATAATGATTCAATTCAACTCTCTACTCAACCAACAGAAAAAACAGAAAAAAGAAGAATGTCCCCTGAATACGCAATTCGAAAAATCGAATTAATTTGCGAAAAGAAAAAACTCAAACCTCAATACATAGTAGGCAAACAATATAAAATATTTAACTTCTTAAAAAATGTTTCTTCTTTATCATTACAATTAAAAGTTTTAACTAAATTATTTTATAAAAAAAGCAAAAAAAATCCTAAAAAATAGGATTTTTTTGTTATTTTTTTATTTATTTATTATTTATTAATAATTCAACCAATTTTTTTAATTTAAAAAGACATATCTTTTGTAACAATTTTATAATAAAAACATACACTGATAATGGAGGCATATCATGAGATTTACCACTCAATACAAACAAGGTGAGAGTTTTTGTATGAATTGTAATTGTTTCTCCCCACCGCCTTATTCATGTATGCCTTACAACTATGGTTGTCAAAACGATTTAATGTTTAACCCTTGTTGTAATGTCCCACCTCAAATGCCATGTTTCCCTTGTCAAAACCTTTGTTGTACAAGAAATACATGTAACAGCAATTTACTCTTCTTTCTTGGCGGTTACCTCTTATCACAAAGGAAATACTAAAACTTTTACCAAAGAAATACAAAAGATAAAATAAACACATCATATTTTTTGATGTGTTTATTTTTATACAATATTATGAATATTTATTAATTTAATAAATTTTCCCAGTTAACAAGTATTTCATTAACATAATCAAATACATTCTTAAATATTTCATCATTTTCCAAATCACAACCTGCAAATTTCAAAATATTTATCGGAGTATCAACAGAACCACTTGATAAGAATTTTATATATTTATCTTTAACTCCATCAACATTCTCAAATAAACCTTTTGAAAAATTCACAGCACAAATAAATCCTGTTGAATATTTGTAAACATAGAAACTATTATAAAAATGAGGAATTCTTGCCCACTCATATTTCATTTCTTCAAGCATATCAACATCTTCCCCATGATAAAAATCATTCAAACTCGAATAAGTATCACATAAAAAATCTTTAGTAAGTGGAATATCATTTTCATAAGCAGAATGTATTTTCTCTTCAAATTCTGAAAACATAGTTTGACGGAATATTGTTGAACGAACTTGTTTTAAGAAATAATCATAATAATACATTCTCTCATTATTTGAAGTTGATTTACTTAACAAATATCTCAAAAGCAACATTTCATTAACTGTACTTGCAACTTCGGCTAAAAATATTACATAACCAGCAGTTTGACGAGGTTGATTTGTATTTGAATAATAAGAATGAAGTGCATGACCAAGTTCATGAGCAAGTGTAAATACACTTTCCAAATTCCCAACAAAATTAGTGAGCACAACAGGATTTCCACCATAACTACCCCATGAAAAAGCACCTGTATCTTTATTTTCATTAGGATAAACATCTATCCATCTTTCATCTCTAGCTTTTCTCAATAAATTACAATATTCTTCTCCTAGTGGTTTACAAGCTTCAATAATCAAATCAATCGCTTCTTCATAAGTATATTTTTTTGTTATATCACTTGTTATTGGAGCAAAAATATCATACACTGCAAGTTTATCAAGGTTTAACATTTTTCTTTTAATTTCAAAATATCTATAATTTAAACTTATATTTTCTCTAACCTGTTGTATAAGTTTTTTATAAACAGTAATACTTGCTTCTTCACTATAAATTGAAGCATCAAGTTTTGATTTAAACTTTCTTAATTTAGCAAAATAACAATCAGCTTTTACATCTGAAATATAATTATTTGCAATAAAGTTTATAAACTTACCAAAAGTACCATTCATACCTACAAAAGTATTTTTTCTAAGCACCCTATCTTCACTTTCAGCAAGTTGAAGATAAGTTGAATAATTTAAAGTATAAGTCTTTTCTTTACTATCTTTTACATCATCAAATCTTAAATCTACGTCACAAAATTTATCAAAATTATCACTAAATCCACCCAAAAACTCTCCTAAACCAGAAATAAGTAATTCTTCTTTCTTGCTTAACATATGCTTTTTTGATTTAATAACATCTTCAAAAAATCTTCTATAATTCTTAAATTTTTCAATACAAGACAATCTTTTTAATTCTTTAATTGAAAGTTTTGAAATTTCAATATCAATAAAAGTTGAAATAATTTCAAAATTAGTTCCAACTTTTGAAATACTTTCACACATTTTATTTGCAACATCATCTGCACCATCTTCTTTTAATTTCAAGTTAGCATAAACATATAAAAGTCCAAACTCAACACTTAATTTTCCTTCAAGTTCTAGACATTCATAAATTTGATTTTCATCTTTCAATTTACCTTCATAGATTTTTATTTTATCTTTTTCATTGTCTAATTTTTTTAATCTTTCATAAAAATCTTTTTCATCTTTACAATAATTTGATAAATCCCATTTATACTTTTCTTCAATTTGATTTCTTTTTAACATTTTTACCTCGTAAAATATTTATCAATATAAAATTTATTCCAAGCTGTTGATGTTGTATCAGGACAAACCATAAATACTAATTTATCTTTTGAAACAGGATGAACAAAATTCACCTTTCCAGCCCATAAACTCATATTATTTGAAAAGTTTTTAACATTTTTATTATATTTTGCATCACCACAAATTGGTAAACCAATATTAGAAAGTTGAACCCTAATTTGATGACTTCTACCTGTTTTTATTTGAATTTCAAGCAAACTTTCCTTTCCATTTGTTTCAAGAAGTTTATATTCAAGTTCAGCTTTTTTTGCTCCACTCTCTAATGCTGGCACAATAGTTACTTTATTAGTCTTTGAATCTTTTTTCAAATAATTCACAAGTACACCTGTTTTTTGTTTTGGAACACCATCAACTATTGCATAGTAAGTTTTATGAAAAGTATTATCTTTTAATTGTTCACAAAGTCTATTTGCAGATTTTGATGTTCTTGCAAATACAACAATACCTCCTGTCGGTCTATCAAGTCTTTGAACCATACCAATATATGCTTCACCTTTCTTTTCATACTTAACTTTCACATATTCTTTTACCATACTAAGAAGATCTTTATCTTTTGATTCATCTGCTTGCGTTGGAATATTATGTGGTTTTATCACAACTATTATTTGATTATCTTCATATAAAACATTTAAATTTTCCATAATTTTTCTCCTTTGTAATTATATCATTGACTAATAAAATAGTCAAATAAGATATTAACTTAAATTAATAAATTTAAACCATATTTTTATTTTAATAAATTTAATAAAAAATTATTTTAAATAAAAAACATATAAAAATAATTAAAAAAAGCATAAAAAACTTAATTTTTATGCTTTTTTTTGTAATTTAATTCCAAAATTTAAAACCTGATGCTCCACAAGGAAGAACTAGTCCATCATTTGTTGGTAGCCCTATTTCATCAGCTTCAACATTATCTAAACCAAAATAAGATTTCAAAATATTAGAAATAACAGTAGGTTGAAGTCCTGTTGTATATGAATTAATAAGAACAAACAAAGGTTTATCAGAAAGAACTTTTGAAGCAAGTTCAACAAAATCTGCAAGGTTGTCTTCAAGTTTCCACATTTCACCACTTGGACCTCTACCATAACTTGGTGGATCCATAATGATAGCATCATAAAAACTTCCTCTTCTTATTTCTCTTTCAATAAATTTTTTACAATCATCAACAATATATCTAATTGTTGTAATATTATTTAATTTTGCGTTTTGTCTTGCTCTTTCAACCATACCTTTACTTGCATCAACATGAGTAACCTTTGCGCCTGCATTGGCACAAGCAACAGAAGCTCCACCTGTGTATGCAAATAAATTTAAAACTTTAATTTCTCTATTAGCATTCTTTATTAAATCTTCCATTATCTCCCAGTTAACTACTTGTTCTGGAAAAAGTCCGGTATGTTTAAATCCCATAGGTTTTATAATAAATTTTAAATTTTTCCAAGAAATTATCCATTCTTCAGGAATTGAATTAAGATACTTCCATCTTCCACCACCACTACTTTCTCTCAAGTAATGAGCATCTATATTTGGAAAACTTAATAAATTCTTTTTAGCATGCCAAATAACTTGTGGATCTGGTCTAAGTAAAGTAATTCTACCCCACTTTTCTAATTTTTCTCCATCTCCTGTAGAGATTACTTTATAATCTGTCCAAGAATTCGCTATTCTCAATTTTTTACACCTTTTTTATATAAATTTCAATAGTTTTTCCATTATTTTCAAGTTGAGTAACAAAATCACCTTTTCCATCAAAATTAACTTCATCACACAAAGTATCTTTTTGAATTACATTTTTATAATTTTCAATTACAACTTTTGTTTCATCATCACAGTTAAATGAAATAACAATATGATTAACAACTTCAAAACCACTTTCTTTTCTTAAGTTTTGAACTTTACTTACTACTTCTCTCACAAAACCTTTTTCTAAAAGTTCTTGAGTTAAGTTTGTATCAAGTACTAATGTTATTTCACCATCACTTTCAGAAGAATAACCTTCTCTGTTTTTAACAGAAATCAACAAATCTTCTTCGCTTAATTCAACTTGTGTTCCATCAACTTCAAATTTTAAGTTTTCGCCATTTCTAACATTCTTAACTGTTGAAACTGGTTCAACATTTGCTAAAAATTCTTTAATTTTTCCTAATAATTTACCATATTTTGGACCAATTGTCTTTAATTGTGGTTTAATTTCATAACTTACATAATCAGAAGCATCATGTAAAATTACTAAATCTTCAACATTTAATTCGTCTTTAATAAGGTTTTGCAATTCTTCTTCAAGTTCTAATTTATTTGCAGTACAAACAATAGCTTTTGAAAGAGGTTGTCTATTTTTTACACCACAATTACTTCTACTTGCTCTACCAAGTACAACAATTTTTAAAACTTTGTCCATTCCTTCATTTAATTTTCCATCAATCATAGATTCATCACATTCTGGATAAGAGCAAAGATGAACACTTTCTGGAGCATTTGCATCAACACTTCTTACTAAATTTTGATAAATTTTTTCACTAATAAAAGGAACAAATGGAGCAACAAGTTTTATTGTTCCAACCAAAACTTCATATAATGTTTTGTAAGCTGAAATCTTATCATCTGTTTGTTCACTTCCCCAGAATCTTTCTCTACTTCTTCTTACGTACCAGTTAGATAAAGTATCAACAAAATCTGTGATAATTCTTGCTGGAGTTAACATATCATATTTTTCTAAACATTCTGTAACTTTCTTAACAAGAGCATTATATTCTGACAATAACCACTTATCAAAGAAAGATAATTTACAATCTTTAAGATCATATTTTGTTGGGTCAAATTGATCAATTTCTGCATAAAGCACATAGAAAGCATAAATATTCCATAATGTACCCATAAATTTTCTTTGAAGTTCTATAAGATTGTCTTCATTAAATGACATACTTTGTCCAGGATTACATGAATAATAGAAATACCATCTAAGAGCATCTGAACCTTCTTTATTTAAAATGTCCCAAGGATCAATACCATTTCCTTTAGATTTGCTCATTTTTTGACCAAATCTATCATTAATAAGACCTAAAGCTGTACAAGATTTATATGGTGATTTACCAAAAAGAATTGTATTAATTGCAATTAAAACATAGAACCAGCCACGAGTTTGGTCAATACCTTCACAGATAAAATCAGATGGGAATGTTTTTTCAAACAATTCTTTATTTTCAAATGGATAGTGATATTGAGCAAAAGGCATTGAACCAGAGTCAAACCAGCAATCCATAACTTCAGGAGTTCTTTGCATCATCTTTCCACATTTTTCACAAGGGAAAGTAATTTTATCAAGAGTAGGTTTATGCAAGTCTAAATCCCCTTCAACACCTGACAATTTCTTTAATTCTTCAACACTACCAACAACATGAATATGTCCACATTCACAAACCCAGAAAGGTAATGGTGTTCCCCAATATCTATTTCTAGAAATACCCCAGTCAATATTATTTGCAAGGAAATTACCCATTCTACCACCTTTGATAGTATCAGGAATCCAGTAAACTGAATTATTATTTTCAACCATCAAATCTTTAACTTCAGTTGTTTTAACAAACCAAGTACTTTTTCCATAATAAAGCAATGGTGTGTTACATCTCCAACAATGTGGATATGAGTGTTCAAATAATAAAACTTTGAACATTTTATTTTCATTTTCTAATTTTTCAATAACAAACTTGTCTGCTTCCTTAGCACCCATTCCAACAAAATCTGTTGCTTCTTGTGTAAATTTTCCAGCATCATCAATAAGTTGAATGAAAGTTAAATCATAATTTTTTCCAACTTTATAGTCATCTTCACCAAATGCTGGAGCAATATGAACAATACCTGTACCATCTTCAACAGTTACATAATCATCAACAGTAACAAAATAACCATTCTTTACAGTATCTTTTACATAATCAAACAATGGTTCATATTTTTGATATTCAAATTCTTTACCAGTTTTTGAATAAACTTCTGTATAAGTACCATCTTCAAATAATTTTGAAACTAAGTTTTTGAGCATGATGTAATTTACACCTTCATATTCAATTTTTACATAAACTTCATTTGGATTCATACAAATTGCAATATTTGAAGGTAAAGTCCATGGAGTTGTTGTCCAAACTAAGAAATAAGTATTATCTTCTTCCAAGCTCTTCATTTTAACGAAAATACTTTTTTCTTTCAAAACTTTATAATTTTGTTCAACTTCCATTTTAGAAAGAGATGTTCCACATCTTGGACAATAAGGAACAATCTTATGACCTTTATAGATCAAACCTTTTTTATCCATTTCCTTCAATGCCCAGAAAATACTTTCAATATATTTGTTATCATAAGTAATATATGGATCTTCCATATCAACCCAGTAACCAAATCTTTCAGTAATTTCTTCCCACATTCCTTTATATTTCCAAACAGATTGTTTACAAAGTTCAATAAACTTTTCAACACCAAAATTTTCAATATCTTGTTTACCATTTAAGCCAAGTTGTTTTTCAACTTCAACTTCAACAGGAAGACCATGAGTATCCCAACCTGCTTTTCTTGGAACATAAAAACCTTTCATAGTTTTATATCTTGGAATAATATCTTTCATAGCTCTTGTTAAAGGATGTCCAATATGAGGAAGACCATTAGCAGTTGGAGGTCCTTCATAAAAAGAAAAGATTTGATTTCCTTCATTTTTGTTCAAACTTTTCTTAAAAATATTGTTTTCCTTCCAAAAATTTAATACTTCTTTTTCATTTTTGATAAAATCTAATTTTGAGTCAACTGATTTATACATAATTTTTCCTCCCATAAAAAATTAGTAAAAACAAAAAAAGCCGTGCAAGTTACAAGAAACCCAACACGGCCATAAAACACCACTTGTAAACTTATATTGTGCCATCACACAATCGCTTCTATAACGGTAAGCTTCCGACAAGCCTTACTAAATTTCAGGTTGCAACTATGAAAGTGATAATTCTAAAATCTACTCATTGTCTTACACCAACCGACAATTCTCTTTATGAGTCAACGAAAATTAGAACCGTGTCTTTCGTCATCGTTTTTGTTTTTACATACAAGAAGAGTTTAATATAATAGTATAAAAAAGTCAAGTATTATTTAAGAATTTTCTAATACTTTGTTCATAGTAATAACATCAGATCCAGTTAAAATTCCAAGTGGTAATTCTCTTGTTCCACCTTTTGCTGTAACAAGTACAACAAGTAGTTTATTGTTTTCTTGGAAAAGTTTTAATGCTTGTTCAACAGTAATAGAAGCAGGAACAACTTCATAGTAAAGATTATCACTCATATTTTCAAGTAAATTACCGATATTTTGACTATCAAGTAATTCATTTGCATCTTCTTTATTTAAAAGTTCATTACCTAGATATTGTAAAATTTTTCTACCATTTGCAACCCCAACTAACTCCTTATCTCTATAAACAGGAATATTTGAATAACCTGAAGAAGATATAAGTTTTATCATTTCTCTAAGTGTTAATGTACTTTCAGCAGTCAAAACATCTCTCCTACAAACAGTTGCAAGTGCATTTGGTGGTGTTGTCAAAATCTTTTCTATTTTTTCTATTTTTTCAACAACTTTAATATGAGGTTCTGCAATTATAAAATCCTCATTATTATGTATAATTGCATTTCTTAATCTTCCGTAATCAATTAATTCATCTTCATATTTTCTAATAACATAATTCAAAGCAACAGCTTTTCTGATAAGCTCAGAAAACCCCATACTTCTATTCATATTATATTTTGCTCTAATTGAATAGTCAATATTGTTGTAAGCAGTTAAAAATCTTTTGGAATTTGAATTATTTTCATCATATTCTTCCATTAAGACCTCCTTAAAGTAATTATTAATTTTAGTTTACTCTAAAATTATACAATAATATTCATAAAAAGAAAAATAAATTTTAATGAAATTACCAAAATAAGGTTGATTTTTTTTTAATAATACTTTATAATGTTAACACTGGGCTAGATGGGATGTTAGCGGTATCCTGTAACCTGCAATCCGCTACAGCAGGATTGACGATTTGCCTCGGTATAAAAAAGTTGAATATGAGTATGTAATTTTGGCGTTGAAGTCAAGGTCTTATGCAATCAACACCCTTGAACCATGTCAGATCCTGACGGAAGCAGCATTAAGAGGTCTTGTTGGTGTGCCATAAGGTAGCTTTGGTGGAGTTAAAATTATGTAAGGCAGTTGGTTTTTTTATAACAAAGCAAGTTGCCCAGTTATTGATATTTCAAAGTGATTGTTTCAATCACTTTTTTTATTTAAAAAAATAGAAAAGAGTTAATCTTTTCTATTTTTTGTATTATTCTTGTGATTCTGCAGCTTTTTCTTTTTCATTAACTTTCTTTACTGCTTTTTTGATATTGTCAACTTCTTTTATAACAGCTTGTTCTCCTTTGTTTACAATATCCTTTGTACATTGAGAGTATTTGTACATCAATGCACCAGTAACAAGCCCAATACCAAATCCCATAAGCATTGCAAATTCCTTCATATCCATAACCCCTCCTTGTTAAATATTGTCTGCAAATATGAAAAAATTATACAATTATTAAAAAATTTATAAAATAATAAAAAAAAATGATAGAATTTCTATCATTTTTTATTATTATTCTTGTTCTTCTTGTTCAGAGTTCATTTCTTCAGCAAGCATAGCTGCTCTTTTTGCAGCTCTTTCTTTTCTCTTGAAATAATCTTCAACGCCAGCTTTAATTGCTTCTTCTGCAAGAACAGTTGAATGAACTTTATTTTCAGGAAGATCCCCTAAAACTTCAGCAATTTGTTTGCTGTTAATTTTTAAGATTTCTTCTAAAGATTTTCCTTTAACCAAATCACAAGCAACATCTGTGCAAGCAATTGATGCGCAGCAACCAAATGTTTTAAACTTTGATTCTTCAACCACCAAAGTTTCTTCATTAATTTTGAAATACATTTTCATAATATCTCCACAAGAAGAACTACCAACTTGACCTATTGCATTAGCTCCACGAAGAGATCCAGCATTTTTTGGACTTTGAAATCTATCCATAACAGTTTTATTATACATAATTAAAACCTCCCTGCTTGAAGTGGTGAAATTGAACGAAGTTTAGTAACTATCTTAGCAAGTTCTGCAACAGCAATATCAATATCTGCTTTTGATGTATTTTTACCAAAAGAGAATCTGATAGAACCTTGAGCAACTTCATCAGCAATTCCCATAGCTTTAAGAACATGAGATGGTAATAAAGATTTTGAAGTACAAGCTGAACCAGTTGAAACAGCAATACCTTTTAAATCCAAAAGCATTAAGATAGATTCACCTTCAATACCATAGAATGAAATATTAAGAATATTTTGAACTCTTTGATGAGCATGACCATTCAATTGATAATGTTCTACATTTTCAGCTAATTTTGAAAGGAAATATTTTCTTAAAATTCTATATTTTTGTTGATTTTCAGAAAGATTTTTATTAGCAGATTCAACAGCTTTTCCAAGACCAGCAATTGAAGGAACATTTAAAGTTCCACCTCTCTTATTTCTTTCTTGACTACCACCAGAAATAATACTATCAATCTTAATACCATTTCTAACATATAAAGCACCAATACCCTTTGGTCCATAAATCTTATGTCCTGAAATTGACATAACATCGATTTCCATATCTTGAACATCAAGTTTTAATGCTCCGATAGCTTGAACAGCATCAGTATGGAAAATAACATTAAAATCATGACAAAGTTTACCGATAGTCTTAATATTTTGAATAGTACCAACTTCATTATTAACAGCCATAACAGAAACCAAAGTTGTATCTCTTCTTATAGCATGAATAAGTTCAGCAATATTAACAAGACCATCTGGATTTACAGGTACATAAGAAACTTCGTAACCTTCTTTTTCAAGTTCGGCACAAGAATCTAAAATAGCGTGGTGTTCAATAGCACTAACAACTATATGTTTACCCTTAGATTCATAAGCGTGAGCGATACCTTTTATTGCCCAGTTATCGGCTTCAGTACCACCACTAGTAAAATAAATTTCGTTTGAGCTTTTTGCATTGATTGCAGAAGCAATTCTATCTCTTGCTCTATCTACAATAGCTTCAGCTTCTCTACCAAAACTATGTAAACTACTAGGATTTCCATATAAAATGTTATAGCAAGGTAACATTTCATTCAAAACCTCAGAAGAAACATAAGTTGTGGCAGCATTATCTAGATAAATTTTTCTTTCCATAAATTTTTCCTTTTAACTTCTTTTATTTTAACACGATTTTAGCTTAATGTCAACATCAATAATAACAATTTATTTATGAATTTATTATAATAAAGGATTAATACAATCTTTTATTTCTTCTTTTGACCATAAACCTATGTGTTTTTCTTTAATTTCGCCGTCTTTAAATATTATCATAGTTGGAATACTCATAATTCCAAAAGACTTTGCAACATCTTCGTTTTTGTCAACGTCAACTTTATAAATTTTCACTTTTTCATCAAGTTCATTTTTTAAATCATCAATAACAACTGACATCATTCTACATGGTGCACACCAAGTTGCAAAGAAATCAACAAACACAATACCTTCTTTGGTTTTACTATCAAAATCTTCTTTTCCTATAATTTCCATAGTTTTCTCCTTTTAATTTTTATTTAATAAATAATTAACAACATATGAAGATACAACACAACCACAAACTGCAGGATAATAACTTATACTTCCAATTTCTTTTGAATTAGTTTTGACAGGTAAACTACTTGAAATAACAACTTTCAAAGATTTAATTCTTTTTTCCTTTAGTTTCTTTCTCATTATTTTTGCAAGTCCATCACCCGCCGTCTTGTAAATATCAGTTACATAAAAGTTTGGATAATCGTATCTATTCCCTGCTCCACATGCAGAAATAATTTCAATATCATTAAACTTACAATATTCAATTAATTCTATTTTATTAGTTACCATATCAATAGCATCAACACAAATATCAACATCTTTAAGTATTTCTTTTACATTATCTTTTGATATTTTTTGACAATAAGTTGTTATACTACAATTTGAATTTATATCAAGTATCATATCTTTACACACATCAACCTTATATAAACCAACAGTTTTTTCGTTTGCAATAATTTGTCTATTAATATTTGTTATATCTATGGTATCAAAATCTACAAGTACAAAATTTTCTATACCTGCTCTAGCAAGTGTAATAGCTGTATAGCCACCAACCCCTCCAATACCAATTATAGCAACTTTGCTTTTGGATAGATTTTTGACACCATCTTTTCCAATTAATAATTCTGTTCTTTGAAATTTCATCTATCAACCCTTATAAAACATATTTTTTAAGGTCATATTTTTTCTTTGTTTCTTTAAATGTGTTTTGAACAAAAGTTCTATCAACAACAACTTCAAGCAATGGGTGTTCTCCAGTTGCATTAAAAGAAATATCTTCAAGAACATTTTCTAAAATAGTATGCAATCTTCTTGCCCCTATATCTTCTCCGACTTCATTTTCTCTTTCTGCCATTTCTGCAATTTCATCTAATGCATCATCAGTAAATCTCAATTCGATATTGTCCACTCTAAGCAAACTAGCATATTGAAGAGTAACAGCATTTTTTGTTGAAGACAAAATTTGTTTAAAATCTTCCTTTGTTAAACTTTGAAGATCAACTCTAATTGGGAATCTACCTTGCAATTCAGGAATCATATCTTCAATCTTTGCAACATGGAAAGCACCTGCTGCTATAAATAAAATGAAATCTGTTTTGATATTACCATATTTTGTTGCAACAGTACTTCCTTCAACGATAGGTAAAATATCTCTTTGAACACCTTCTCTTGAAACATCTTGGTTTGAAGATGTTTGACTTTTCCCAACAATTTTATCAATCTCATCAATAAAGATTATACCTTCTTCTTCAGCAAGTCTAATAGCTTCTTCATTAACATTATCGTTATCAATCATTTTTTCGCTTTCTTCTTGTAGTATAGTTTCTCTCGCATGATAAACAGACATTTTCTTTTTCTTTCTCTTTTGAGGCATCAAACTATCAAACATTGAACCAAGATTAAGTTCAGGTCCACCTATTGCAATCATAGGTTTTGGACTTTCCAAAACATTAACTTCAATAATTTCATTTTCATAAAGACCTTCTTTCAAGCCTTTTAATATATCATCTTTATTAATTTCAAATTCTGTAACTTTTTTAAGATCATATAAAGCATCAACAAGTTTTGCATCAACAGTTGGCATAACTTTACTTTCAACTTCATGTTTCTTTTGATCTCTAACCATACGAATAGAAACTTCAACCAAATCTCTAATCATACTTTCAACATCACGACCAACATAACCTACTTCTGTATATTTTGTTGCTTCAACCTTAACAAATGGAGCTCCAACAAGTTTTGCAAGTCTTCTAGCAATTTCTGTTTTACCAACCCCAGTAGGTCCACGCATAACGATATTTTTTGGTGTAATTTCGTCACGAAGTTCTTTTTTTAATCTACTTCTTCTATATCTATTTCTCAAAGCAATAGCAACAGCTCTCTTTGCTTTGTTTTGTCCAATTATATATTTATCAAGTTCAGTAACAATTTGTTTAGGTGTTAAATTCATAAATAATCTTTCCTCCAATTACAATTCTTCAACAATAATATTTTCATTAGTGAAAACACAAATTTCACTAGCAATTTTTAATGATTTATAAGCAATTTCTTTCGCAGATAAATCTGTATTTTGCATAAGAGCCTTTGCAGATGCTAAAGCATAGTTTCCACCAGAACCTATTGCACAAACATCATCTTGAGGTTCAATAACATCACCAATACCAGAAATAATTAAAATTCTTTCTTTATCAGCAACAATCATCATTGCATCAAGTTTTCTCATTGCTTTATCAGCTCTCCATGTTTGAGCAAGTTCAACAGCACTTCTCATCAAGTTTCCTGCAAATTTATTTAACATTTCTTCAAATCTTTCACATAATGAAAATGCATCAGCAACAGAACCTGCAAAACCTGTAACAACATTACCATTGTAAATTCTTCTAACTTTTACTGCATTATTTTTAAAAATTACACTATTTTGCATTGTAACTTGGCCATCACCAGCAACTGCTATTTGACCATTTCTCTTTACTGCACAAATAGTTGTTCCACGGAATAAACTTTCCATATAATCCTCCTAACTTAAGTTTAATCTTTTACAAATAATATTATAACATAACTACTAATAAATTTTATACAATTTTAATAATTTTTTCGATTTTTTTAAAAAAAAATAGATTATAGAAATCTATAACCTATTTTAATTTTCTTTTTTATATCCACATTCTTTTGAAGAACAAATCACAGATTTTCCTTTCTTAATTAAATATGAATTACAGTTTGGACATTTTTCTCCAGTAGGAATATCCCAACTCATAAAATTGCAACCTTCTCTGTTTTCACAAGCATAGAAAGTTTTTCCTCTTTTTGTCTTTAATGCAAAAACATTCTTTTTACATTCTGGACAAATACCAACAGGTTTCTTTTCTTCAGTTTCATAAGGTTTAATATTTCTACATTTTGGGAAATTACTGCAACCCAAAAACTTTCCAAATCTACCTTCTCTTAAAAGCATTTTTGAACCACATTTTTCACAAACAATATCTGTTTCAATTGGTGCAGTTTTCATAGTAACAGAGCTTGCATCTGATTTTTCTAGCAAGCCTTTAAATCCATTCCAAAAACTTTCAACAACTTCATGCCAATCTTCTCCAAGTTCAGCAATATCATCAAGTCTTTTTTCCATATATGCTGTAAATTTTACATTGATAACAGAATTAAAGAATTTTTCAAGATATTCTGTTATTTTTCTTCCAAGTTCTGTTGGTATCAAGAATTTCTTTTCTTTATCTGTATATTTTCTTGAAGCAAGAACTGTAATTGTTGCAGCATAAGTTGCAGGTCTTCCTATACCCTTTTCTTCCATCGCCTTAACTAAACTTGCTTCAGTGTATCGTGCAGGTGGTTTTGTAAATTTTTGTTCTGTTGTAATTTTTTCACATTTAACTTCTTCTTTTTCTTCTAAAACTGGAAGTTTTGAAACATCATTACTTTCTTCTTCAGTATATGCTTTATAAACTTTTGTCCAACCAGCAAAATTCATTGTTTTTCCATTAACCTTAAATGTATAAGCATCAACATCAAATTTTACTGCAACATTTGAATATTCAGCTTGAGCCATTTGACTTGCTAAAAATCTTTCATAGATAAGTTTATATAATTTGTAATTATCAGGTGAAAGAGAAGATTCAACATTCTCTGGTTTAATTGCCATTGAAATTGGTCTAATCGCTTCGTGAGCATCTTGTGCATTATCTTTTGTATGATATACATTTGGTTTTGATGGAACATATTTTTCTCCATATGTATTTTTAATATAATCTAAACACATATTTTGAGCATCAGCAGAAACTCTAACAGAGTCTGTTCTGATATAAGTAATAAGAGCTATCTTACCTTCCCCAGCAACATCAACACCTTCATATAATTGTTGAGCAGATGCTGTTGTTCTTTTTAAACTCATACCAAGTTTGTTAAGTGCATCTTGTTGCATAGTACTAGTTGTAAATGGCGCAGGTGCATGAGATTTTGTTGCAGATTTTTTAACTTCACTAACAATAAAAGGTTTACCTTCTATATCACTTAAAATTTGATCTGTTTCTTCTTTACTTGATACAGTAATTTTTTTATTATTTTTTGCATGTAAACTTGCCTTGAAAGCAATCTTATCTTTTATTAAATTTGCACTAATATTCCAATACTCTTCTGGTTTAAAATTTTCAATTTCTTTTTCTCTATCAACAACAAGTTTTAAAGCAACAGATTGAACTCTACCAGCAGATAATCTTGGAGCAATTTTTTTACACAAAATTGGAGAAAGTTTGTACCCCACAATTCTATCAAGAACTCTTCTAGTTTGTTGTGCGTCAACAAGTTTTAAATCAATACTTCTTGGCTTTGAAATTGCATTTGTTACGGCTTTTTTTGAAATTTCATTAAACACAATTCTACATTCTGTTTCAGGGTCAAGACCAAGCACATAAGCAATATGCCAAGATATAGCTTCTCCCTCTCTATCAGGGTCGGTTGCGATTAATATTTGCTCAGCATCTGACGCCTTCTTTTTTAATGTTGAAATAAGTTCTTTTTTGTCATCCATTATTTCATATTTAGGTTCGAAACTTTTATTCATATCAATACCAAAAGATTTTACTGGTAAATCTCTAATATGACCTTTTGTAGCAAAAACTTCATAACCTTCACCAAGATATTTTTTTAAAGTATCTCTTTTTGCAGGTGCTTCAATAATCACTAATTTCATAAATAATTCCTTTTACTTTATAGAATATACTCCACCTGGCAACCTCGTAATTAGATTACGAATTTCCATTGTAAGTAACATTCCGTTTAATTTTCCTAATGGTATTTTAGAATTTTCAGCCAAAAATTCCAAATCTTTCTCACCATTTTTTAATAAATTTATCAAAATTTCTTCTTCAAAACTTAATTGAACGACTTTTTTTGGTATATTTTTACAATTTAAATGATAATAATCTAAAATATTTTGTGGAGAAACAACACATTCTCCTTGTGCAGTTTTAATAATTTCGTTTGGTAAATCACTAAATGAACTTGTAACATTTCCTGGAACAGCAAATATATCTTTTCCATAATCTAATGCAAAATCTTTTGTGTGAATCGTTCCACTTTTCAATCCTGCTTCAGTAATTAACACACCTTCACTAAGTCCAGCAATAATTCTATTTCTTTGTGGAAACGAATATTTTGTTGATTTATATGATGGAGAATATTCACTAACTATCAAACCTTTTTCTGCAATTTCCCTTGCAAGAGATTCATGTTCTGATGGGTAAATATAATTAAATCCACCTCCTAATACTGCAATAGTTTTACCATTAACTTTTAAACAACTTCTATGTGAAATACTATCAATTCCATAAGCTAATCCACTAATGATAACAAAACCATTTTCTGCAAGAAAAGTTGAAAATTTTTCAGTAATAATTTTACCATAATTTGTTGGAGTTCGTGTTCCAACAATAGCAATACCTTGTTCTTTTAATAAAGATATATTTCCTTTACAATAAAGTACCAAAGGACAATCATCAATACCAAGTAACTTTTCAGGAAATTCTTCATCAAAAATTGTAACAACTTTTACATCTTGTGATGATAAATTTTTAATATAATTTTCAATATATTTTTCGTTACAATTTTCAATAAATTTTGAATACAATTCATCTTTTAAAACGTTTTTAATTTCACTATTATTTTTTAGATAATCTAAACTATATTCTCCTTCCTCTAATAAATCATAAATCTTTTTAAATTTACTTATAGAAAGATTAAAAGAACTTAAATAAATTAATATTTTTCTTTTCATCAAACGCTCCAATATTTTCTATCCAAAGTTCTATAACTTATAGCTTCAGCAATATGTCGAGGTAATATTTCTTCTTCCCCATCAAGGTCTGCAATCGTTCTTGCAACCTTTAAAATCCTATCATTTGCTCTTGCACTTAATTTCAAAGTATCAAAAGCTTGTTCCATTAAAAGTTGACAATCTTTTGATAATTTACAAAACTTTTTAGATTCCATAACACTCATCTTTGCATTACAAAAAGTTTTTGAATTTTCAAATCTTTTTAATTGAATATTTCTAGCTTTGTCAACTCTATTTTTTATATCTTTACTTTTTTCTTCTTTTCTATCACTATTAAGATCAGCATAACTAATATTATCAACTTCAATATGCATATCAATTCTATCCATAATTGGACCAGATAGTTTTGCTAAATACTTATGTATTTGACTCGCTGAACATTTACATTCTCTATCTTTTGAACCATAGTTTCCACATGGACACGGATTCATACTTGCAATCAATGTAAATGAAGACGGATAAGTTATTGTTGCATTTGCCCTTGCAACTGTTATACAACCATCTTCCATAGGTTGACGAAGCATTTCTATAACCTGTCTACTATACTCAGGGAATTCATCTAAATATAAAACTCCATTGTGAGCAAGACTTATTTCTCCTGGCTTACTATGAACACCACCACCTGTTAAACTAACAGCAGAAGCAGAATGATGTGGAGTTCTAAATGGACGTGAAAAAACAATTCCTTTTTTATAATCAAGTTCACCTGAAATTGAATGTATTTTTGTAATTTCTAAAGCTTCCTCAAAAGTAAGTTCTGGAAGTATTCCTGCAAAACATTTTGCAAGCATACTTTTTCCACTTCCTGGTGGTCCAATAAGAAGAATATTATGACCTCCAGCAGCAGCAATTTCTAAAGCTCTTTTTGCACTATATTGTCCTTTAACAAATTCAAAATCGAGAAAGTTTTTTTCTTCATATTTTATTTCATCAAAGTTGCAAATCTTTATTTCTTCTTGTTGTATTTCATCTTTCAAAAACGCGCAAACATCGTTTAAATTTGAAAAAGAATAGCACTTAATTCCTGAAATAAATTTTGCTTCACTTTCATTTTCTTTTGGAATAATAAAATTTGTATATCCCTTTTCTCTTGCACTAATAAGGAGAGGTAAAACACCTTTAACTTTTTTAATTTCTCCATTAAGTGATAACTCTCCAATTATAATAAAATCTTTATATTTATTATTCTTAATTTGACCTGTTGCTACCAAAATCCCAATTGCAATTCCAAGATCATACAAAGGGCCTTCCTTCTTTACATCAGCAGGTGCAAGATTTACGGTATAACGTTTTGTAGGATATTCAAGTCCAGAATTTTTTATAGCAGACCTAACCCTCTCTTTTGATTCTTTTACTGCAGTATCAGCAAGTCCAACAATATCAAAATGTGGAAGCCCTGCTGTAATATCCTCTTCTATTTCAACCAAAAAACCTTCTATTCCTTGTAATCCATAACTTAAAATTTTTGAAAGCATAATAAACTCCTCACAATATTTTCCATTATATCAAAAAATAAATATTTATCAAAAAAAAATAGTACACTTAAAAAAAATTATAAAAAAGTAGGTTTTCACCTACTTTTTTTATTTACCATTTATAGAATTAGCATTATCAACATTTGGATTGTTTTTAGCTTCAATTTCTTGAGCTTTATTCTTTGAAATTTGTTTTACATCTATTTTACCATCAACAACAGAAATTAAAATATTTTTAGCTTCCTTACCTTGTTTTATTAATGCATTTACAGGGAAATCCAATATTTGCTTAATATAATCTAAAATCATTCTTGCACCACTTTCTGGAGAAGTTGCATTTTCAGCAACATATTCACAGAATTTATTTCTATCATCAACAACAAAATTAACTTTATATCCCAAAATATTTTTACAATTTTCTGATTTATTCTTCAAATAATTATTCAACATTTGGTCTGCAACAAGTTTTACATCTTCCTTGCTTAAAACTTTGAAGTAAACAGGAACAGCAAATCTACCTTGTTGTTCTCTTTCAATACCAGCATTAACAATTGCATCTCTTAATGAAACTTGATTTTTGTTTATATCATCTGGCGCATTTGAGAAACCAATTTTTCTAACATTCTTATCAATAACAGCATTACTTGTTGCAATGATAACAAAATTAGTAATGTCATATTTTACACCATTGACATCTGTAAATTCACCCTCATCAAGCATTTGCATAAATACTCTTCTTGCAACATCAGAAGCTTTTTCAAATTCTTCAAGAACAATAACACCACCAGTTGGATTATCTTCAATAAATTGAATAAGTTCAGGTTTATTTCCACTACCTACATAACCATGAGGTGTTCCAATAAGTTGCCAGTTAGTTTTTTCTGCATTTTGTTGCATTTGAATTTTACAAATTTTCTTTCTATCATCAAACAAGTACTCTCCAATAATTTCAGCAGTCATTGATTTACCAACACCTGTTGGTCCCAAGAACATCAATGAAGCTAATGGTTTTCTTGGTACTCTATTGAGATAAACATCTTCTATACAACCCCTAATCGCTTGTATAGCATCTTTTTGTCCAATAACTTTTGAGAAATAAGCATCAAAATCTTTTTTAAAGAAATTATCTAAAAATTCACTATCAATTTGAGTTTTTGTTGCAATTTCTTTCTTTTCTGAAGGTTGAATACTTGATTCTTGGAATGAAACATTATAATCTTTAAAATCCATCATTTCAAACTTTTCAACAAGAGTTAACTTATCTTCATTTCCAAGTTGATTATAGAAGAAAATTCCTGTACTAAATTCATCATAAACTCTTTCAAGTTTTAATGTTTTTCCTAAAATTTCGTAAGTCTTTTTCAAAAGATCAAAATCTCTATTTTCATCAGTAATATCAACAATTTCTGTTTCAAATTTAGCTGATTTATTAAGTTCTTCAACAACCTCTCTCAATTCAGCTGTTACATTTTCTTTTGCTTTATTGAAGTTTTCAATAAACATATTAAACATAAATTCAACTTCTTCAGCTTCTTTTGGACTTTTAAAAGTGCTTTCAATAAGTTCTTTTATATTAAAACTTTCATCATTTTCCATAAGAGTAAGTTCTTCAGTAATCACCCTTTTGAAATCTTTATTTGAGAAAGTACAAAGATTTTTTTCTTTATCAAAACTAAAACAATTTTGAATATTTCCAATAACAGTTTTATTAATATCCTTTAAATTGTATTCAATAAAATTAAATAAACTTGGGAAATTATTTGAGCTTGTCAAAGTATTTGCAAGATTGTTATACAATAATTCCATTGATTTATCATCAAATAATTCTTTTTCATTTTTAAAATATAAGTCTAATCTATCAAATAATAAATCTTTTGCAAGAATGTTTAAAATATTTAAACTATTTAAACATTTCTTATAAGATGGAAGAGTTGTCATTTCTTTACTAAAATCAAATGTCTTTAAATCTTCATAAAAAACTTTTAAATCATCATTCAAAGTAATAAATGCAGTATTTCCAACATCTTTTAAATCTTTAAAGAATTGATGATTTTTTCCATTAATATATTCATCAAGATTTTCAAATACATCAGCTTCAGCAAGTGAACCTGCATAACAATCTTTTAATTTTTCAACAAAAGATTCATTAAAGACACTATATGTATAAACCAAATTGAAATAATCAGAAACATTAAATGCTCTGTCATCTTCAAGTTTTATAATAGGTTGAATAAAATCAATATCAGGACGCATAATTACTAAACCATTACCTGATATAGAAATAAAGTTATGATCAACTTTTTGTTTTGTCTTTTCTGAAATAAATTTATCTAATGCTTTTTTATCTTCAAAATAGTGTTTCAAAAAGTCATCATAAATTTCAGGTCTATTACCCCAATCATATACTAATTCTCTTTGACCTTTTTCTTTTAATGGAACAAAAAAAGAAGTATTTTCGAAACCAAAGATTTTACGATTAATAAATTTATTAATTAAAACATCAATTTCATTTTCTTTATTAACAACAGTTTCGCTCATAAACTAGACCCCTTCTAAAAATATATACTTATATATTTTAACATATTTACGAAATTTGTCAACTATAAAATAAAAAAAAAGAAATGTTTAAAACATTTCAATTTTTTAGTTATTATCAGCTGATTTAACTTTTGTAGCCTTTTTACCAGTGAGGTCTCTGATGTAGTAAAGTTTAGCTCTCTTTGGTTTACCTTTTCTAACTACTTGGATATCACTGATTTTTGGTGAATGAAGTGGGAATGTTTTTTCAACACCAACACCATAAGAAATTTTACGAACAGTAAAAGTTTCTCTAATGCCACCATTTTTTCTAGCGATAACAACACCTTCGAAGGCTTGAATTCTTTCCTTATCTCCTTCTTTGATTCTTACTGAAACTTTAACAGTATCACCAACAGAAAATTCAGGAAGGTTTTCTTTCATGTTTTCCTTTTCAATTTGGTCAACAATGTTTGCCATGACTTATCTCCTTTTTTCAGATTTTCGACAAGATGTTCATAAAATCAAATCTTAGAGGACCATCCGAAGTCTTGAATATACTAACATAATATAGAAAAAAAAGCAAGTATTTTCTATCAACTTTTTACAAAAACTTTAATCAAAATTTTTACCCTAAAAAGCATCTTTTATATGATTAATTTCACTACCTAAAATTTCAATAACATCAAACCTAACATCAACATCAAAAAGTTTATTTTCCATAAGATAAAATGTTGCAACTTTTTTAATTTTTTCTTGTTTTCTTTTATCAACAGCTTCACATGGACGACCAAATAAACAATCTTCTCTTGACTTTACTTCAACAAAAACATATACATCTTTTTCTTTTGCAATTATATCAATTTCACCAATATAATTTGAAAAATTTGTAGAAATTATAGTAAATTTTTGAGTTTTTAGGTATTTTTCTGCAATTTTTTCTCCAATTTTACCTTTTTCTTTATTTAATCTCTTCATATCAATCTAATGTTATATTACCAATTCTCCCCTTTCTTAAATCATCAATAAATGCGCTTGATGCTCTATCAATATCAAGTTCTCCTTTTGAAATATAGAAACCTCTATGTTTTGCTATATCTTCCAAGTTTACACAATTAGGAAATCTTTGTTGCATATTTTCTGGGTATAATTTTAACATAATTTTTATACCCTCTTGAGCAAGTTCAAAAGTGTCAACAACTTCATCTTTTATGCTACCCAAAAGTGCCAATTTTTTTGCAATATCTTGATTTTGAAGATTTGGATATAAAGTACCTGGAGTATCATAAATTTCAATACAATCTCCAATAGATAACCATTGACCAACTCTTGTAACCCCTGGTCTATTTCCTGTTACAGCTTTTACCTTTCCACACAAGTTGTTAACAAGAGTACTTTTGCCTGAATTAGGTACACCAATTACCATACATCTAATAGTTGGCTTAATCCCCTTTGCTCTATACTTTTCAATTTTTGCAGAAGCTAAAACTTTCACCTTTGAAACAATAACTTTTGATACTCCAGAAAGAGTACTATTTAAAACTACATAATCACATTCGTCCTTTTTAAATTTTGGACATATATTTTGCAACTTTTCTTTATCTGCCATATCAGATTTGTTAAAAACATATAGAGTAGGTTTATTTTGCGCTAAACTATTCAACTTTGGATTTAATGAAGAAAGTGGAATTCTTGCATCTAAAACATAAATAATCACATCAACATTTTTTAATTTTTCTTGAATATCTTTTAATGTCTTGGTCATATGACCTGGAAACCAATTTATTTTCATATTTTCACCTTTATTATATTTTATCATATAAAACAATTTTTACAAACTAAAAAATCTAAATATAAATAAATCAATATTGACTTTTTGCATAATTTTTCTTATAATAAAGTTAAGGAGAAATTGTATGATTACAAATCCAGATATTCAAAAAAAGATTTCTTTTGCAAGAAAGATTTTAAAAACAAATAAACTTCGTTTTATTGACAGTGAAGGTAGTTTAACAGCTAACTGTTATAGTTTGTATGTTTCAACAAATGAAAATTTAAATTATTATCTTAGACTCCCATCTTTTAAAGGAAAAGATATCTTAGTTCCAACAGCTAGTGGAGACCATGCTCTTAATGCAATTTATCTTGGCGCAAAATCTGTTGAAACTTTTGATATAAATTCTTTAGCAATGTTAAACTACGACCTTAAAGAAACTGCTGTAAAATATTTAACAAGAGAAGAATATTTGCAATTTTATTCTATTCCAACTTTCTTTGATGAAACTTTATATTTAAAAATTAGAGAACATCTTAAACCTGATACTAGAATGTTTTATGATTCAATATATAGTTATTTAGATACATTACCTTATGACCAATTAAATTCTGAAAAACTTGGTAATCTTATTGAAGAAATGAATCTTCAAAAAAGAGAAAATCTTATAGCAAACAATCCTTTCTTAAAAAGCGACAGAAGTTATGCAGCATTGCAAGATAGATTGTTTAAATTAAGCAAACCTGTAAAACACAAATTATGTTCTGCACATGAATTAAATTCTGAATTTAAAGATAAAGATATTGTGATTTTATCAAATATTTTAAGATACTATTTATATGAAGAATACACAGATATTGATTATGCAATGGATACTGATATGGCAGAAAAAATAAAAGCATCAATTTCTGATGTTTTAAAAAATGATGGTATTGCAAGTTTGTTATATATCTATGCTCTTAAAAGTCGTGATAAAAAATGGTTCCTTGAGGAGAACCTAGAAAAAAGTTTAGATTTATCAGGATTCTCTCCTTTATTTGTTAAACATAATTTAAAAGAAAATGCTGAAGATAAGATAATTTTAGTTCAAAAAGATAATGAAAGATTTAAACCTTTAGAACAAGATTTAGAGAGTGAAATTTCACCAAGAAGTTTATAAAATAATAAAAAAGACACTAAAAAGTGTCTTTTTTTATTAAATCTGGTCTATTTTTTAAAGTTTTTTCTAAACTTTTCATTTTTTTCCATTTTTCAATTTCAGCATGATTACCTGAAAATAAAACTTCTGGAACTTCATATCCCATAAAATTTTTAGGCTTTGTATATTGTGGATATTCAAGAGTGTCATTAGAAAAGCTCTCATCGTTAAGTGAATCTTTTGAAAGAACTCCAGGTATAAATCGACAAAGAGAATCAACAATTGCCATACAAGGAATTTCTCCTCCTGTTAAAACATAATCACCAATTGAAACTTGAATTGGATTAAATATTTCATAAACTCTTTCATCAATACCTTCATAATGTCCACAAACAAAAATCAAATGTTCATAATTTGATAAAGACTTTGATAATTTTGAATTAAAAACCTCACCAGTTGGTGTTGGTATAATAATCACACTATTATCTTGTTTTACAGACATAATCGCATCATAAATTGGTTGTACAGTCATAAGCATTCCTGCACCACCACTAAATGGTGTATCATCACATTTTTTATGTTTATTTTTTGAAAAATCTCTGATATTTATCAAATTAATTTGAATTATATCTTTTTCTTGTGCTCTTTTTAAAATACTTGTATTTAAAGCAGAGAAAGCTTCTGGAAACAATGTTAAAATATCAATTTTAACCATCGTACCTAACCTCCTCATATTTCTTTCTGTTCACAATAAGTTTTTCTTTAGTTTGATTAAATACTCCATCAACATAAGGAACTTGAACAAGTCTTTTGTTTTCTTCAATTATCAAAATATAACCATTTCCATAATCTTCAACATCCATAATTTGTCCAACAAGTTCTCCTTCAGTATCAAAAAGAACCATTCCTATAATATCATCAATGAGAAGTTCATCATTATTTAATTTTTTCAAAATCTCTCTTTCAATACAAACTTCCAAATTTCTCAATTTTTCAGCCATATTTCTATCAAGGACTTGTTTGAACTTCACATAATAAAAGCCTTGTCTAAAAGAATATCTTTCGACATCATAACCTTTTCCTAACAAGAAAATAGTATTATTTTCAAAAACAGCAGGTATATCAGTGTAAGGTTTTATTTTAACCTCACCCTTGATACCCTGCGGTTTTACAATTTTTCCAATAGCAATAAGATTCATTTATTCCCCAAATTTTAAATATATCTTTTTTCTATTTTTAGCAAAAATTGAACGAACAATAGTTCTAATACTACTAGCGACTCTACCGTTCTTTCCAATTACTTTTCCCATATCTTCACTAGAAACAGTAATATGAACAGTTACTTCATCATCATGTTCGTCAACTTTAACACTAACTGCATCTTCATTAACAACAAGTTGCTTAACAAGATATTCAACAAGTTCTACCATAAAAACGCTCCTTTTTATTTACTTTCAATCGCACCACTCTTAACTAAAATAGACTTTGCTGTTTCAGTAGGTAAAGCACCTTTTCTAATCCATTCAACAGCTTTTTCATTATCAATTTTAATTTGAGCTGGATTTGTAAGTGGATTGTATGTTCCTAAGATTTCAATAAACTTACCATCTCTTGGTGATTTTGAATCAGCAACAACAACTCTGTAGAAAGGTGATTTTTTTGATCCCATTCTTGTAAGTCTAATTTTTACTGCCATGATTTATTCTCCTTTTATAAAATATTATATAAAATTGTTTTATTTAAAACAATGATATATCAAATTAATTGATATTAAAATAACCCTCTTAAACCTTTCTTTCCTTTCAATTGTTTCATCATTTCTTTAGATTGTTCAAAAGATTTTAATAATTGGTTAACTTGCTGAATTGAAGTTCCACTTCCTTCAGCAATTCTTTTTCTACGACTTGATTTAATTATTTCAGGATTTTGTCTTTCAGCTTTTGTCATAGATTGGATAATCGCTTTATTGATTATCATTTGATTCTCATCAATATCCAAATTTTTAATTTTCCCAGATATTCCTGGAATCATTGAAAGAACATCTTTTATTGAGCCCATTTTCTTAAAATTATCGATTTGAGCTAAATAATCTTCAAAAGTAAATGAATTTTCCTTAAATTTTGTTTCAAGTTTTTTCATTTCTTCTTCTGTTACAGCATTTTGAGCCTTTTCAATCAATGTTAAAACATCACCCATTCCTAAGATTCTACTAGCTATTCTATCTGGATAAAATGGTTCAAGATCTCCAATTTTTTCACCAACGCCGGTAAACTTAATTGGTTTTCCTGTGATTGCTTTAATTGAAAGAGCAGCACCACCTCTTGTATCACCATCTAATTTTGTTAAAATTACACCTGTGATATCAAGGTCATTATTGAAGCTTTCACTAACTGTTACAGCATCTTGACCTGTCATTGAGTCAACAACTAAAAGAATTTCAGTAGGTTTAACTTCCTTTTTGATATCCTTTAATTCTTGCATCAATTCATTATTGATATGAAGTCTTCCTGCAGTATCAACAATGATTGTATCAAAACCTTGTTTTTTTGCATAATCTATAGCTTGTTTTGCAGTTTTTACAGGATTTTGAGTTCCTTTTTCAAAAACTTCAACATTTGCTTGCTTTCCAACAACTTGCAATTGATTGATAGCAGCAGGTCTATAAATATCACATGCAACAAGCAATGGTTTTTTACCTGATTTTTTCAAGTGTGCCCCAAGTTTTGCACACATAGTTGTTTTACCAGCACCTTGTAAACCACACATCATAATAACAGTTGGTGGTGCAGGAGAAACTTCCAATTTCTGATTTTGTGAAGACATAAGTTCCACAAGTTCATCTTTAACAATCTTAATAACTTGTTGTCCAGGAGTTAAACTTTTTAAAACTTGTTCGCCAACAGCTTTTTCAGAAACCTTTTTCACAAAGTCTTTTGCAACCATATAATTTACATCAGCTTCCAAAAGAGCAATTCTAACTTCTCTCATAGCTTCTTTAATTTCAAGCTCTGTAAGTCTTCCTCTTTTTGTTAACTTTGAAAATATATGACTGAACTTTTCAGACAATGAAGAAAATAAAGCCATATTAAATTTCCTCCAAAATATTATTTAAAATTTCTTCTACCTTTTTAAAATTATTATCTTTAACATTCTTAATACAAACATTTATATTATTTTTTATTTCTAATAATTTTAAAACTTTTTCATAATTTTCAAGTACATCACATTTCTTTTTTATTAAATCATAAACTGCTTGTTTTGAAATGTTTTTTTCTTCTGCAATTTCTGACAAAGTCATATTGTAATCAAAATAATCATCTAATATTTCTTTTTGTTTACTTTTGATTAAACCTCCATAAATATCATAAAGTTCAATCATTCTAATTTTTTCATCTAGCTCGTCCATAATCAACCTCGTCAAGTAAAATTACTTTACTAATATATCACATATAAAAAATAAAATCAAGTGTTTTTCACAACTTTTTTATTATGGTAATATATCACAAATTATACTATTACTTACCCCATAATAATCTGGATTTAAATAAATCCAATTACCTTCTTTTATAAGTATATTTTTATCAAGATATTTCTTAAAATTATCATTTAAAAAAATATCATAACCAAGTTTAATTATTTCATTAAAATCAAATCCAAACTTACATCTTAATCCAAGCATTATAAGTTCTTCAATCCTTTCTCTATTATCAATTTTTTCATATAAAAGATTTTCTTTGTTTTCATATTCATTAAAATTTATTGAATTTGAAAAACGATAACCTTCAAAATATGAATAAGCAGCAACTCCAAATCCTAGATATTCATTACATTTCCAGTAGTTAATATTATGCTTACTTTCATAACCTATTTTTGAAAAATTTGATATTTCATATCTAAAAAATCCATTTTTTTTAAGAAAATTTACTGTTTTTTCGTAAATTTCAATAGTTTTTTCAGGAATTGGTAAATTTATCTCTTTATTTTCTACCATAGAAAAAAGTTTTGTGCCCTCTTCAACTTCAAGCATATATGCAGAAATATGAGTAATATCAAGAGCAATTAATTCTTGTAATTGTTTTTCAAAATCTTGTATGTTTTGATTTTCTAAACCTAATAATAAGTCAACAGAAATATTTTTAAATCCAACCTTTTTTGCATTGTTTATCGCACAAACAACTTGGTCTTTATTATGTAATCTTCCTAGTTTTTTTAATGTATCATTATCAAGAGATTGAACTCCAAAACTTATTCTATTTATTCCTATATTTTTATATACTTTTAACTTCTCTTCATCAACTGAATTTGGATTACATTCTATTGTGATTTCAATATCTTTTTTTAAATTATAATTTGCATAAACTTCTTCTAAAATTTCTTTTATATATTTTGCATCAACACAAGAAGGTGTTCCTCCTCCAATATATATTGAAGATATCTCTCTATCTGTTTTTCTTTCTTGAATTTCTTTTTTAAGATTTTGAAAATATTTATTTTTTATTTCATTATTCACACAATAAGAAACAAAAGCGCAATAAATGCACTTTTGTTCACAAAAAGGTATATGTATATAAATTGACAATTCTTTCATATTATTCTTCATCTAATTTTAAAATACTCATAAATGCTTCAGAAGGAATTTCAACAGAACCAATCTTTCTCATTTTTTTCTTTCCTTCTTTTTGCTTTTCTAACAATTTTCTTTTTCTTGAAATATCCCCGCCATAACATTTTGCAAGAACATCTTTTCTCATAGCACTGATAGTTTCTCTTGCTATTACCTTGTTTCCGATACATGCTTGAATAGGAACTTCAAACATTTGTCTTGGAATAATTTTCTTAAGCTTTTCAGCAACCATTCTTCCCCTATTGTATGCCTTTTCTCTATGAACAATTAGTGATAAAGCATCACATTTTTCTCCATTTAAAAGCATATCAACTTTAACTAAATCGCTTTCTAAAAATCCTGAAATTTCATAATCAAAACTTGCATAACCTTTTGTTCTTGATTTTAAACTATCAAAGAAATCATAAATAATTTCACCTAATGGTAAAATATATTTAAGTTCAACCCTCTTTTTATCCAAATATTGTAAATCTTTGTAAACACCTCTCTTTTCTTGGCAAAGTTCCATAACTGCACCAACATATTCAGGTGGTGTGAAAACACTTACTTTAACAATAGGTTCTTCAATTTTTGTAATTTCAACAGTTGGAGGTAAGTTTGCTGGATTAGACACTTCAATCATTTCCCCATTTGTTTTGTAAACGTTATAAGATACACTTGGAGATGTTGTAATAATATCTAAATCAAATTCTCTTTCAATTCTTTCTGTTATAATTTCAAGGTGTAATAATCCCAAAAAACCACATCTAAAACCAAAACCTAATGCTTGAGAAACTTCTGGTGAATATTGCAAACTTGCATCATTTAACTTCAATTTTTCTAATGCATCTTTAAGTTCATTATATTTTGCACCATCAACAGGAAAAATCCCACAAAAAACAACAGATTGAACTTGTTTATAACCATCTAAAGGTTTTTCTGCTGGTTTTTCTGCATTGGTTATAGTATCACCAACCTTAATTTCTGAAATATTTTTAATTGATGCAGCAATATATCCAACATCACCAGCTTTTAATACATCTACAGCTTTTGTTGAAGGTAAGAAAATTCCAACCTCTGTAACTTCATAAACGCTACCTGTTTGCATCATTAAAATCTTATCTCCAACTTTAACACTTCCATCAAACACTCTAATAAGACAAATAGCTCCCTTAAAGTTATCATAATGGCTATCAAATATAAGACATTTAAGTTTTTCTTCACTATTCCCTTTTGGAGCAGGAATTTTATTTACAATAGCTTCTAATACACTTTCTATATTTATTCCATTTTTAGCAGAAATACATGGCGCATCTTCTGCTTCAATACCAATAACCTCTTCAATTTCTTGTTTTATTTCATCTGGTCTAGCTGATGGTAAGTCAATTTTATTAATAATAGGAATGATTTCCAAATTATTATCTATAGCAAGATATGCATTTGCCAATGTTTGAGCTTCAACTCCTTGAGAAGCATCGACCAAAAGCAAAGCACCTTCACATGCTGCCAGAGATCTTGAAACTTCATATGTAAAGTCAACATGTCCAGGTGTGTCAATTAAATTTAATATATAATCTTCATTATTATACTTATATAAAAGTTGAGTTGGAGTAAGTTTTATTGTAATTCCTTTTTCCCTTTCAAGTTCCATACTATCTAAAAGTTGAGCTTGCATATTTCTTTTTGAAACAAAACCTGCAAGTTCAATCAATCTATCAGCAAGAGTACTCTTTCCATGATCTATATGAGCAATAATACAAAAATTTCTAATTTTATCAAGTCTATCCACTTAAATACTCCTTAAATAAAGTCTTTTTTATTATAAAGAAAAAAAAATAAATAATCAAGTAAAGTTTGAAATATAATATAAAGAGTTGAAAAATTTAGTTTTATATGTTATAATGTTACAAATTATAACAAATACTAATAAAAATGGAGATAATTCGATGGATTTATTTAAGACATGGCTTGTTGAAACACCAATTGCTCATAGAGGTTTTCATGATAAAAACGCACCAGAAAATTCACTTGCAGCTTTTAAAAATGCAATTGAAAAAGGTTATGCTATCGAACTCGATGTTCGTTTAATTTCTGACGGAACTGTTGTCGTTTTTCATGATGAATCACTTTCTAGAATGACTGGTAATGATGGATATATTAAATTTTTAACAAAAAATGATTTAGAATTAATCCATTTGAACAATTCTGAAGAAAAAATCCCAACATTAACAGAAGTATTAGAGTTTGTAAACGGTCAAGTTCCTCTTTTGATTGAAATTAAAAATAATGATAAAGTTGGAGAACTAGAAAAAAGGTTTATTGAAATAATGGAAGGATATAAAGGTGAATATGCTGTTCAATCATTTAACCCACTTGCATTAAACTATATCAAAAATCATGCCCCTCATATGATTAGAGGTCAACTTGCTGGTTACTTAAAAAATAGCAAACTCACTTTCTTTAAAAAGTTTTTAGCAAAAAGAATGATGTTAAACAAAAAATATAGCGAACCACACTTTATTTCTTATGAAGCAAAACATTTACCAAATAGATATGTAAAAAAATACAAAAACTTACCATTACTTGCTTGGACAATAAATAGTCAAGATGAATATATGCATATCGTTAAACATTGCGATAATATTATTTTCCAAAACTTTATTCCAACAATTTAAACAAAAAAGTAGAGATTTTCTCTACTTTTTTTATTCAACTGTAACTGATTTTGCCAAATTTCTTGGTTTATCAGGATTATACCCTTTTTCCAAACTTACATAAAATGCTAGTTGTTGAAATGGAATTATTGATGAAATTAAATTAAATTCATCATTATAATTTTTTAGTTTAAAATAGTAATCCACATCACAAAAATCTTCTTTTTCAAAAATAGTAAATAGAGCAACCTTGCCACCTCTTGCAAGAATTTCTTCTATATTACTATTTATTTTTTCTTTTATTAAGCCGTTTGTGCAAATAACTATAACCAAAGTACTTCCATCAATTAATGCAAGTGAACCATGTTTTAATTCCCCTGCAGAAATAGCCATACAATTTATATAAGTTATCTCTTTTAGTTTTAAACTAGCTTCACTACAAGAATAATAATCCCCCTGTCTTCCTACAAAAAATATTTTATTAAATTTAAGTATTTCAGTATAAAAATTACCTAATAAATTTTCTATATAAAAATTATCAATAACATCTTTATTATTAATATAAAATTCGTCATAATCATTTGCTAAAATATGAGAAAAAAACAACATCGCAAATACTTGACAAGTAAATGCTTTTGTTGAAGCTACAGCCACTTCTTTTCCTGCACAAATTGGAATAACAAAATCAACAATATTGTTAAGTGTACAATGTTCAACATTAGTAAAAGCAAGAGTTTTGCAACCAAAATTTTTAACAAGTTCGGCACAAGAAATTGTATCAGCAGTTTCTCCACTTTGACTAATAAAAACATACAAATTATTTTTGGATAAAATAGGGTTTGAATATTTAAATTCACTAGCTATAAAAACGTGACAAGGTATACGACAATTTTTTTCAATAAAATAACTTCCCATAAGCCCTGCATGATATGCAGTTCCACAAGCAATAATCTCAATAGAATTAATATTTAAAAATAAATTTTTATCAATTTTATTTTTTAAATTATTCAATGAAATTAATTCATTTTTTAATACATTCGGTATCTCATTTATTTCTTTTGACATATAATATTTTTCATTTAATAAACAAGTATTTTTATATTCTTTTTCTAATTTTATAGGTTTTTTATTAATTTTTCGCATATTTTTATCAAAAATTTCGATATTTTTACTAGAAACACTTCCAAATTCACCATCTTCTAATATTATGTAACTTTCAAGTTTTCCAAAGAATGTTGATATATCAGAAGTAAGCTGAACTTCATCTTTCCCTATCCCAATATAAAGTGGACTTTTGTTTTTTGCAAAGTAAATTTTATCTTCATCTTTATTTAAAATTGCAAGAGCAAAACTTCCTTTAAGTTTGTTTAAAACTATGTTGATTGTTTCAATAAAATTTGTTCTAAAATATTTTTCAAGTAAGTTAGAAATCACCTCAGTATCTGTATCAGAATTAAAGAAAAAATTTTCACATATAAGTTGATTTTTTAACTGTTTATAATTCTCTATAATCCCATTATGTACAACTGCAATTTTTTTATTATTAGACAAATGAGGATGAGCATTTTTTTGACTTGGTTTTCCATGTGTTGCCCATCTTGTATGACCAATTCCTATTGCAAAATCTTCATCAATATTTTTTACTTTTTCTTTTAATTTTGAAATACTTCCAAGACTTTTTATAACCTTAAAATCTTTATTTTTATATAAACATAACCCTGAAGAATCATATCCTCTATATTCTAATTTTTCAAGATTTTCAACCAATATTTTTGTTGCATTATTTTTTCCAATATAACCAGATATTCCACACATATTCTTCCTCCGTACAAAGTTTTATATGCAAAAATATCTATTTATGTTAAATAAAAAAATATCACTATTCGTGATATTTTAAATATGTTAATGTTATATTTCCATAATTTTTTTGATCAAAAACAAAAAATGGAGAATAATCAAAAGTATCAAGTTTTGCATGCTCACACACAATTATACCATCTTCACTTAATATTTCTTTTTCAAATATTTTGTTTAAAACTTTCTCATATAACCCACTTTTATATGGTGGATCCAAAATTATTAAATCAAACTTTTGATTACAAAAATTTAAAAAACTTTCACAAGGAGAATGAAGTACTTTTGCTTTGATATTTAAGTTGTTTAAATTTTCTCTAGTCATCTTTACACTTCTTATATCTTTATCTACAAAAACAACTTCACTTGCACCCCAACTTAATGCCTCTATCCCTATAGCACCTGTTCCACAAAAAAGGTCTAAAACCTTTTTATCTTGAATAAAAAGTTGAAGTTTCGTAAACAAAGCCTGTCTAACTTTATCTGTAGTTGGTCTTATATGATCATACTTATTTTCTATTAATTTTCTTCCTTTATAAATTCCTGAATCTACTCTCATAAATTTATGATAACATAACTTAAAAAAAATATCAAACAATTTCAATCTCACATCTTGTTTTGGAAAAATTTGTCAATATTTCATAAGGAATGGTTCTTGACTTTTTTGCGATTTTTTCAACATTCCATACCATTTCAACATAATCACCTATATTCAGTTCAATATTATTTATTTCAATAAAACATACATCCATACAAATATTTCCAATTATTTTACATCTTTTTCCATTAATAAAAACAAACTCATCTTTCATTAATCTCAAAAGTCCATCACCATATCCAATTGATAAAATCGCAATTTTTGTATCTTTATTTGATTTAAATTCATAATTATAACCCAAATATCCATCTTTCTTAATTTCTTTTATATCAAGGACTTTTGAAAAAATTTTCATAATAGGTACAACGTTTATATTTTCATACCCATATAATCCTATACCAACTCGTATCATATCATAATTAAAATCATAATTAATTATATTACTTCCACCAAAATGAATAATATTTTTAGACAAATTACCTAATATTTTTATTTTTTTTAAAAAATTATTATAATTATTTTTAGTAATTTTTTTATTTGAAAGATAAGGAAAATGCGTAAAAACACCATTAAAACTAATTTTATTATGCTCACATAATTCCCTAATTGATTTTAATTCACATTCTTCTTTAACTCCGTATCTATTCATTCCACAATCTATTTTTAAATGCATTAACTTTTCACATTCTATCTTATTTACAAATTCTATCTCTCTAACATTTTCAACCATAAATTCCAAGTTATTATCTTTACATTTAGAAAAATCAAACACTTTACCAACAATAAGAATCTTTGATTTTTTTGAAATTTCTCTAATTTTTAATGCTTCAAAAATATTTGACACTCCAAAATAATCCACATCTTTTTTAAGTAAATCAACAATCTCACAAAGACCATGACCATAGGCATCAGCTTTTACCATAGCACATATTTTTTTGTTAAATGATTTGTAATATTTTAAATTTTTAAACAAAATCTCTTTATAAATTTTTTTGATATTGTACCCTTTCATATTCTATAAATATATAAAAAAAATTAAAAATGTTAAAAAATAAACTTATTTTTGCCGTCATTATTGCACAAAAAAGATTATCGTGATGTAAAATCAATATAAAGGAGGCGTGGATTATACAAATGAAAAAAAACTATCCTAGATATACATTGAGAGTGTCTAGAGAAGTTTTAGAAAAGATTGGTTATATTTCAAAATATAATGGTCGTACCAAAAACAAAGAGATTGAATACGTTTTAAAAAAATGGATTCAAGAATACGAAAAAGCCAATGGTGAAATTGAAATAAATTATTATGACGATGAAGACTAAAATTTTTAAAAAATTAATTGACATATTTTTAAAATCGTTGTATAATGCTTGATGTATCATTATATTAATACAAATGATACCTTTTCTATAACTTATTCTTATAGGACAGTAAAAATTATTAACTTAACTTGCAGAAGTTTTCTTCTGCACTATGGGTTGCTAGCTCAGTTGGTAGAGCATTCGACTCTTAATCGAAGGGTCCGGGGTTCGAGCCCCCGGCAACCCACCATTTAAAACAACTTGGATACTTTTCGTATTCGAGTTTTTTTAATTTTGTATTTATTTTTAAAGGAATTTTTATGAATCTCATTAAAATCACAAAAGAAAACTTAACTTTACTTAATGATGTTATGGAAATGATATACGATGAATGGGGTTTAACTTTTTCATCTTCGAAAGAAGAAAAACTTAACAAAACCAAACAGTCCATTTTAGAAAATAATAATTTTCCACAAATATACCTATTAAATCATAATAACAAAAATATTGGTTCATTTTCAATTTTAGAACATGAACTTAAAGGTAGTACCCTTTCCCCTTGGCTTGCTTGTGTCACAATTAATAAAAAATATCGTGGACAAGGTTACGGAAAATTTTTATTACAATATATTAATGAAATAATTGAAAAAGATTTTAAAACCATATATTTAACCACTGAATTAATTAATTTTTATGAAAAAATTGGATTTAAGCTAATTAAAATTATTGATAATAACGGCAAAAACAATAGATTATATTGTAAAATATGTAAATAATTTATATAACCACATTAATATCTTCTACTTAGTGTTTTATAATATTTAGACTTAGATACCTAAGTCTTTTTTTATTAACCCTAAAAGTATTGATTATTATTTTTATTTGTGCTATTATATAAATATGTATTAGGAGGTATTTATTATGGTTATAGAAAATTTAAATATTCAATTACCAAAATTAAAATATAGTTATTTTAATCACCCTGAAGCTATGGACGAACTTCAAAGATTAAAAGAAGAAAGAGAAAAACATCTTTTAAACAAAGATCAACTTAGAGAAAAAATTGCAAAAGGTGAAGCCGTTTTATTAAACGATAGAGATGCAAAACATAGAGTATTTATGTATATAGACAAAACTAATCCATTATGCTTTATGCAAATCTATAATGAAAATGGTGAACTCCAATTCACTTTCCCTTGGAATGGTGATAAACAAAAATGGAGAGATAAACTTGACTTAACTGTACTTGATTTTAATGAAAGTTATGACACAACTATTAAAAGTATGGAAGTAGTTGCAACAAATGAAGGTAAACTTGCTATTAAAACAACTTCAAATATGTTAATGTCTGTTTGTGTTGTTGACGATTATGACAGCATTACTTTGCTTGATAGAAATGGAAAAGTAAAAAGTGGTCCATGTTTGTTTGACAAGAAAAACCTCCCATTTAAAGACATCTATGATAAAGAAGGTAATGTTGATGTTATGAATGCTGTAAAAAATCATGGAGATAAATTCTTTGATCGCTATACAGACCCTTCAATCAGTTTTGTAATTTAAAGCAATAAAAAGTAAGGTAAAATTTTTACCTTATTTTTTTCATTTTTAATATAATTGACTTTTTTATGTAATTTTTTTTATAATCATTTTGTAATATAAAAAAAGGAATATATGTTTAAGAAAGATTTTTGGAAATATTTTATAAAAACTTATGCTGAAGCAAAGTGGTTGGTTTTAAGATATCTTATTGTTGCTATATATTTAACAGTAAGTTCCATAATTGCAAACAAAATGAATTTGGAAAATCTAACTTATTTTAATGCAATAATTGCAATATCTTATTTTGCAGATTTAATAGGTTTTGGTGTATCAAATGGTGTTGGCATTTATATCAACCAAAATATCAATAACAAAGAAAAAGTTGATTATTATATAAAATTAGGACTATATATAAATTTTATTGTTTCGATTATTTTTGTAATAATTCTAGCATCATGTTATTATCCAATTTTACATTTACTATTAGGTTTAGGTAAAAATATAAAATACTCTTTTTATTTTATAATGCTTATATATATTTTTATGCTTTGCACACTAAACTATTTTATACACACATTCAAAGAACTTAAAATGTTTTTATCTTCACTTATTATATCTATTATTCAATGTATTTTAATTATTGTTGGATTTATTTTGGTCTGGTTATGTTTTGATTTATCTCTTACACTTATCCCCTACATTTATATCATAACAACATTAATTGCAATAATTTTTTGTCTTATTTATTTCAATAAAAATTCTTATTATAAAATCAATATATTTAAGTTTATAAAAGTAAAATTAACAAAAGAAGAATTTAAAATAATTTGGCAACTTGCAGGCACACAAATTATATGGCAAATAGGTTCAACATTACTTTCTTATTACATATTAAAATCTAATAAAATTATCTTTAATCAATACTCTTATTTTGAAAATATTTTGGATATTTTTAATGGATTTTATTATTCATTTGTAACTATAACTAGCATTGATATTTGTCGAAATTTAGGTCAATCAAAATTTGACGAAACATACAAAATCGGCAAATACTCAATATACGCAAACTTTGTCATTTGGTTTATATATTTCATTTTAAGCATTGCATTTTTTATACCAATAAAATCTGGTATGAGTATAGACATTCAATCTCAAGTTTTCTTATCATTAGTTCTTTATATTACCCTACATTTATTTAGATTTATTTCGTGGAATATTTTTTCATATATTGTTTGTTGGGGAGGAAAAGTTAAACTTATATTTTGGCAAGAAGTAGTAATTACATTTTACTTTTTAATATTGTACTTAATAGCTTCTTATTTGCCTTCAAACATATTCTTTATTTATTTTTTAATCTTTATTCCACCCTTTGTTCAAACAATACTTGGATTTATTGTTTTTAAGAAAAAAGATTGGATGAATGCCTTAACAAATAAAGATTAATTAAAAAAATAATAAAAAAAGATGATTTTTTTCATCTTTTTTTGTTATTTTTAAGTTTTTTTAATTCAAATTTGGATTTCTATCCTTTCTATTGAAGTTTCCTATCTTTGAATCTTCTCCTTGCAAATCATGGTCTATAAATAATACATTTGGAATACAGTTAAACATTTCATCAATATAATTATGAAAAGATTCCATTGTTGGTGCAGAATAATTTAATGGAATTACTCCGTTATAAATATAAAATAAAGTCTTTCTATACATTTGTGCTGGTGATACAACACTTAAAATTTTTGAGAAATTTTCATCTTTAAAAAGTCTACTTGCTATATAACATTCATCTCCAGAATTATAGCAACCTAGTTCACCTTTATATTTAATATTTGTTTCATTTCCCATTATATCACATTCTTCAATTCCTTTTGAAATTAGATAATTTTTCCCAGCTTCACACAAAGGAATTTTGTCTGCAATTTTATTATACATATGTAAACTTCCCGGTACATAAATTATACATTCATTACCTTCACTTTTTGCTTTTTTATAAAGTTCAATAGAAAGATCAAGCCTCTTTGAAAACTCTTCGTTTGGATATACACCATCAACCAAAGGATGTTGAGCAGCACACTCAATTAAAATCTTTTTATTATCCTTAACTCTATTCATAAATTCTTTTGCAGAATTATATTTCTCTATCCACATTTCATAATATGAAATATAATTATTTTTTAAATCAAAAGTTGTATTTTTCTCGTTAAAAAGATCATTTATCAAATCGTTATTTATCATTTATTGCTCGCAAAAATTTTTCTATTTCCTGGTATATCTTTTACATCAAATATAAGTTCAATAAATGATTCTTTATAAGGAATAAATTCTCCACTTTGAATCATTGAAATTATTTCTTCTTTACTTGCCCATTTAACTTGTTTTACTTCTTCATATTGCAATTTTAAAGAATCAATATCAACATCTTTTACCATCACAAAAACATCATTCATAACATTTCTAACATTGAAAGTTACATCTGCAATCTTGTCCTTTAAATCAACTTCAAGTCCAAGTTCTTCTCTAACTTCCCTTTCACAAGCCATTGAAGAATCTTCTCCAAGTATAGCACTTCCTCCAGTTGTTAAGTCCCACATTCCAGACCAACCTTTTTTGAACAATTGTCTTTGTTGAATTAACATTTGATTATTTGTATTAAATAAACATAAATGAACAACAATTCTGTAGTCGCCGTCTTCCATTACAGGATTTTCTCGTTCAATAACCTTATCCTTTAATTTTCTATTTTTGTCATAGACATTCCACAATTCCATAATTTCCTCCATGTAAAATATCATACAATTAAATTTTAAGATTGTCAATAAAAAAATAATATGGTTGTCATATTATTTTTCTATATTTTTATTACAATAAAATTTATAACATTACTATTTTTCCTGATGTCCAACTCTTAAAAAAACTTTCTAAGTTTACTCTAGACCTTTTCATAAAACATTCTACCAACTCTTCTGCTGATACGTTTTTATATCTAAACTCATTATAATAATATCTTAAACATTTCTCAAATTTAACTTTCCCTAAGTAATCTCTGAGTGCATCAAACATCAACATACCTTTTGTATATGTTAAATAAATATACTCAGGTTCAGTATTAAATTCATTTATCTTTCTATTCATACTTGTATCAAAATCTGGATAAACTTTGTTGTAAACTTCAACAAAGTATTTATAAGAAGAAGTTGCATTTTCCATTATAGTATTATACTTTATACCATATTCTGAATTCTTTTCATAAAACAAAGCTGTTGAATATTCTGTTAATCCTTCATCTACCCAAGCATTTTCATACTGATTATTTCCAACCAATCCATACCACCACTGATGAGCAAGTTCATGAACAATAACATAGTTATACTCCTCTTCCTTATCCAAGTCATCAGAAATTAAAACAATATTTGGATATTCCATTCCACCATAACAAAAATTTGATTTAACAACAGAAACCTGCGAATAAGGATATTCTCCAAATTCATTAATAAAAGTTTTCATAGCCTTCACTGCTGTTTGTAAAAATAGCTTAGGATTTTCATCATCATAGTAATAATAGTTAACTTTTATATCTTGAACCTTTTCACTAATAATTTGAAATTTCTCTGATAAAACAAAACAAAAATCTCTTACTTTGTTAGCTTTTATATAAACTACTCTTATTTCCCCATTATCTCTATATTCTTCTACATTTCCAGTATTTGCTAAGATAAATTTGTTATTATATCTAATTGAGACTTCATAGTTTGAAATATCGCTATAAAATGGGTCTCCATTACTATTGTACAAATCTGTGACAAATCCTTTACCATTTTCATAAACACACGCAATAGGATAAAAATTTGCGAAATTTACAGTATTTTCTCCATATCCAAACCTATGATTTATATTTGGTAGTTTTAAATTATATACAATCTTTATCTTTACACTTTCATTTGGATAAAGAGTTTCTGGAAGATTTACTATTAAAATATTCGAATCTTCACCACTTATTTCAAATTTTATTTCCTTATTTTCACAACTAACATTTTGAATATTAATTTCACCATAACTTTTCCCGTTTGGATATGCTTTATCAAAATTTGCTGTTGATACTAAAGAATTTAACGAATCTTCTCTAAAAGCATTTGGATAAAGATGAAAATATATTTCTTCAAAGGCATTATTGCTATTATTTACATATGTTACAGTTTGTTTACAATCGGCTGTATGTTCTTCTTCATTATATTCAATGGAAATATCATAATGAGAATAAGTTGTTTTTTCTTTTGAACAACCTGTAAATAAAAATGGTAAAAATAAACAAATTAAACTTAAAAAGATAAATTTTTTCATGTTATATACTTATTCACTAAGTTTTAAAACATTCCTTTAAAAACTTGTAAATTTTATCAAACTATGTTAGAATTTCCCTAGCGAGGTTAAAATGAGTTTATGTAAATATTCAACTGAATATGTAGCAAACAATTCTGTCAAACTTGATAATATTTTTATCAATGATTATATGATATATGCACCAGATTCATATTTGAAAGTGTATATTTATGGATTATTCAAATGTGGAGATTCTGCATCATATGACAACACCTTTGAATATTTTTGTAAAAACTTGAATATGTCTGAAGAAGAAGTTCAAAACGCCTTTTTATATTGGCAAGAAAAAGGTCTTATTCAAATTCTTCAAACTGAACCTATTGAAGTTAGATTTATGCCAACAAAAAATGCTATAAATGGTATAAAAAAATATAACACAAAAAAATACGAAAGCTTTAATATTCAAATTCAAGAGATTATTGAAGGTAGAATGATTACCCCTGTTGAGTATTCTGAATATTATTATCTAATTGAAGATAAACACATTGAAAAAGAAGCTTTAATCTTAATTATAAAATATTGCACAACCATAAAAGGTAATAATGTTGGATATAGTTATATCTGTACCGTTGCAAGAAATTGGGCAAATGAAGGAATAACCACCCTTGAACAAGTAGAAGATAGATTAAAAACATTTGAAGAAAATAATACATACTTAAAAGAAATTTTAAAAGCAATAGGAAAGAAAAGAAATCCTTTCATTGAAGAAAAAGAAATGTATAACACTTGGAAAAATGAAATGGGTTTTGATGATGATGTTATTTTACAAGTTGCAAAACTTTCTAAAAAGAGTTCATCTTCTTCATTTGAAAAAATTGATGACAAATTAAATAAATATTTTGAAATGAAACTTTTCTCAATAAGAGAAATTATGGAATACGAAGAAAACAAACAAGAACTTTATTCAATAGCAAAAAATATAAATAAAAAAATTGGTGTTTTCTATGAAAATCTTGAAAATATAGTTGAAACATATATTGAAAAATGGATAAGCTTAGGTTATTCAAAAGAAGTGTTATTTGAACTTGCCGACTATTGTTTCAAGTGTTCAATTAGATCTCTTGAAGGTATGAATAAGGTTATTGCAAAATTCTATAAACTTGGAGTCATTAGTCAAAATAGTCTACACGAATATTTCAGTTCTGTTATTCAAGAAGATAAACAAATAAAACTTGTGTTAGAAAAAATGAACTTAACAAGAAATGTAAATTCTTTTGACAGGGAAAAATACAAAGTATGGAAAGAAAATTGGAATATGTCAGATGAGTTAATTTCTTATGGAGCAGAACTTTCTAAAGATAAAATATCTCCTATGCAATATTTATCACGAATTTTATCTTCATGGAATGAAAACAAAATTACAACAATTGAACAAGCAAAAAATTCAAACTTACAATTCTCTGAAAATTTACCAAAAGAGAATTTCAAAGGAAGAAGTTATTCAAAAGAAGAAATGAATTCATTATTCCAATCAATAGATGAAGTTGAAATATAGGAGTAAATATGAGACAAGAAATAATAAATAAAGCAATTTCAAATTTAATAAATAAGCAAAAAGAAATTAATGCATCAATTCAACAAAATTTAGAAAAAGCTTTTAATGATAAAAATTTCTGTGAAACAAATAAGAAATATAAACAAGAAATGATAAATAATGCTAGAAAAGAAGCTAACAACGAAAATGTTGATTATAGCACCCAAACCAAACTTGAACAAGAAATAAAAGATATATTAAAAAAATTAAATATTGAATCTATTACTTATAAAGACAATTGCGAAATTTGTCATGATACTTTTGATTGTAACGGAAAAATGTGTTCATGTTTAAAAAGTGAAATATCAAATATATTAATTCAAGAAAGTGGTTTTAAAAAATTAAAATCTTTTGACGAAGCAAAGTTTGATTTATATCAAAATAAAGAACAAATACAAAAAATCTTTAGCAAAATGAAAGAATGGTGTCATAATAGTATAATAAACAAAAACCTTATCTTTATCTCTGGTAATACTGGTGTTGGTAAAACTTTTCTTATGCAATGCATGGCAAAAGAATTAATTGATTTAGGAAAAATTGTTTACTTAACATCTGCTTTTTCAATAAATCAAAATCTTTTTAACTATAGAAATTTCTCTAATGATAGTGAAATAAGTTTAAATAAATATATAGACCCAGAAGTTTTATTTATTGACGATTTAGGTAGTGAAACATTAAGAAAAAATCTAACAATTGAAAATTTATATATAATTATCAATGAAAGAAAAATAAGAAATTTACCTGTTATTATCACATCAAATTTAGAACTTTCTGATTTAAGAGAAATATATGGTGAAAGAATTTATTCAAGAATAATTGATAGAGATACATCAATAACATTAAAAATTGACGGCGAAGATTTAAGAATGAAAAATAAAAAATAATGTTTTTTTCAAACATTATTTTTTTATCTATCTCCTAAAAATTTTATCCAAGTTTTTACAACTTTATCTTGTTCTTGTTTATCACAATCTTCACCATGACCACAATGCATTGTTTTGTATTCTAAGTTTTTTAAAATTTCAAGAGTCCTAAGTGTTGAAAATTTATTTCCACCATAAAGATCCATTCTACCAACTGACCTACCTATCAAACTATCCCCTACAAACAAATCATTTTCAATTAAGTATAAAGTATCTGTCTTACTATGTCCACCACAACAAATATAATGAACAGCAAAATTTTCTAGCTCTATATCATTTTCACCTTCAATAAAAATAAAACTTAAAACATCTTCAATCTTAAAACCTTCTCCATAATTTTTATCAGAATCTAAAAAATATTCTGGTGAATTTTTATTTGCATAAATCTTACAATCAAATTCTTTTGCATAATCCAAACAATAAAAAACATGATCATAATGAGCATGAGTTAAGAAAATTCCAAGAACTTTTTTATTATTGATTTCATTTTTTACATCTTCCAGCTTTGCCCCTGCATCTATAATTATTGCTTTATCTCCTTTTGAAATAACAAAAGTATTGCTATCAAGAATTTTTGATATAATTCGTTTTATTTCCATTTTTCACCTCAATAGAAAAAGTATAAACCTAAAATACTAAAAATCAAAATAAATAATAAAAATATGTTGACAAATTTATAAAAATCTTGTATTATATGCTAGTAGATTTTAATTAATCTAAGTTTAGGGGTGTAGTTCATCGGTAGAATAAGAGTCTCCAAAACTCCTGAGGTAGGTTCGACTCCTTCCACCCCTGCCATGATAAAAAACACTTAACATAAGTTAAGTGTTTTTTTTAATTTGTTTTAAAATTATTTATCGTCTCCTCTACATTTTCAATAAAAGAATATTCTTTCCAATTAAAATAAGATTGCATATTCAAATCTTCTGCTATCTTTATTCTCATAAGCTGACTTATTTTTTCAAATTCAAAAGAAATATAATCATTCCCATTTTCATCTCTAAAATAAATATAATTATCCTTTATTTTTGTTAAAGTTGAAAAATCAAACTTATTAAATTTTAATTCCTCTATTAACTTTTCATTATCCTTAAATTTAAAATTTAATAAATGAGTGTGTGAATGAGATACACTATTTACCCCAATTTTTTCTATATCTGGACAACCATGTTCAAAAATAATTGGATAAGAATTAAATTTAGTTTTAAAAATATTTATTAAATAATCTAAAAACTCTTTATAATCTTCAAATTCTTTTAAACTTAATTCACTCATAGCGTTTATATGTCTTTTAGTTATTATTAAAATGTAATTTGGAACTAATGCCCCTAAAGTTGGCACAGCGAAAAAATATTTACTTTCAAATAATTTTGTATTAAATATATTGTTTTCTAACTCACAAAATTTACAATTTTTCATAAAACTATTTTATTACTAAAAGTCATTTTTTGCAAGTAGTATAAACTACTTTATTAAAAATATATAATCTTTATATTACTTAATTCATTATATAAAAAATCAATTTTATATAATCTATTTATTTTTATTTTAATATATGCTAAAATCATAACAATCAAAATTTTATTTATTAATTACAAAGGAGTTTTTATGTTAAACGATGCTTTTAAATTTTATTATGAAATAACAAAACTAAAAGATATGTTAAGACAAGGTGCAATTGTTTGGAATGTAAAAAAGGAAAGACTAGAAAGTATTGCAGAACATACATTTGGTTGTTGTATCCTTGCAATGTCATTACAATCTGAATTAAACTTAGATATAAATATTGACAAAGTTTTAAAAATGATGGTTATACATGAAATAGAAGAAATTTGTATCGGAGATATAACCCCTCTTGATAAAATAGAAAAAGAGACATTAAATAACAAAGCAAAAGAATACGTTGATAATATTGTAAGTAATTTAAAAATAAAAGATGAATTAATAACTTTAACAGACGAATTCAATGAAGCAAAAACTTTTGATGCATTATTTGCAAAAGCTATAGATAAACTTGAATGTGTTCTTGAATTCAAAAAATATCATGATAATGGTTGCGTATCATTAAATAGCGCTCCTCATCTACTTTCCAATCCAAAACTTAAACCATACTTAGAAGATAACAAGTATGATTTATCTGATATATTTTTTATATTCAACTTAGAACATTATGAAAAATTTGGAATAAATTTAGATTACTGGTACAAACATCTCAAAAATTTAAAAATATAATAAAAAAAGTAGAATCATTTTGATTCTACTTTTTATTTTTATTCAATAAAAGTTAATATATCTTCTATACTCTTTTTAGGTTTTGGTGAAAAGTTTTCATCAGGAATACCTAATGCAATAGCAGAATATAATTCCAAATCAACACCAAGATAATTTGAAATATTATCTTTTACATACCAAGTATCAGCAATCCATTTTGAACCAACTCCAAGTTCTGTTGATTTAAGTAAAATATTTCCAATACAAGCCCCAAGTGATAATGTATCTCTTCTTTCAAAAGTATTATCAGAATCTCTAAATACTAAAATAAGAACAGATGCTTGTTTGATAGAAAGAGCTGATTTATTAACAGTAGTAGTATTATTTTTATTTTCATTAAACCAATCCATCATAAGATCAGAGATGAATTCTTTTTTATCTCCCTTAATCGCAATAAACTTCCAAGGTTGTCTATTTTTTAAAGAAGGAGAAAGTCTAGCTGATTCTATTATTGTAATAATATCCTCATTTGAAACTTGTTCATTTTTAAACTTTTTAATACTTCTTCTGGTTTTTACAAGTTCATCAAAATCCATAAAACCTCCAATTTTTAAACACAAAAAGTATATCATATTTAACAACAAAAATCAAATTTTTTTATAATATTCTTAAATATATCTTTTGACAGAAAAATGACAAAAATTTTATCATTTAAAATTAAAAAATTTCTTTTAAATTTTTAATAGCAATATTAATAAAATTTTCTTTTTTTTCTTTGTCTAGATTAAGAAATTTATAAACTAATTTTTTTATTTCAACATTACTATTTTTTAAATAACTTTTTAAATTGTCTTTTGATAATTCATCTTCAATATTTTTAAAATAGCTATAAAAATTTTTTACACTAAAATTTTGAATTTTATTATTTTTCTCTAAAAAACTATAAACAACTCCTTTAAAGAAATTATAATATTCATCATTTGCAAAACTATAAAAACCATTATTTTTAAGCAATTTATTATAAATATTTGATAAAATCAAGTAAATTTTATCCTTTTTACGCTCTTTTTTTGAAATATATAATTTTTTAAACTCACCTTCCAAAGCATCAAAATTTTTTAGTTCTTCATTAATAACTTCCCAAGATGATATAATTTCTACTATCTCTTTTTCAACATTTTGATAATTATTTGTATATTTAAATTTTAAATAACCAATTAAATTTTGAGTAAAATTAAATATAAAATATACAAAACATACACCCTCATTTTCTGCTTTTATTCTATGATATTTTATTCCATTATACTCATTTATTTTAGTAATATTTTCTATAATTTTTGTATTATCTTTTACAAGTGAATTTTTAAAGTTTTTAATTGCTTTTTTCATGTCGTTTTCTGATGAAATTTCTGCAATTTTATTTACAAGTATTTCATCATCATTAATGTAACTTATTAACGAATAAATTTTATCATTTTTTTCTATTACATTGACAGACCAAATATTATTAATTTTAAACTTAAAATTGAAATTAAAATTGTTTATTACATAATATTTATCATCAGATTTATATTCTTTTAAAAGAAGATTCTTTTTCAATTCTTTTACAACAAATTCTTCATTAAAAGTTTTTAAACCATTCTCAAAATTACCAAAAACCTCATCAATTCTTTTTTCAATAAACCTTTTTTCATCTAATTTTTCTTTTATGAATTTTTCAAATTTTTCATCAACACCATAATTAAATTTTATTATTTTATAAGCATTTTTAAGCAAAAGCAAAGCATTATTTCTTGCACAAATTTCTCTTGGATCACACATAATCAAAACTGCTTGTTCGTAAGAAAAATCATATTCACGATTTAAACAAATCCTTGGAATCTTTAAACTATCTAACAAATACTTATCGCTATTTAAATATTCAAGATCAAAACTATTTAGATTCCCCTTTTTATATTTTTTATACATTTTTTCCAAATTATAATAAAAAAATTCATACATTGCACTATAAAAAATTTCAGGCGCAATACTATCTTTTTCATCTTTTACAAATAATTTTATATTTAAAACAATAGCATTTTGAGTTATACCATTCGCATCATCAATTTCACTTGGAAAATTTGTTACTAAAAACAAATCTTCATTGTTATAATTTTCATCAAATATCAAACTTACTAATATCCCACCTAGCTCATCTAATTTTTTTGCAAGTGATATTTTTTCCCAATTTTTATAATAAAAAATTTTATAATGATCTTCAATTAAATTTCCACCATTAAGAATTTTATCAATAAATTCATCATCTTCTTTTTTAATATTTGTTATGATGTAATTTATATAATCATCAATAACATCTGGATCATCATACTTTATATCGTTTAATTTTTTATTTTTAAATCTAATATCTTCATGATCACTAAAATTAATTATTTTTCCCATTTTTAAATTATAACAAAATCATTATTTTTTTAGCAACACTTTAACATAAAAAAAAAGATAGAATTATTTTCTATCTTTATCCATTAAGGAAATTCTTCCAAAATTTATGATTGGAGATATTATCATCCAGAGAGCAGCAAGCAAAATTAAAATATAAACAACAATTGCTCCAGCACTTCTATATCCACCAAATATTACTGAAACAAGATTGAAATCAAAGATTCCAACAAGTCCCCAATTTAATGCACCGATTACTGTTAAAACATAAGCAATCCAATTTCCTATTATCATATTTCCCTCCTACAATTAGAATTTGAAATATGACAGTTTTTATTCAAAAATAATAATTTTTTTATTAAAAATTACTTTTTTATTAGAATTTATACCCATAATTTGAATAATTTCTATCTCTCCAATCTTTGTCAACTTTAACAAAAAGTTTTAACAAGACTTGTTTATCAAGTAATTCTTCAGCATATTCTCTTGATTTTTGACCAATGATTTTTAAGTTTTTTCCACCCTTTCCAATTATAATACCCTTATGAGAATCTCTCTCACAAATTATATTTGCTTCAATAATAACTATATCATTTTTTTCATCAAATCTTTCTGTTTCAATAGCAATACCATGAGGAACTTCTTTATCAAACATATTAAGTGCTTGTCCACGAATATCTTCTTCAATCAAAAATTTTATACTTTTATCAGTAAACAAATCTTCATCATAAATCCTTGTTGAACATTCTGGTAACGAATCAACAATACTTTCAATTACTTTATCAATATTTTCCCCTGTTATACTTGAAATTTTTAGAAAATTTTCCATATCAATTTTTTGTTTTTTATCACACTTAGTTTGTAAATAAATAACATTTAATTCTTTTTCTTTCAACATATTTATATAATCAATTTCTTCTTGATCCAATTCTTTTGAACCATCAATAAGATATAGTAAAACATCAACACTTGAAATCGCATTCCTAACATTTTTCATCATATATCTGTCTAAATTATTTTTACTATGATGAATTCCTGGTGTATCAACTAAAATAATTTGATAATTTTCTCCATTTAATATGCCTAAAATATTATTTCTTGTTGTTTGAGGTTTACTTGATACAATTGCAACTCGCTCTCCCACCAATCTATTAACCAAACTACTCTTTCCAGCATTTGCTCTACCAATCACACCAACATATCCACACTTAATCATCTCTACCAACCTTAACTTTTTCTAAAATTTCTTTTGCAATACCTTGCATAATTATTTCATCTTCTTTCTCTATATGGTCATAACCTAAAAGATGTAACAATCCATGTAAAGCTAAAAAACAAACTTCTCTCTTAAATGAATGATTATATTCTTCAGCTTGAGCTAATGCTTTTTCTTTACAAATAATAATATCACCAAGATAAATATTTCCATCATCAATATCAGCAAATTCTTCAAAATCAGTTATTTTATCATCTGGTGTTTTTTCAAGCATAGGAAAAGATAAAACATCTGTTATTTTATCAATTCCTCTATAATTTGAATTTAATTGTCTTATTTCTTCCTCATCAGTAAAAAACACTCCAACACTTACATTCTCTTTACTTTCATTTAAGAAATTTAATGTAAAATCAAATATTTCAGTTATTTTTACTTCTAAATCTTCTTCAAGTCCTTCAAAATCAATTATCATAAGTAACCTCCAATCTGTCTTTCAGCAGTTATAACATAATTAACAATTGTTATTCCAACTGAAGATTTTGTTGAATAAAATTCTTTAATTACTATATCATATTTCAGTAATTTTTTCAAAGCATTTAACCTAGCCTTATCAATAACTTCTTCCTTGACACTTTCAAATGGTTTTTCAATTAAGACACTTTCTAATTCATAGATTATATGTTTATTTAGTTTAAATGGTAATATAATGTTTTTATTTAAATCTTGAGAATAACTTTCTTCCTCAAATAATTTAAATTTATTTTCTTTTTTATTTTTATAAATTTCTAATCCACAAAGAGTTACTTCACTATTTTCAATTTTTTTTCCTGTTCTTGTTGTTTCATAATATTTATCAAAATATTCAACTACCCCCATATTCCAAGTCTCAGCATAAACTTTTGCACATGCTTCAACTTCCTTATTTCTACCTTGAGAATCTAATATATAAGGAAAAACAAGAATATCTCCCTTTTTAACAATATCTCCAACCTTTATATTAAGTGTTCCAGAAACTAATTCAACTTTTGTTATTTTTCCATCAAAAAGCGCAAATAAAGGCGAAAAATCACCATATATTTCGCTAGGTAATAATTTTTCTTTAATATTTACAACTAAAGTTTGTCCTTTTATAATAACACTTACATAACTTATATTTTCAAATTCGTTTACTAACGAAATTTCAACATCTTTTACATTTATTTTATTTTTATTTGAAACAAAATTATCTTTAATAAAATCAATAATTTCTTTTGTTGATAAATCTTTATTTCCCACAATCTGATAGTTTTTTATATAAATATTTTGAAAAAAAATCAACATAAGTGATAATAAAAAACCAACAATAAGACCAATTGACGAAAAAAAATTTAAAAATAGTTTATAAAAACCAAGCTTTTTTATTTCGATAATTTCAAAATTATTTTCAATTAATATTTTCTTAGTCTTTTTTAAATCACTATATTCTACACCAAAAATAAACTCATCTTTTGAGATTCTATCATAATCATAAATTTTTATATCTTTTATTATTCTATTAATATACTTCTCTTGATTTAATCCTTTTACCTTTATCTTACAAATATTTCTTATCATCAAAAAGTCTCCACTAACTTTATTTTTCCAACAATTTTTATCGTATTATCTGTAAGTTCAGAAATTATCAAATTTTCTCCTTCAACAACTATTCTTCCACCTTTAACTTTGAAAACAATAATTTCCTTTGACAAAGAAGTAATACCAATATGTCCCTCAATATACAAAATAGAGCCAGAAATATTTATAATATTATAACTATCCAATGTTATTTTTTTTAAATATTTTAAATCACTTTTTATTTCATTAAAAAAATTGAACACATTTGCTCCTTTATATAATTAATTATTATATAAAATATGCGTGTTCAATTTTGTTTAGAATTAATACTCATCATTAAAAAAATCTTTCTTTTTCAGAATATCAGATACAAGTAAGATTTTTATATCCTTTGGAAGATTCTTTATTGAATCTGCTAAAATTTCATTTGTTAAATAATTTTTATAAGAATGTTTTTCTTGAAATTCTTCAAAATCATCTTTATTATCAGATTCTCCTATTTGATTATAAAAAGCTTCAAAATCAAAAGGTTTTTCTTCTTTATCTTCAACCTCATAACTTTCACTAATTACTGGTTCCAAATCTGCTTCTGTTAAAGATTCATTATCAATTGGAGTAAATTCAAAATCAGATTCTTCTTTAACTTCAAAATCAGATTCTTCTTTTTTCTCTTCAGGTGCTACTGAAGGAGTAAATTTTGGAATTTTACCCATTTTTCTATTTGATAAGAAAAAGATAATAATTAGCAACAATAAAATTCCAGCACCAATTAAAGAAATAATTAAAGTTGTAGACATACACCCTCCTTAATTATTCATCCTTAGGTTCATTGTCATCAGTTTCACCTGCAATAGTTTTTCTCATTGCAGTATCAGCTTGAATATTTTGTAATTTATAATAATCCATAATATTGAATTTACCATCTTTAATAGCTTGTGCAATAGCTTTTGGAATTTCAGCTTCAGCAGCAAGAACAACAGATTTCATTTCTTGAGTTTTAGCCTTCATTTCTTGTTCCAAAGCGAAAGCCATAGCTCTTCTCTCTTCAGCATGTGCTTGAGCCATAATTCTCTTTTTGTCAGCTTCATCTTTAATTAATTTTGCACCAATATTATTTCCAATATTAATTTCAATTATATCAACAGAAATAACTTCAAAAGCACTTTCAACATCAATTCTTTTTTTCATAATAAACTCAGAAATAATTTCTGGTTTTTCCATAATTCTTGCAGATCTTTCAGATGACCCAACACAAGAAACTACACATTCACTAACTCTAGCAATAATAGTATCTTCTCCAGCACCACCTAAAATTTTTTGAATGTTTGTTTTTAAAGTAATACTAGCTTTAACATTAAGTTCAATTCCATCTCTAGCAATAGCAGAAACCCAATCTGTTTCAACAATTTTTGGAGTAATTAAACTTTTTACAACTTCAACAACATTTCTTCCTGACAAATCAATAGCTTTCAAAAGTTCTAAAGACAAATTATATTTAGCTGACTTTGATGTAATTAATGCCTCAACAATTCTTCTAATGTTTCCACCTGCTAAATAATGTGTTTCTAAATCATTTATAGAAATATTTATATTAGCTTTTTTTGCCATACTATAAACAGCAACAATTTCTTGAACTGGTGTTTTTCTCATTTTCAAATTTGCCAATTTTGCCATTGAAATATGAGCACCTGATGTTAATGCAATCCACCAAGATTTCATTGGTACAAAAACAAATAACAATGTAACTGCAATAACAACTAAACACAAAAATACTATAAGGACAATTATTCCTGCACTCATTTTAACCTCTCTTTGTTATTATAAAAACGAAAAATTTTAATTTTGTTTTACAAAAAAAACAATAAATTATCTTTCTAATTTATTATAATCACAATTATAACATATAAAGTTCTATTTGTAAATATATTTTTTTAAATTACTTTTTTATAATAAAATATATTAAAAAATAATGCAAAATTTGATTTTTTTGCATTATTTAATAAAACTTCTTTGATAAAAGAAAAGATATTGTTGTGCATAACCTGAATAATCTCCAAACATTTCGACAAGATTTTTTCTCATAATTTCTCTATTTTCTTCCTTACCTATAAAATTATTATACATTTGACAAATCCAAGTATCAACAGGAAAAACTGTTTGTCTTCCATAACCAAAGAGCAAAATACAATCAGCAACTTTTGGTCCAACACCCATTAGCTTTATAAGTTCTTTTCTAAGTTCTTCTGTGGGAAGAAAATTAAAACTATTAAGTTTTTCATCATCAATTTGCCTTATGACTTGATATAAATATTTTGCTCTATAACCTGCACCTATTTTCTTAAAAAATTCTTCATCTTTTGAAAGCATTTTTTCTCTAGTTGGAAAAGCAAAATATCCATCTTTTCTCTCTCCAATTTCTTCTTTCATTCTGTTAATTATAAGTTGAATTCTTTTTATATTATTGTTTGCAGAAATTATAAAAGAAATCAACATTTCAAATAAATTTTGTTTTAGAATTCTAATTCCATAACCAAACTCAATTGGTTCTTTCATAAATTTAAATTCAAGTAACTTATTTTTAATAATTGAATAATCATTTTTTAAATCAAAAAAATCTTCAAAATATTTAGGAAAATTTGTTTTTATTTTTACACAATTTTCATTTTCTTCAACAAGAGCACACTTATCCTCTGAATAAACTTTATAACCATTTTCAATTTTTTCATAAGTAAAAATTTGGCCACATTCTAAAATGTGTTTACAATTAAAATCTTGTTTATCATAAATTATAATTTCGTTCTCTAAAATCTCATATTTCATAAATACCTCAAATTATAAAAAATAGTTTGCTTAAATAAAGCAAACTATTAAAATTATTCAGCAATAACACTTACTATTTTTTTACCATTGCTCATACCAAAAGATACTTTTCCTGCTTTAAGAGCAAAAAGAGTAAAATCTTTTCCAAGTCCAACATTTGTACCTGGATAAATTCTTGTTCCTCTTTGTCTGATAATGATTGAACCAGCATTAACTACTTCACCATCATATGCCTTAACACCAAGTCTTTTACTTTGAGAGTCTCTTCCGTTTTTAGTACTACCGCCACCCTTTTTATGAGCAAAGAGTTGTAAATCAAATCTCATTTCGGACCTCCATTCTAACATATTTTTTTTCGTCAACAATAATTTCTCTAATTGATTTTTCAAAAGTTTTAAAAAGCACTTGAGCTTTTTCGTTTTCATAATCACATTCTCTAAGTTTAATCTTTAAATATCCATCTGATATTTCAACAAAAGCATTCAAATTCAAGATTTCATTTATTCCAACAACAATCATTTGAGAAGTTGAAGAAATTGCACTACAAAGAATATCACTACCTCTTTCAGCTTTTCCAGTATGCCCTTTAATTTCAAAACCAATAATTTGACGATTTTTTTTATACAAAATAATATTTGTCATATTAATTAATATTTAATTGAAACAATCTTTAATTCTGTATATGGTTGTCTGTGTCCTTGTTTCTTTCTGATATTCTTTTTAGGTTTGTATTTGAAAATAACAACTTTATCAGCTTTTCCTGAACCTAAAACTTCAGCTTCACAAACAGCACCCTTAACTACAGGATCTCCAGCAACAGTTTTGTTTTCATCAGATACTAATAATACTTCAAGTTGAACTTTATCGCCAACATTGTTTGATAATTTTTCAACTCTTAAAATATCGTTTTCTGATACTCTATATTGCTTTCCACCAGTTTGAACGATTGCAAACATCTAAATTACCTCCTCTTTCCAAACTCGCTGTAAAAAAGGTGCGAAAATTGAATAGACTTTTAAAAGAATATACCTTTTCGACTTATCAAACCTTTTACATGCGGATACTTTGACATAATACCATAAAGTTAAAATTTTGTCAATGAATTTCATTAAAAAAAGACTTGAATTTTCAAATCTTTTTTCAACACTCTATAACCTTTAGTTTTTTTAAATATTCTGAAAAATATTTTGGCAAATCTATTTCAAATTTAAGCAATTTTTTTGTTCTAGGATGATAAAATTCTATCTTATAAGAATGTAACAATTGTCCATTTAAATTTTTATCTTTTTTGCCATATACTTCATCTCCAACAACAGAATGTCCAAGGTACGAAGAATGAACTCTTATTTGATGAGTTCTTCCCGTTTTTAAAGAAAATTCAACAAGACAATTCCTTTCATATCTTTGTAGAACTTTATAAAAAGTTATTGCTTCTTTTCCACTTTCACAAACTGCCATTTTTTTTCTATCTTTAGGATTTCTATTCAAAAAAGTTTGAATTTTACCCTCATTTTCTGATAAATTACCCTCCAAAAGTGCCAAATAACATCTTTTACAAGTTTTTTCTTTAATTTGCTCAGCCAAACTAACATGAGAAAAATCGTTTTTAGCAACAAGCATTAACCCAGATGTATCCTTATCAAGACGGTGTACAATTCCAGGTCTAAGCTTTCCATTTATTCCACTCAAATCCTTAATTTTATAAAGTAAACCATTAACCAAAGTTCCACTTTTTTTTGAAGTACATGGATGAACAACTAATCCCTGTGGTTTATTAATCACAAGTAAATCACTATCTTCATAGACAATTTCAAAATCAATATCTTCTGGTTCATTACTTATTAATTCAGGTTCTTTTACATCATAAGAAACAATATAATTTTCTTTTAATTTTTCACCTGCTTTACAATTTTTTCCATTAACAAAAACAAGTTTTTCTTCAATCATATTTTTAATATGAGATCTAGTAAAATCTGATAATTTTTCTTGTAAAAAAACATCTAATCTTTTTCCTGCATCATCTTTTGTTATTTTTAAATCTATCATTTCTTTTCTCCACTTTTTTCTTTAAAAGTTAAAATAATGATATATAATATAAAAAGTCCAACACCAATAGTTAAACATATATCAGCAATATTAAAAACTGGAAAATCCATAAATTCTAAATTTATAAAATCTCTAACATAACCAAGGAAAATTCTATCAACTAAATTACCAATAGTTCCTGCCAAAATAAAACCATAAGTAATATTAAAAAGATAAGATTTTGATTTTTCTTTAATATAATAAAAAATCATTAAAACAAGAAAAATAATTGTAAAAACAATTAAAAATATTTGTTTTCCTGAAAAAATACTCCAAGCAGCCCCAAAATTATGAACAGTAAAAAAAGATATAAAACCTTTTATAATTATTTTTTTAGTGCCAAGTTCAATATTATCTTCAACTATATGTTTTGAAATTAAATCAAATATTAAAAAACCAACAAAGATTGATACCATTAATACAAAAGGTAATATATTTTTAATTGATTTCTTCAATATTAACCCCCTCTGGTAAAATTGCATAAAGTTTATTATCTTTCATAGGTTTTATTGTAGCTTTAAGCACACTTGTTGCTCCTTCAAAAAAGTCAATAATTTTACCTTTTTCAGCAGGTTTACTAAACATTAAATTAATAAAAAAAGGTTTTCCTTGTTGCAATATTTTTAAAAGTTCTTTTGCTTCTCTTAATGTTTCAGGATAATAAACTGGCACACCATCAATCTTATCTGGCATATCATTTATTTTTTTAATATTATATTCACCTAATTTATTATTGACAGTTTTTTTGTTAGTAAACTGCATATCTTCAGTTTCAAACCCTAAAATCTTATAAAAAAAATCCATAACCTTCATAAGTAATTTTCCTTTTAATTTCTATTAAATAAACATAAATATAATATCATAAAACAAAAAGTTTGTAAATAGAATTTAAGATATGAATAGAATAAAAAAAGATTGACCAAAAAGTCAATCTTTTATTTATTATGTTTATACTATTATTCAATAATTGTAGAAACAACACCAGAACCAACAGTTCTTCCACCTTCACGGATAGCGAAACGGAGTCCTTGTTCAATAGCGATAGGTGTAATAAGACTAATAGTCATTTTTACGTTATCACCAGGCATTACCATTTCTACGCCAGGTTCAAGATCAATTGTTCCTGTAACGTCAGTTGTTCTGAAATAGAATTGTGGTCTGTAACCATTGAAGAATGGAGTATGACGACCACCTTCTTCTTTCTTCAATACGTAAACTTCAGCTGTGAATTTTGTATGAGGATCGATTGAACCTGGTTTACAGATTACTTGACCTCTTTCAATTTCATTTCTTTGAATACCACGAAGAAGAAGACCTACGTTATCTCCAGCTCTACCTTCGTCAAGAAGTTTTCTAAACATTTCAACACCAGTAATAACTGTTGATTTTCTAGAACCCATACCAACGATTTCAACTGTGTCGTTAACGTGAACGATACCTCTTTCTACTCTACCAGTTGCAACTGTACCACGACCAGTGATTGTGAATACGTCTTCAACAGGCATAAGGAAAGGTTTGTCTGTTACTCTTTGAGGTTCAGGAATGTAAGCATCAACAGCGTCCATTAATTCATGGATACAGTTACAAGCTTCACTTGAAGCGTTTCCTTCTTGTGCAGCTTCTAATGCTTTTAATGCAGAACCTTTAATAATTGGAGTTGTATCTCCTGGGAAACCATATTCTGTAAGAAGGTCTCTAATTTCCATTTCAACAAGTTCAAGAAGTTCAGGATCGTCAACTTGATCTGTTTTGTTCATGAAAACTACGATATAAGGAACACCAACTTGTCTAGCAAGTAAGATATGTTCTCTTGTTTGAGGCATAGGACCATCAGTTGATGCAACAACCAAGATAGCTCCGTCCATTTGAGCAGCACCAGTGATCATGTTTTTAACATAGTCAGCGTGTCCTGGGCAGTCAACGTGTGCATAGTGTCTATTGTTTGTTTGATATTCAACGTGAGAAGTGTTAATTGTAATTCCTCTAGCTTTTTCTTCTGGAGCCTTATCAATTTCATCATATCTCATTTGTTGAGCTTTTCCTTCTGCAGCAAGAGTCATTGTGATTGCAGCAGTAAGAGTTGTTTTACCGTGGTCAACATGTCCGATTGTACCAATGTTAACGTGAGGTAAAGATCTGTCAAATTTCTCTTTTTCAGCCATTTTAATCTCCTTTTTGTATTTTAATACTTTGTAATTTTATCATAGAATTAAAATTTTTCAAAGTAATTTTAATATAATTTTTTTATTATTTTTATTTTTTAAAATTTAACCTAATATAATAAAAGATAGTACAAATATTTTAATATATTAAATTAGTCTTTTTTTCTTTCGCCCATAATTTTTTCAGCGATACTCTTTGGAACTTCAGCATATTTTAAGAATTCCATAGAGAAGTTACCACGACCTTGTGTTTGTGAACGAAGATCAGTTGCATAACCGAACATTTCTCCAAGAGGAACTTCAGCATTAACAATTTGAACACCAGGTCTTGTTTCGTTACCTGTTAAGATACCTCTTTTTGAAGTAATACTTCCCATAACTGTTCCAAGATATTCATCTGGAAGTTCAACTTGAACTTTCATAATAGGTTCAAGTAAAACAGCGTCAGCTTTTGCACAACCATCTTTGAATGCCATAGATCCGGCAATCTTGAATGCCATTTCAGAAGAGTCAACATCGTGGAAAGAACCGTCAACAACTGTAACTCTAAAGTCAACAGTTTCGTAACCAGCTAAGATACCATTTTGTCTAGCTTCTTCAATACCATTATTGATAGGTTGAATAAATTCTTTTGGAATTGATCCACCAACTGTTTTATCAACAAATTCATATCCAGTTCCAGCTGGTAATGGTTCGATATCGATAATACAATGTCCGTATTGTCCTTTACCACCTGATTGTCTAATGAATTTACCTTCTGCTCTAGCAGATCTTCTGATAGTTTCTTTGTAAGCAACTTGTGGTTTACCTACGTTAGCTTCAATCTTGAATTCACGAAGAAGTCTATCAACGATAATATCAAGGTGAAGTTCGCCCATACCAGCGATAATTGTTTGACCAGTTTCTTGATCAGTGTATGTTTTGAAAGTTGGGTCTTCTTCTGCAAGTTTAACAAGAGCGAGAACCATCTTTTCTTGCATAAGTTTTGTTTTAGTTTCAATAGCAACCTTAATAACTGGATCTGGGAATTCCATACTTTCAAGAACGATTAAATTCTTTTCATCGCAAAGAGTTTCACCAGTAATTGTATCTTTAAGACCAACGATAGCAGCAATATCACCTGCACCAACAGATTTAATTTCTTCTCTTTGGTTAGAGTGCATTCTGATTAAACGACCAACTCTTTCTTTTACACCTTTATTTGAGTTATAAACATAAGAACCAGCATCAAGTCTTCCAGAATATACTCTGAAGAATGCAAGACGACCAACGAATGGGTCTGTCATAATCTTAAATGCAAGTCCTGCAAATGGTTCATCTTCATCAGCTTTTCTAGTTTCAAGTTCGCCAGAATTTGGATTTGTACCTTCAATAGCATCAATATCAATTGGTGATGGAAGGTAATCAACCATTGCGTCAAGGAGTTTTTGAACACCTTTGTTTTTATATGAAGAACCACATAAAATTGGTGTAACTTGTTTAGATATTGTAGCTTTTCTAATTGCTTTTTTGATTGTAGCAATATCGAATGTTTCGCCTTCAAAATATCTTTCCATTAATTCGTCGTCTGTTTCAACAACTTTTTCAATCAATTCATTATGCATTTCTTCAGCTTTTGCTTTGAATTCTTCTGGAATATCAATGATTTCAACGTTTTGGTTCAAATCATCATGATATAAAGTTGCTTTCATTTCAACTAAGTCAATAATTCCTCTGAAATCTTCAGCAGCACCTATTGGCATTTGAATTGGCAATGGATTTGTTTGTAATCTTGTTTTAATAGCTTCAACACATTTGAAGAAGTCTGCAGCATCACGATCCATTTTGTTAATGTAGATAGCAGCAGGAACTTTATATTTAGAAGCTTGTCTCCAAACTTTTTCAGTTTGAGGTTGAACACCACCACGAGCACAAAGAACTAAAACAGCTCCATCTAAAACTTTTAAAGATCTTTCAACTTCAACAGTAAAGTCAACGTGTCCAGGTGTATCAATAATATTGATTTTATGATCTTTCCAGTAACAAGTTGTACAAGCAGAAGTAATAGTTATACCTCTTTCTTGTTCTTGAACCATCCAGTCCATAGTAGCTTGTCCATCATGAACTTCACCGATTTTATGAGTTTCACCAGTGTAAAACAAAATTCTTTCAGTAGTAGTAGTTTTACCAGCATCAATGTGAGCCATGATACCGACATTTCTAACTGTACTTAAATCAGTTTTAGCCATATTTTTCTCCTATTTAATATATGGGTTATTTTTACCCTAAATTTAAAGATTTATTAAAAATCTTTTTTATTTTAAAGAAATTAAATAAAATTTCTAAAAAATTAATCTTACCACTTGTAATGTGCGAAAGCTTTGTTAGCTTCTGCCATTCTGTGCATTTCATCTCTTTTTCTTATAGAAGCACCTGTGTTATTGTATGCATCCATAATTTCTCCAGCAAGACGAGCATCCATATTTCTTTCGCCAGTTCTCTTTCTAGCATTGAAAACGATCCAACGAATAGCAAGTGTTTGTCTTCTTTCTGGTCTGATTTCCATAGGAACTTGGTAAGTAGCACCACCAACACGACGACCTTTGGTTTCAAGTACAGGTTTTACATTTTCAATAGCTGCATTGAAAACATCAATAGCGTCTGTTCCCATTTTTTCTTTAATAATGTCAAAAGCACCATAAACAATTCTTTGAGCAAGGCCTTTTTTACCACTAACCATTACTTGGTTAGTAAGTTTAGTAACAACTTTACTTCCATAAATTGGATCTGGAAGAACTTGTCTTTTGACAGCACTATTTCTTCTTGGCATAATATCCTCCAATAAATTTTTTAATTTTTACACGACTTTTAAAAAATAGTTATCTCTTATTTTTTATTAGCATTTTTTGCACCATATTTAGAACGAGATTGTTTTCTGTTTGCAACACCAGCTGTATCTAATGTACCACGAATGATGTGATAACGAACACCAGGTAAGTCTTTTACTCTACCGCCACGAACAAGTACAACACTGTGTTCTTGTAAGTTGTGTCCAATACCAGGGATGTAGCAAGTTCCTTCTTGACCATTTGAAAGTTTAACTCTGGCAATTTTACGAAGAGCTGAGTTAGGTTTCTTAGGTGTAGCAGTTCTTACAGAAAGACATACTCCTCTTTTTTGAGGACATTCTTCAAGAAGTGGAGCCTTTTTCTTCTTTTCAAAAGTTTTACGGCCATTTCTTACTAATTGGTTTATAGTAGGCATTTCATACTCCTTTTAATTCAGTAGATAACTGAAAGTTTTGTCTAAAAAAAATAGACGGGTGTTTCCCGTCTAAACATAAACTTATTGAAAAAGGCATAGTACTACCTTTTTAGTAAAACATGAACAACACAATTACAAATTCAAGATTTGTAACTCTAACAACAAAATTTGTTAGATCAGTGAAAAAAGCCACTTGTTGTTTGTTTATGCTTTGCCAGCTTGAGATCAAGCTATCCAATAAGCATTGTTTCCGACAACGAAACATACTTTGATAGTATAAAGTAAAAACAAAGCCTTGTCAAGAGTTTTTGTAAAGTTTTATAAAATATTTTATTGATATTTATTTATTAAAATATATAACAATAAAAGAAGGGTCCACCCCTTTTTTTAATTTATCATATCTTCAAATTCTTGTTCTGAAATAATTTTGATATTTAAACTTCTTGCTTTATCAAGTTTACTTCCTGCATTTTCCCCTGCCAAAACATAATCAATATTTTTTGAAACTGAACTTGAGGTTTCTCCTCCAAGACTTTCTATTATTTCACTTGCTTGATTTCTTGTGTATTTTGTAAGGGTCCCGGTAAGAACAAATTTTTTACCAGAAAACTTATCTCCCTTTTTATTTGTATTAGGATAAATAATTTCAACACCTAATTCAAATAAGTTTTCAATCTCTTTGTTATTATCGTCATTCTTGAAATATTCAAAAATATTATTTGCAATAATCTCTCCAATATCATTAATTGAATTAATACTTTCTATACTTGCATTTTTCAATTCATCTAAACTTTCAAAAGTTTTTGCAATATCTTTTGCTGTTTTTATTCCAACTTCAGATATTCCTAATGCATATAAAAATCTATTAAATTCAATCTTCTTACTATTATTAATTGCTTTTTCCAAATTACTAGATTTCTTTTCTTTAAATTTTTCAAGTTTCATAAAATCTTCACTTGTGTATTTAAATAAATCAGAAAATTTTCTTAAATTAAAATTATCAAAAAACAATTCAATAGTTTTTTCAGAAAGACCTTCAATATTGAAAGCATCTCTACTTGCAAAGTGAACAATTTTATCAACAACTTGTTCTTTACAATTATCACTATTTTCACAATATAATAGTGGTCCTTTTTGAACTAATAAAGATGAACAACATGGACAAAAACTTGGTGGTTCAATTTCTTTTGAATCATCATATTTTTCAGCAAGACCTAAAACTTCAGGAATAACTTCGTTACTTCTTCTAATAAAAATTCTACTACCAATTGAAACTTTCTTTTTCTTGATATCATCATAGTTATTTAAGGTTGCTCTTTTAACTGTTGCACCTGCAAGTTCAACAGGTTCTAAAATTGCAATTGGTGTTACTTTTCCACTTCTTCCAACTTGCCAAATTACATCATTTAAAATTGTTGTAATTTCTTCTGCTTCAAACTTATAGGCCATTGCCCACTTTGGAAATTTATTAGTATAACCAATCTCATCACGAATATTAACTTGATTAACTTTTATAACCATTCCGTCAATCATAACATCAAGATTAGATTTTTCTTTATCAACTTTTTGTATTTCATTTTTAAGTTCATCTATTGATGATAAAATTTTAAAATAATTCCCTGTTTTAAAATTATTTTCTTTTAAGAAATTTATTATTTCTTCTTGACTTTCAAAAGTCTTACCTTCACACAATAATATTGAATAACAGAAGAAATCAAGATTCCTTTTTGCAGTAACTTTTGGATCCAAATTTCTTATTGCACCAGCAACACCATTTCTTGGGTTTTTTAAAGGTTCTTCTGCTGTTTCATTATATTTTTTAAAAGCTTTTTGAGTCATCATTCCTTCGCCTTGAACAATAAGTCTTCCTTTAAAATTTATTTTAAGCGGAACTGATTTTATTGTCTTAACTTGAAGTGAAACATCTTCCCCAATAAGACCATTACCTCTTGTTGTTGCTGATACAAATTCTCCATTGTTGTATTCAATAACAAGATTTAATCCATCAAATTTATACTCCAAAGAAAAGTTTGCATCTTGAAGAAATTCTCTCATATCTTTTGTCCATTTATCTAAATCTTCAAAACTTCTTACTTTACTTAAACTAAATAATCTAACTTCATGTTTATGTTTTTTAAATTTATCTAAAACTGTATCCCCTACTCTGTTTGTTGGAGAATTTGGTAATGTTAAATTTAACTCCTTTTCAAGATCAACAAGTTCATAATATAACTTGTCATATTCATAATCTGAAATAGTTGGATTGTCATAAACATAATAATTTATGTTATGTTTTTCTATTTCTTTAATGAGATAATTCATTCTTTCTAATTTATCCATTATCCCTCCAAAATTTCAAGTGGTGCAAGGTCAAGCATTAAACTCTTTTTTCCAAAACCATCAAACACAATATCTCCAACAAGTCCATCATCAGAAATGTCAATAATTTTACCTTCTCCATATTTTGGATGCTTAACAATTTGACCAATTTTATACTTTGTTACATCAATACGAGATTTATCTTCTTTTTCTTCTTTTAAGAAAATATTTTTATTAAAATAATTAAAAGTTTTCTTATTTTCAACAAAAAAATCATCTTTTTTGTCTATTTTATCTTTAAATACCAAACCTAACTCTTTTATAAATCTACTTTGCATTTGATAATTTGTTTGTCCATACATATATCTCTTTGAACAATAAGTTAAAAATATTCTTTCCTCTGCACGTGTAATTGCAACATACATAAGTCTTCTTTCTTCTTCAAGTTCACTGTTTCCAGACTTTCTATTTGATGGGAAAATTTGTTCTTCAAGACCAACAACAAATACCACCTTAAACTCAAGTCCCTTTGCAGCATGAACAGTTGCTAAACTTACGAAACCATCTTCGCCAATAGAATCAACATCAGATATTAATGTTACAGTTTCCAAGTAATCTTGAAGTGTCGCTTCTGGGTTATCTTTTTCATATTCTTCAACTGAAACAATAAAACTATTTATGTTCATAAGTTTATTTTCATCTTCTTCATTCTTGTTTGGAAAAGCTGACATTATATCAAATTTTGAAATTACTTTTTTAATAAATTCACTTAAACTATATGAATCAAAATTCTCTTTTAATTCAATAAAAGTCTCTCTAAATTTTTCTAATTTTTTATAAATTACACTTTCTTGTTTTATATCTTCTGATAAAATTTTATCAAGCAAACAATCCTCTTCTTTTACATTTTCACTTTCAAACAATTGCAATTTTGCAATAGCACCATCACCTATTCCCCTCTTTGGAAAATTGATAATTTTAGTAAAAGAAACATCATCTCTTTTGTTGATAAATAATCTTAAATAGTAAAGAATATTTTTGATTTCAACTCTTTCATAAAACTTGAATCCACCGAACAATTTATGTGGAATATTATATGATAAAAATGATTCTTCAAAAGATCTTGACAAAGCATTCATTCTCATAAGAATTGCGAAATCGCTATAAGAATAACCTTTTGCAACAAGCTCTTGAATTTTGTTTGCAACAAACAAAGCTTCATCTCTTTCATCATAAGCATTATAGACAACAGGAGCTTCTCCTTCTTCCTTATCAGTCCACAATTTTTTGTCTAATCTTTCTCTATTATTTTTAATAACATTGTTAGCAATATTCAATATATTTTTTGAACTTCTATAATTTCTTTCAAGTTTAAAAACATGGACATTTTGAAAATCATCTTTTATTTTGAATATATTTTGAAAGTTTGCTCCTCTCCAAGAATATATACATTGATCCTCATCTCCGACAACGAATAAATTACCATGCACTTTGCACAGCATTTTTACAAGTTCATATTGAATAGAGTTTGTATCTTGAAATTCGTCAACTAATATATACTTAAATCTATTTGAATACTGATATAAAATTTCTTCATCATTTAAAAACAGTTCATATGTCTTTTTAAGTAAATCATCAAAATCTAAAGCATTATTTTTCTTTAAATATTCTTCATATCTTATAGCAAGACTATACACAAGTTTTCCATCAATAAAACCCCTGTCATTCTCACAACTTAAAAAATATGTATTCAAATCTAAAGTTGTATTTTTCCAATTAGAAATAAAATATGTTACTTCTTTTTTTATTTTATCATCTGTAACATTTTTTTCTGCAAAAACATCTTTCAACACTTTTTCTCTATCACTTTCAGAATAAATAGAAAAATCTCGAGTATAACCTTCAAGTCTTTCTATATCTCTTCTTAATATTTTTACACACATTGAGTGAAATGTTGAAATCCAAACATCTTTTCCTCCCATATTTGAAATTCTTTCTTTCATTTCATTTGTGGCTTTATTTGTGAAAGTAATAGCAAGAATGTTATAAGGCGAAACATTTCTTTCTTCAATCAAATAAGCTATTCTATGTGTTAAAAGTCTAGTCTTTCCACTACCAGCTCCAGCTGTTACTAATACAACCCCTTCAGTTGTAAAAAGAGCATTTCTTTGTTCTTCATTTAATGTGTTTAAATTATAATTTTCCATAGAATATATTTTAGCATATTTTAATTAGCCTTATCAAACAAACTGAATGAATTTTCTTTTTCTTTCTCAATTTCATTTTTAAGTCTAGTAAAATTATCAATAGTTTTTAATAAGTATCTTTCTTTACCATTTTCATCAAGTTTATTAAAATAATTTTCATCCATCAAAAGTTTTATAGGATTGATAATTTCTTCTTCTTTTTCAAGTAATGTTCTTACCTTTTCACTAAATTTTTCATCTATATTTTTTATTGACTTAATCTTGCAATTACCATTTTTTGAAGCATGTGGAATCTCATTTGGTAATTTTTCTCCATTTGAAATTAATCTTTTCTTTGCTCTTTGAGCCATACATTTTAAAATATCTTTACTCATAACTTTTCTCCTTTATAGTTATAAAAATTATAAAACAAGACATTTTGTTAACCCAAAGAGAATTTTTTTTAAATTCGTTTTATTTTGTCGAATAATAATGAAAAAAGGTAATTTTTGCAATAAAAAAGAACAAACCTTAAGTTTGTTCTCATTTTATTAACCTCTTTTTCTAGCTCTTTTTCTAGCAGCTTCAGATTTTTTCTTTCTCTTTACGCTAGGTTTATCATAAGCTTCTTTCTTTCTAATATCACCGATGATTCCATCTTTTTGACATTTTCTCTTAAATCTTTTAAGAGCACTTTCCAATGATTCTGTTTCGCCTACTTTAACAGTTGTCAATATTCTCACCACCTTTCAAGACCATAATTGTCATAATTTTACCATACTAAAAAGCAAAAGTCAAGTGAAAATAGATTATTTTTAGTTTTCAAACAAATTACAAATCATTCCATTTTCAAAAGGTTTTATCATTTTAACTTTTACAATATCCCCAACAGAAAATTCTCCATTAATATAACACTTTACATAATTTTTGGTATATCCAACAAAGAAATCCCCTTCTTTCTCTTCTATTAAAACCTCTCCTTCTTTATTTTGTATTAAGAAATTTTCTTTAAGAACATCATTAATCTTTTCTAATTCTTTAACTCTCTTCTTTTTAATTTCAAAATCCAAATCTTTATAAATTTTACTTGCAACAGTCCCCTCTCTTTGAGAATAAGGGAAAATATGTAAAGCAGAAAATCCAACTTTTTTAACAAATTCACAAGTTTTTAAAAATTCTTCTTGACTTTCTTCAGGGAAACCAACAATAACATCTGTTGTAATTCCTGCAAGTGGAAAATATTTTTTTATTAATTTTGTTGTGTTATAAAACTCATCACAAGAGTAATGTCTATTCATTCTTTTCAAAGTTTCATCACAACCGCTTTGTAATGATAAATGAAAGTGTGGACAAAAATTTTTAAGCTTTGATAGTCTTTGAATAGAATCTTCATTAATAAAAGTATCTTCAACTGAACCTAGCCTTATTCTTTTTCCACAATTGTCTAATTTTTCGAGTAAGTCAATTATTCCATTTTTACCTTGAATTTTATAATCCATAAGATTAATTCCAACAAGAACTATTTCTTGAATCTCATCTGGTAAAGATAAAACTTCTTTTAAAATACTCTCAGCATCTCTTGATCTACTTCTACCTCTAAGATAAGGAATAATACAATAGGTACAAAAATTATCACATCCATCTTGAATTTTTATATAAGCTCTAGTTCTTGTTTGATAAGCTGTCATATTATCTTCATAAACATTTGAAACTTCATCAAGAAAAACACCTTTTTCTTCAAGCCTAGAAATTATTTTTATTTTCCCATAAGTTCCTGAAATATATTCAACACCTTTGTCTTTAAACTTTTCAAAACTATTTTGACTTGCACAACCACAAACAAAAATTTTTGCATTTTTATTAAACTTTTTACATCTAGCAATCATTTGTCTTGATTTTCTTTCTGCTTCAGAAGTTACTGCACAAGTATTTATAATATACATATCAGCTTCTTCAAGTTTATCACTAGTTTCGTAACCTTTATTTTTTAAATCAAATATCAAGGAATCACTTTCATATTTGTTAACCTTACAACCTAAAGTTAAAACACAAACTTTCATTTTTTTTCTCCATCAATTTTCACTCAAAATACTTATCATTGACATCATTGCAACAGAAGCAGTTTCACATCTTAAAATTCTTTTTCCAAGACTCAATGAAATTGCATTTTGTGAAATTATATCTTGTTTTTCTTTATCAGAAAAGCCACCTTCTGCACCTACAATAATAGCAATATTTTTTCCATTTAATTTACTAAAATCAAATCTTTTTTCTTCTCTTTCATTAGCAAATAAAACAACATCAAATTCACTTAATCTACTTAAAATTTTATCAAAATTTTGAACATCTTCAAGTTCCATTTGTTTAGATCTTTCACATTGTTTACATGCATTTAAAATAATAGTTTCAAGTCTTTGTCTTTTATTTTCATTTGATTTTGCAACACAAAATTCTGACATAAAAGGAACAACTTTTGTTATTCCAAGTTCAACTGCTTTTTGCAAAATAAATTCAAATTTTTCTCGTTTTGCAAGAGCCTGAAAAAGAACTATATTTTTGTTAGGAAGTGCAGGACAAATCCATTTATCTTTAACTTCACATTCTGCATAGTTTTTTTCAATTTTTTTAAGATTGCAAAGATACTCATATTCATCATTTAGATAAACTATAACTTCTTCATTTTCTTTCATTCTAAGTACACTTTTTAAATGTACAAGTTCTTCATTTTCAATAATAATCTTATCGTTTTTTAATGTTCCAAAAAATCTTCTCATGAAGATATAATACAATAATTAAATAAAAAATACAAGAAAAATAAAAAAAAGACTAAGAAAAACCTTAGTCTTTTGATTTATTTAAGAAATTTTTATATTTTGGATAACTATTTTCGCTTTGTAATTCTTCAATTTGTTTCAATAGTTCCTTTGTCTTCTTATCAATTGATTTTGGCGGTTCAGCTTTTATTGTAACAAGCATATCTCCATAGTACTCTCTATTCAAAGCTTTAACACCTTTATTTTTCAATCTCATAATAGTACCACTCATAGTACCTTCTTTTATTTCCAAAGTAAACTTTCCATGAACGGTTGGAATATCAATTTTTCCACCAAGCAAACAAGTAGTAAATGGTACATATAAATCTAAACAAATATCTATACCTTTTCTTACTAAAATTGCATGATTTGAAACAGAAACTTTGATATTTAAATCTCCATTAACACCTTGTCTTATTGGAGCATTTCCTTCCCCTTTCATTCTAATAACTTGACCGTCATCAATACCTGCAGGAACTTTAACTTTAACTTGTTTAGTAACTTTTTTGTATCCTTTACCATTACAAGCTTCACACTTTTCTTTTATTATTTTTCCTGTAGCATTACACTTTGAACAACCAGCTTCTCTAATAGTTGTACCAAACATTGTATTTTGTTGATATCTAACTCTTCCTGTTCCTTTACAATCAGGACAAACAGTATATTCAATACCATTTTTTGCACCTGTTCCAGAACATGAATTACAAGACTCTAATTTTGAAATATTGATAATTTTTTCAACACCATTTACAGCTTCTTCAAAAGTTAAATTTAATGCAAGATTTATATCATCACCTTTTTCCATAACTCTTGATTGTCTTGATGCTCCGCCTCCACCGAACGCAGAAAAAATATCAGAGAAGAAATCTCCAAAACCACCACTTCCTCCACCGAAGAAGTCTCCAAAACCTCCTGCGCCTCCTTGGAATTGAGGTCCATCTGCTGATCCGTATTGATCATAATTTGCTCTTTTTGTATCATCACCTAAAACTTCATAAGCTTCATTTATTTCTTTAAATTTTTCAGCAGCTTCATCTGTTTTATTTAAGTCTGGATGATATTTTTTTGCAAGTCTGCGATATGCAGATTTTATATCATCTGCATTCGCATTCTTGTCAACACCAAGGATTTGATAATAATCCTTATTTGCCATTATTCAACCACCACTTCTGGATCTGAATCGTCTGATCCGTTGTTATTATCATTATTTCCATTAGTTGCATTAGCTTGTGAATTTTGATAAAGTTTAGTAAAAATTTCATTAGATAAATTTGTTAAATTTTCAAGTTCATTCTTGATAACATCAAGATCATCACTTTCAAAATCTTTCTTAGCTTTTTCAATTTCATCTTCTAATCTCTTCTTATCTTCTTCAGAGATTTTATCTCCGTTTTCTTTAAGAAGTTTTTCAAGACTATAAACCATATTATCAGCTTGATTTTTTGTTTCAACTAATTCTTTTCTCTTCTTATCTTCTTCTTCATGTTCTTGAGCTTCTTTAATTGCTCTTTCAATATCTTCATCTTTAAGATTTGAAGAAGCTGTAATTGTTATACTTTGTTCTTTATTTGTTCCAAGATCTTTTGCTGAAACGTGAACAATACCATTAGCATCAATATCAAATGTAACTTCGATTTGAGGAACTCCTCTTGGTGCTGGTGGAATATCTGAAAGTTGGAATCTTCCAAGAGTTTTATTTTGAGCAGCAAATTCTCTTTCACCTTGAAGAACATGAATATCAACACCTGGTTGATTGTCAGATGCAGTTGAGAACACTTGTGATTTTTTAGTAGGAATAGTTGTATTTCTTTCGATTAATTTTGTAAATACACCACCTAATGTTTCGATACCAAGTGACAATGGTGTAACGTCAAGAAGAAGAACGTCTTTAACATCTCCTGCAAGAACACCACCTTGAATTGCAGCACCAACAGCAACACATTCATCTGGGTTAATTCCTTTATAAGGTTCTTTTCCTGTAAAGTTTTTAACAGCTTCAAAAACTGCAGGAATTCTAGTTGAACCACCAACTAAAATAACTTTATCAATTTGTGATTTGCTTAAGTTAGCATCTGATAATGCCTTAACTGTACAATCAATTGTTTCTTTAACTAAATCTTCAGTTAATGTATCAAATTTAGCTCTAGTAAGTTCATATTCTAAGTGTTTTGGACCTGTTGCATCAGCTGTAATGAATGGAAGACTAATTGTAGTTTTTGGAGTTGCAGAAAGGTCAATTTTAGCTTTTTCAGCACTTTCTTTAAGTCTTTGCATAGCTTGTTTATCTTTTGATAAATCTAAACCCGCATTTTCTGATTTAAAAGCTTCAACAAGATGATCAACGATTCTTTGGTCGAAATCATCTCCACCAAGTTTTGTATTACCATTTGTTGATAAAACTTCAAATACACCATCACCAATTTCAAGAATTGATACGTCAAATGTACCACCACCAAGGTCATAAACTAAAATCTTTTGATTTTGGTTTTCCCCTTTATCAAGACCATAAGCAAGAGCAGCTGCTGTTGGTTCGTTGATAATTCTAAGAACTTCAAGTCCAGCAATTTTACCAGCATCTTTAGTTGCTTGTCTTTGAGCATCATTAAAGTAAGCATGAACTGTAATAACAGCTTGAGCAACTTTTTCACCAAGATAGCTTTCTGCATCAGCTTTAAGTTTAGATAAAATCATAGCAGAAACTTCTTGTGGTGTATAATCTTTTCCATTAAGATTAACTTTGTTATTTGTTCCCATTTCTCTTTTAATTGAAATAATTGTGTTGTCATGATTAACAATAGCTTGACGCTTTGCAACCTTACCAACAAGTCTTTCACCATCTTTAGTATAAGCTACTACTGATGGAGTTGTTCTATCTCCCTCTGCGTTTGCAATAACTGTAGGTTGACCACCTTCAATAACAGCAACACATGAATTTGTTGTTCCTAAGTCAATACCAATAATTTTACTCATTAAATTAATCCTCCTTTTTATTAACAATGACTTTTGAATAACGGATAACTTTACCGTTAAATTTATATCCTGCTTGGAATTCGTCCAAGATGATATCATTTTCTTTTTCTTCATTTTTCATAACTGCAATAACATTATGAAGATTTGGATCGTATATTTGTCCAATAGAATCTATTTTTTCTACTCCAAGTTCTTCAAGGATTCTTATGATTTTATTTTCAATCATAACAACACCTTCCAAAACTTTTTCATCTTTAATTATTTTTTTTGCTTCTTTGAAAGTATCAAGACTTGGTAAAAATGCTTCGATAACAGAAATTTGACCTTCAACTTTTGCATCTTTAAGTTGTTGTGAAGTTCTTCTTCTGTAATTATCAAAATCAGCTTGTAACCTTTGAACCATTTCTAAATATTCATTTTTATTTTCATTTGGTTCATTTGAAATAACTTCAACATTATCTTCTTCTATGTTAATATTTTCATCAACATTATATTCTTCACAAACTACTTTTTCTTTCTTTAAATTTTTATCTCTCACATTATTCTCCTTTATTTGCTTCAAGTTCATCTATTACAACCTTTAAAGCAGAAGCTATACCTGCATAATCCATCTTTTGAGGACCAATAACCCCAATTGAAGCAAGTTGAGAACCTCTAACTGTAATAGGTGCTTTGACAACTGAACAATTATCATCATCAGCAACATCAATAGTTATATTGTTACTATCTTTTGGAATATTTAGACATTCAACAAGTTTATCTTCTTCTTCGATTAAATCAATAACCTTTTTTGCATCTTTGGTATCATTACTTTCCAAAAGCTTTGCCATACCAGAGTGAACATTTAAAAGTTTTCTATTGTTCATCTTTTTAATGCCAGAGATAAGATTGTCAACAATATTTTGAAAAGATTCAATTTCGTTATTCATTCCAATTTCAATTTGATCAATATTCTCTAACATAAAACCAACGGTTTCACCTCTAAAATATTTTGTTAGATAATTTGAAGCATCATTGCAATTTTCTTGAGTTGCTTTCACATCTAAAGTATTTGTTATATAGCCTGAATTTGTTCCTATAAGTACCATACATTTTTCATCTAAAAGTGGTATTATCTTAAAATCGTTCAAAACAAGATTATCAAGCCCATTAACTATAACCACAGTTGGATAATTTGTAGCTTTGCTAACAATATTAGCAATTCCTGTAACAATTTCCATTAAAGAATTTGTTCTACTACTAATTAAATCCTTAACTTCTTCAAGTTCATTTTGTGTCGCATTAATGTTTTTAAGTAAGTGTTCAACATAATATCTATAACCTTGAGCTGTTGGAATTCTACCACCTGATGTATGAAGTTGTCTTAAAAACCCCATTGCTTCAAGTGCATTTAATTCATTTCTCAAAGTAGCGGTACTAACATCAAACGATGCCTTAACTCCATTACTTGTTATTGGTGAAGAATCTTTTATATACTCCTCAACTGCCAAACACAATATTTTACTTTTTCTTTCTGATAACTCCAATTTGTAACCTCTTTTTAGATTGCTAGCACTCTCGACTTATCAGTGCTAACATTATTATATGCACAAAAAATAAAAATAGTCAAGGATTTATGACTATTTTTTTAATTTTTTTTATTTTCATCTTTTTGCTTATCAATCTCGGCTTTGTTTTTACGTTTTTCTTTTGACTTTTTAAAGAACTCTTTTATCTTAATAGTATTATTTTTAACAAAATCTTTAGTATTTTTAATATCATTAATGACTGGTTTAAAGAATTTAAATTCTCTTTTATCCTTAGTTGTTTTTACTTTTATATTTTTTTGTTCAGAAGACTCAATAGCTTTTATACATTCTTTTTTTCCTTTACGCCTTCCAACAGCACCAAGCGAAACCATCACTATTGTAATTACTAAAAATACTACTATAAAATATATATAAAACATATTAAAGCCGCTAAATAGAATAAATATTAATGCAAGTATAACAAAAGACAACAAAGAAAATAGAGCTCTATTGATATAATATTCAGAATCTGAAATTAATTTTTTACCTTCAACAAAGGTAACATGGAACTCTCCTTCAATATCTTCAATTCTATTTATTTCTTTATATTTCATAAAAAATTATTGTTTTCTCCTTAAAATATCTCCAACACTTAATGGTAAAGAAGTCTTAATTTTAACTTTTTCTTGAACTTTAATTGCTTTTTCTATTTTGTTTCCTTCACTATCAATTATATCACATATTTCAATAATTTTATTAAAAACTTCATCATTTTTACTTAAAATTTCAAGTTTTTCATTAAGAACAAACTTATTTCTCATTTCAACTTCACAATATCCATCTTCTGTATCACCTGTTACAATTGCAACAAATTCATGAGTTTGAATAGGCATTGAATCTTCTTTATAATTTTTTTCTTCATCATTAAAATAAAAACCTGTTGTATATCTTCTATGACTTGTTTTTTCAAGTTCATTAACAAGATCTTCTCCTGCAACTTCTGGAAGCATATCTATTGCTTTTCTATAAGCATTAACAACTGTTGCAACATAATATGAAGATTTCATTCTACCTTCTATCTTTAAACTAACAACCCCTGCTTCCTGCAATTCTTTTATATGAGAAATCATATTTAAATCTTTTGAATTTAAAATATAAGAACCTTTTTCATCTTCTTGAATTTCAAGTTCATCTTCTCTTGAAACTTCTCTTATATAATACTTCCATCTGCAAGCTTGAACACATTCTCCTCTATTTGAATCTCTACCTGTCAAATAATTTGAAAGCAAACATCTTCCAGAATAAGAAATACACATTGCTCCATGAACAAAAGCTTCAAGTTCTATATGATTTGGAATATTTTTTCTAATTTCTTTTATTTCTTCAAGAGAAAGTTCTCTAGCAAGAACAATTCTTGTAACTCCCATATCAGCCAACAAATTTGCAGTATAGGAATTTATTACATTTGCTTGTGTACTTACATGAACATTTAAAGTTGGAGCATTTTTTCTTATAAAAGATATTACCCCCAAGTCTGCTACAATAACCCCATCAATTTCTGCCTCAACTAAAAAATCTAAATATTCTTTAAGTCCAACAAAGTCTTTATCTCTTGCAATAATATTTATTGTAACATAAACTTTTCTATTTTTTTCGTGAGCCATTTTTGATGCTTTTAAAATTTCTTCGTTTGAAAAATTCCCAGCAAAAGCTCTAAGTCCGAACGATTGTCCAGCAAAATAAATTGCATCAGCTCCATAATGTAAAGCCATTTCAAACTTCTCAAAATTACCAGCAGGTGCTAAAAGTTCCATTTTTTCTCCTATTTTTATCAATTTTTATTTAATTTTTTATATTTTTTTTAATTTTAATCAATATTTAATATAAAAGGCACATTAGGTTTTGCAGTTAAATCTAAATCTGATAACCCTATATTTGCTTTCATATAATAGTAGGCAGCAGAAGCAATCATTCCTGCATTGTCAGTACAGTATCTTAAAATTGGTGAATATAATTCTATTGAATTTTCATTACATAAAGTTGTTAACTTTTCTTTCAATCTTGAATTTGCACCAACACCACCTGCTACAACCAGTTTATTTAATCCAAATTCTTTACATGCTTTAATTGCTTTTTCTGACAATTCGTCAGTAACAATTTCTTGGAAAGAACATGCTATATCTTCAACGGAAATTTCCTCTTTCTTTTGCTCCTTGTTATGTACATAATTTACAACAGCAGTTTTTAGTCCACTAAAACTAAAATTATAACTATCTTTTAATGCACAAGAATAATTAAACTTAATGTTATTATTTCCAAGTTTTGCAAGTCTATCTATATTAGGTCCACCAGGATACTCAAGTCCAAGAACTCTTGCAACTTTATCAAAACATTCTCCCACAGCATCATCAACAGTTGAACCAATAAGTTCAAAATTGCAATAGTTATTTATTTTCAAAATCGCAGTATGTCCACCACTTACCATTAGACAAACGAAAGGTGGTTTTAAATCTAAGTGAGAAATATAATTGCTTGCAATATGTCCGTGAACATGACTAACTGCAATAAGTGGAATATTCAAAGAAAGAGCAAGTGTTTTTGCAAAATTTACTCCAACAAGCAAAGCTCCAATAAGACCTGCTCCATAAGTAACTGCAATAGCATCTAATTCTTCAGCTTTTATTCCTGCTTTTTCTAAAGCTTCTTCATATACATTTGATATCGCAAGTATATGATTTCTTGATGCAACTTCAGGTACAACCCCACCAAATCTTTTATGAATTTCTATTTGTGTAGCAATAATGTTTGATAAAACTTCTCTACCATTTTTTACAATAGCAATACTTGTTTCATCACAAGAAGATTCTATTGAAAGAATATAAATATCTTCTTTATTTCTTAAAAATTCAAATTTTTCTTTCATTTTTTCAAAATATTTACTCATTTTTGCCTCTTTTTTTAATTTTTTGCTCCAGCAAAAGCTTTTAAATATTGATTAATAAATTCATCAATATTACCATTCATAACACCTTGAATATCACTTGTTTCACAATTTGTTCTATGATCCTTAACCATTGTATATGGACAAAAAACATAAGATCTAATTTGACTACCCCATTCAATTTTTTTAATTTCACCTCTAATTGAAGCAAGCTTTTCCATTTCCTCACTTTCTTGTTTTTCAACAAGTTTTGAGTACAACATCTTCATTGCAGTTTCTCTATTTTGCATTTGAGATCTTTCTGTTTGGCAAGCTACAATAATCCCTGTTGGAATATGTGTAATTCTTATGGCTGATTCTGTTTTATTAACATGTTGACCACCTGCACCACTACTCCTGAATGTGTCAACTTTCAAATCTTCTGGTCTAATATTTATATCTGGCATTTCTTCAATTTCTGGCATAACTTCCAAACTTGCGAAACTTGTATGTCTTCTCGCATTTGAATCAAAAGGAGAAATTCTAACAAGTCTATGAACTCCTTTTTCTGCTCTTAAATATCCATAAGCATTTTCACCTGATACCAAAAATGTAATACTCTTTATACCAGCTTCGTCACCATCTAACAAATCTAAAACCTTAATTTTAAAATTATTTTTTTCTGCATACATTGAATACATTCTATAAAGCATATCAGCCCAATCTTGAGCTTCAGTTCCACCAGCACCTGCATGTAAAGTTAAAATTGCATTATTTGAATCATATTTACCAGTAAGTAAATTTTCAAGTTTTGCTTTTTCTATATCTTTTTCAAGAGCTAAAATATTTCCCTTTAATTCTTCAAATAAAGAATTATCTTCAACATCTTCAATAAGTTCAATTATAGCTTCACAATTTGAAATTTCTTCTTCAAAATGTTTTATTTCATTCAATTTATATTCACAAGTTTTTAATTTTTTACCGACTATTGATACTTTTTTAGCATCATTATAAAACCCATCTTCAAGCTGTTCTTTTTTTAATGCATCAGCTTCCATTTCTAATTTATCCGGGTCAAAGACACTCCTTAATAAAACTAAAACTTTCTTTTATTTCGTATAGCTTTTCTTTTTCAATATCTACTATCATTATAAATCTCCTAACTATTTAAATTACTTCAAATTATATCATTTTTATATATAAATAGTCAACTATAATTTTTTAATTAAATTTTATAAAAATACAAATCAAAATAATGTTTTTGTATAAAAAAACAATAAAAAGTGTAATTTCTTACACTTTTTATTAATCTAAATAATTTCAAAATCTTTGTGGAGTTGATGGTCCTATTGCTGTTGGATATAATGGCAATTCATTAAAACCAGGACATGCAGCTTGATTTGGTGCAGTTTGACATGGTGGTAAAACTGGATATCCATAAGATGGAACTAATACATCTACTGGTGCTACAACTTTTACAACAATTTGAATGCAACCTGTTACTGTAAACACACCATCACTTGTATAACTTCCAATTTGACTATCAAATATTCCAGTTGCTGTTATATTAACAGGTGCAACTGCTGGCTGTGGAACAAAAAGTAAAACATTTTTATTAACAGTAATGTTTGATGTTGCAGTTCCAATAACTCCATTAGCATCTCTATATGTTACAGTTATTGGTAAGACAATATTAAAACTTACATTTGCATAGTTTGGACAAGATTCCAATCTGTCAATAACTAAATCTGTTATAATGCTTTGTTCTCCAACAGTTGTTTGTGCAGAAACAAATGTTAAAGGAAACGTTGGATTTGCTGGATTATAATTTGCTACATTCAAAACAATTCCTGTTTCTGTTGATTGAGAAACACAAGCATCAAACACCTTGTTTGTTTCAATCAGTACTTTTTCGATTATTCCATTTGTTACATTACCACATATAGGCATAGGTCTATTGGGATTGGTATTGTTTATGTAAAAAGACATTTTTTAACCTCCTATTATCATATATGATTTATATATGAAATCATTATCATTATGTGATTAAAAATTAAAAAATGTTACAAAAAACGCAAAAAATTAGCAAAAAAATAAAAAAAATGGAAAATTTTTCCATTTTTTTATTCTAATGATACTATATAGTAATAAACTGGTTGTCCACCACATGCCACAGTAACTTCACAATCAGGATATTTTTCGATAAGTTTTTCTGATAAACTTTGAGCATCTTCTTCCTTAACATCTTCACCATAGAACAATGTTATGTTCATCACATTATCAGTCATCATCTTTTCAACAAGATCAATTGTTGTTTGAGAAATATCATTTCCCTTTGCCAAAATTGTCTTATTATCAAGACCAATAATTTCTCCCTTTCTAAGTTCAAAGTCATCAATTTGAGTATCTCTTACTGCATATGTTACCATACCAGAACGAACACTTTGCATTGATTCATTCATTATACTACGATTCTCTTCAACACTTACATCTGGATTAAATGATATAACAGATGCAATACCTTCAGGTACACTTGTTGTTGGAATAATAATAAGATTTTTATCAATCAAATTATTTGCTTGTTCAGCAGCTAAAACAATGTTTTTGTTATTTGGGAATACAAAAATATTCTTTGCAGAAACTTTTTTAGCTGCTTCTGCAATATCATCAGCTGATGGATTCATAGTTTGTCCACCAAAAATAATTTCATCAACTGTGAGTTCTTTAAATATTTCAGCAATACCCTTTCCTGGAGCAATAGCAACCATACCCATTTCTTTTTCTTCTACAACTTCAGTAGCTTTTCTCTTAAGTTCTCTATTTTGTTCTCTCATGTTTTCAATTTTTAAGTTAGTAAGTTCACCAAGTTCCAAAGCATAACCTAAAGCTTTATTTGGTTCATTTGTATGAATATGAACCTTAACCATAGATAAATTTCCAACACAAATAACAGAATCACCTATTGCCATAAGTTTTTCTCTAAGTTTATCAATATCAGCTTCAGTTGTTTTCTTATTCATATAAACAATCATGTATTCAGTACAGTAACCAAATTCAATTTCACCAAGATTATTAACATCAACTACAACATCTTCTACTGTTTCTGCTTTAACTTCATCATCAAAAGTGATTTCAAGATTTTCATCTCCAATAATTAATTTATAGAAACCAGTAAAGATAACAAGGATACCTCTACCACCAGAGTCAACCACTCCTGCTTTTTTCAATACAGGCAACATTTCTGGAGTTTGCTTTAAGATTTCTTCCCCTGTTTCCAATATCTTTTGTAAGAAAGTTTCAAAATCTGAATGTTTTTTAGCAAGTGCAACAGCATTTTCAGCCATAACACGAATTACTGTTAAAATAGTTCCTTCTTTTGGTTTTGTAACTGCTTTATAAGCAATATTTGCTCCTTCTTGCATAGCTTTTGCAAAAGTTTTTGTTGTAATTTCTTTATAATTTGAACAAACATTACAAAAACCTTTAAAAATTTGTGAAGTAATAACACCACTATTTCCTCTTGCACCTCTTAAAGCACCTTTAGAAAAAGCATCAGAAAGACTACTAATATCGTTACTTACACATTTATTAACTTCAGTAACTGCAGACTTCATAGTCAAGAACATATTTGTACCAGTATCTCCATCAGGAACTGGGAAAACATTAAGTGAATCAATATAATCTTTATTTTGTTCGAGCAAACTTGCACCAGCAATAATCATCTTACGAAAGGTTGCTCCATTAATTGTTTTTTGCATATAATCTCCTATACTCTAACACCGACAACATGTACATTAACAGAATCTACAATCATTCCTGTAAAATTTTCTACACTATATTTTACGGATTTTTTTAAAGATTCAGCAACAGCATTTATGGATACACCATATTTTAAAATACAGTAGATATCAATAAAAATTCTATTATCAAGATACGATAAATCAATACCTCTACAATTTGAATTTTTCTTTAATAATTGTCTTACATTATCTCTAAAAGAGCGTGATAAAAGATCGACAACACCATAACAATCAAGTGCTGCACGACACGCAACGTCCATTATCGCTTCATCGCTAATAGAAATCTTACCATAGAAATTATTAGTATCTATTGCCAAAACTCATAACTCCTTAAATATTAGTCTTGAAAAATATTACACATTTTATCTTCGGTAAATTTTTAACTAATATATTTATATCATGTCAAAATGACATTTGTTTTTATTTTATTTATTAAGTCCTTTTAACACAAAAGACCTTTACGTTGTATAAAAAAGGCAATAATCCCCCTATTTTTATACTATACAATATATTTATACTATATCTTGATAAAAAAAACAAGTGTTTGAATATATTTTAATTAAAAATCTAAAAATTTATTTAAAAAAGGTTGATTTTTTTTTACATATATGATACTATATACAAGCAGATTAATTATTAACGGAGGGAACCATGAGCAGAGTTTGTGAAATTTGTGGAAAAGGCAAAATGGATGGAAAAACTGTTAGCCATGCAAATAATAAAGCACCTAGAAAATATGAAGTAAATTTACAAGAAACTATTATTGATGGCAAAAGAGTTAGAGCATGCACAAAATGCATAAAGAATGCAAAAAAAGATGCATAACAAATTTTAACACAACTTTTTGTTGTGTTTTTTTATGTCATTTTTTAAAACAAAAGCTTTATATGTAATCTATTCTCTATCTTTCTTTTTTATAAGTCTCAAAAGAGGTTTTGCCCATTTTGGAGCTTTAATACATATGATTTTATAATTAGATTTATTTTGTTTATCCATATTAAAAAAATATGCACTAAGATTATTTTTAGTGCATATTTTTATTTTTTAAATCATATTTTACACAAACTTTTAGCGCTGATACCCCAGCAAGAGCACCTTCTGAACAAGCTGTAACAATTTGCTTTAAGTTATTTTTTCTCACATCACCACAGGCAAATATTCCATTTTTAGTTGTTTCCATACTATCATTTGTTATTATATAACCTCTATCATCTAACTCGATTTTACCTTCAAAGATTGAAGATGTTGGAGACTTTCCTATATTAATAAAAAGTCCATTTACAACCAATTCTTCATCAGTATTAAGTATTAATTTTTCTAAACATTCTTCCCCTAAAATTTCTTTAATTTGGTATTTTTTTAACTCTATATTCTCTGGACAATTACTTGGTAAAACATCTACTTTTGAATCAATTAAATATACTTTTTGACATAAATTTGAAAGGTATATAGCATCTTTTAAACCTGTTAAATTATTACTTGCAACTGCACAAATTTTGTTTCTAAAAAAGTTCCCATCACATATTGCACAATAACTAATACCTTTTCCAAATAATTCTTTTTCTCTGTTTAAACCAAGTTTTTTAGAAGAAATACCTGTTGAAATAATTACACTTTTTCCTTTAAAAACCTTATCTTTACAATATACAAGTTTTAAGTCATTTTCAAAATCAACAGCTGTTACTTCATTATAAACATACTCAACACCACAGTTTTTAGACTGATTAAACATTTTATTAGACAATGACATTCCATCAATCTTTTCAAAAGAAGGATAATTTTCTATACTCTCAAGTTCAAGCATTTGTCCACCTGCCATATACTTTTCAATGACAAGTACTTTTTTGTTAGCTTTCCTAAGATAAATACCTGCAGTCATTCCTGCAGGACCTCCACCTATAATAATACAATCAAAAATTTCGTTTTCCATGTATTTATTATACACTAATCAAATCAAATTAAAAAATGAAAATAAAAAAAAGATGGATAAATCCATCTTTTCATATTATCTCTTAGAGAATTGAGAAGCTTTTCTAGCCTTTTTCAATCCACATTTCTTTCTTTCTTTCATTCTTGAATCTCTAGTAAGCATTCCAGCCTCTTTAAGTTCTTTTTTGTAAGTTTCTGAATATTCAACTAAAGCTCTTGAAATACCATGACAGATAGCTCCAGCTTGTCCTGAAATTCCGCCACCACAAACATTGATATTGAAATCAAATTTTTCTGCAGTATCAGTTAAAACTAATGGTTGTTTAGCAATAAGAAGGAGTGTATCTCTTTGAAGATATTCACCAATTTCTCTTCCATTAACTAAAATTTTTCCACTACCTGGAAACATTCTAACTCTTGCAATAGATTTTTTTCTTCTACCTGTAGCTAAAAAAGCTCCAACTTTATTTTTTTCAGCCATTATTCAATAACTCCTTTTAATGAAACAAGTTCAGGTTGTTGTGCTGCATGTGCATGGTTTTCATCTTTATAAACATGAAGTCTTGTAATTTGTTTTCTTCCTAAAGAATTCTTTGGAAGCATTCCTTTAACAGCTTGCATAACAGCTCTTGGAGAGTCGTTTGCCATTAAAGTTTTGTAATCAATAGTTTTTAAACCACCAACATAACCTGTATGCCAATGCAATTCTTTTTGTTCCAATTTTTTTCCAGTAAGTACAACCTTATCTGAATTGATAATTACTACGAAATCACCTGTATCAACGTTAGGTGTATAAATAACTTTATTTTTTCCTGTCAAAATATCTGCAACTTGACTAGCTAATCTTCCTAAAGGCATATTAGTTGCATCAACAACGTACCATTTTCTTTCAACAGTAGTTGGATTTTGCATAAATGTTTTCATTTTTCCTCCGATAATTTTTACAAACCTTAATTCACTCTCATTTATGGGGCTAATCATAAATAAAAATGCCCTAAAGTTTAAGACCTCTATTATTTTATATATATTTAATATATTTGTCAAGTGTTTTTATAAAATTAATAAAAAAAGATGAGACATGTCTCACCTTTTAATAAGCACCCTTCTCATCTTCTTTCTTTTCATCTTCAACTTCAACAACCAAAGCCTCTGTTGTAAGCATTGTAGCAGACACACTAGCTGCATTTTGAAGAGCAGAACGAGTAACTTTTGTTGGATCAATAATACCCTTTTCAATCATATCAACATACTCATTGTTTAATGCATCAAAACCATAAGCTGGTTTATCAATGTTCTCATAAATATTATTTACAACAACACCACCATCAACTCCTGCATTTTTAGCAATTTGTCTAATAGGTTCTTCAATTGCCTTTAAAACAATCATAGCACCTGTTTTTTCGTCACCTGAAAGTGTATCTATAAATTCATTAAGTTTCCTTGAAGTTTTCAAAAGAGCAACCCCACCACCAGGAACAACTCCTTCTTCGCTTGCTGCTTTTGTTGCTGATAAAGCATCTTCAATTCTTAATTTCTTTTCTTTCATCTCAACTTCTGTTGCAGCACCAACTTTTATAATCGCAACTCCACCAGAAAGTTTAGCAAGCCTGTCTGTAAGTTTTTCTTTTTCATATTCACTTGTGGTTGTTTTAATTTGTTCTTTAATAACATTAACTCTTGCTTTAATAGAAGAAATTTCACCAGCACCTTCAACAATAGTTGTTGTATCTTTATCAATTTTAACAAGTTTAGCTTTTCCAAGCATATCAAGAGAAACCTCTTTAAGCTCATATCCAAGTTCATCAGAAATAACATTTCCACCTGTTAATATTGCAATATCCTCAAGCATAGCTTTACGCTTATCCCCAAAACTTGGCGCTTTGACAGCAAAACACATAAGTGAACCACGAAGTTTATTTAAGATAAGTGTAGTCAAAGCTTCCCCTTCAACATCATCAGCAATAATAAGTAATTTATCCCCTGTTTTGACAATTTGTTCTAATATTGGAAGAATTTCTTGAATACTTGAAATTTTCTTATCTGTAATCAATATATATGGATTATCAATTTCAGCAATCATCTTTTCAGGATTTGTACTCATATATGGAGAAAGATATCCTCTATCAAATTGCATACCTTCAACAACAGCAAGTTCAGTTTTCATTGTTTGAGATTCTTCAACAGTGATAACCCCATCTTTTCCAACCTTTTCCATAGCTTCAGCAATAAGTTCACCAACTTCTTCATCACCAGCAGAGATAGAAGCAACTTGCGCAATAGCAATTGAATTTTCAACAGGTTTACTTATTTTTCTAAGTTCATCAACAGCAACATCAACAGCTTTAAAAATACCTTTTTTCAAAATAATAGGATTTGCACCAGCAACAAAATTTTTCATACCTTCTCTAATTATAGCTTGAGCAAGAACAGCCGCTGTTGTTGTTCCATCTCCAGCAACATCATTTGTTTTCACAGAAACTTCTTTAATAAGTTCTGCTCCTAAATTTTCAAAAGGATCATTAAGTTCAATTTCTTTTGCAATTGTAACACCATCGTTAGTAATTAAAGGTAAAGCAAATTTTCTACCAAGCACAACATTTCTACCTTTTGGTCCTAAGGTAATTTTAACAGTGTTAGCAAGAACATTCACACCTTTTTCTAATGCTCTTCTAGCCTCTTCACCTTCTAAGATTAATTTAGACATAATACCTCCTATTTAACCACTGCGAGTATATCAGTTTGTCTAACAATGATATACTTTTTATCATCAACATTAAATTCTGTTCCTGCATATTTTGAATAGATAACATCATCGCCAACAGAAACTTGCATTTCAACTTCTTTTCCATCAATCAAGCCACCTTTACCCACAGCAACAACTGTTGCAATTTGAGATTTTTCTTGTGATGCAGTTGGAAGAATAATTCCACTTTTTGTAGATTGTTCATTATCTTTTGGTAAAAGAACAACTCTGTCAAAAATAGGTACAATATTCATATTTTGCCTCCTTAAACATTTTTTATTATATGATTTTGCACGAATAAAAGTAAAGTAAAAAATTAACATTAAAACAAAAAAATTAATCATACATTTTCTTCTTTCGTCATACAATTTACTATTAAACGAAAAAATATGAAAAATCAAGAAAATATGACAAAAAAATTAAAAAGTAAAAAATTTTTAGGCACAAGCTTTGTGTTAATTTTATGTATAAGTTTATTTGTTTCAATTGCAAATTTACTATCAACATTTGTTGTATATGCAAGCTTAAATAAATATTCAGTAAAGATATCCGAACAAGAAGTTTCTTTATATTTTTTAAGCACATCAAAAAGCAAAATTAAAAATGAGATTGACACAATATCCTTAGATTTTCAAAAAGATACTTGTGCAGGTTTTACGTGGAAAAAAGGTAATTATTATTATAGTATTGCAAGTGTATATGAAAATGAAAACGATGCTCATCTTGTACAAAATAATTTAAAAACAAACGGATATAAATGTGAAGTTTTTAAAATAACTTTTGATACAATTTCAATGAACGGAGATTTTTCAAATAATGAAAAAAACATACTCACAAATTCTCTTTCAATCTTCACAGAAACATATAAAAAGTTATATGATAGTTCAATAAGTTTGGATACAACAGTAACAAATGAAACTTCAACAAAACTAGCAATAAATGAAATTTATTCAGATTTTACCACTGTTTTTTCGAATTTTAACACTATTTTTTCAGAAAATAATAATAAAAACTTTGAAATAATCAAAAATGGACTTAAAAAAGCAAATCAATGTTTAAGCAATTTATCAACTCAAAATTATGTTTCAAAAGAACAATCTTACTCTTCTTTAATCAAATATAGATATGTTGAAATTTTAGAAATTTATTATAATTTAATTAATGAAATAAACAACTTATAAATTCGTTAAATCAATATAATTAAAGTAAGCATAAAATTTTTGTAAATCTAAATAATCACCACTTACCATAAACTGTAAGTTGAAGTTTTTATTTGTATCGTTACAAAAATTTAATAATCTATTTGCAACCCCTTTTGCACTAGAAAATATCTCAATATTTTTTAGTGCATTTTTAATTTCATTTTCAATTGCATGGAAATGTGTACACCCCAAAATCACACTTTTACATTCTGAAAATTCTTTAAGTTCATCTGTTAAATAATCTTGTAAAACATAAGTTGAAAATAAATTTTCATCAATCAAATTTGGTAAGTTTTTTATAACCTTAAAATGCATTTTTGTATTAAAATTTTTCTTTACTAGTTTATTATTTTTTATCGTACTTTCTGTTGCAATTAATAAAATTTCATTTGGTTTATATTTTTTTAAAGCAAGATTAATTGCCGGTTCTGTACCTATAAAAATTACATTACAAAACTCCTCTCTCATCTTTGAAATAGTAGTAGCAGTAATTGTATTACAAGCAAAAATTACAATCTCAAAATTAAAAAAACTTTTTATAAAATTTAAGTTATTTCTTGTTATCTCAATCAATTCATCTTTACTCTTTTCTCCGTAAGGTAAGTTTTTATTATCAGCAAAAAAAAGATAGTCAAAGCATGGACAAACTTTTATACATTCATGTAAAACATTAATTCCACCACTTCCACTATCTAAAACTAAAACTTTTTTCATATAGTTTTTATATGAATAAAAATTAAAAAAATTTACTTTAAAATTTTATTTATCATATTTGAAATAATATAAGATAAAATATCTAAATTTTCATCAATATCTTTTGGAGCAATAATCAAATCTTCTGGACTATCTTTACATAAATCCTTTGCAATCATCATTAATGGCACCCCGATAGAAAAACAAGGAACTCCAAGAGTTTCTTTTGAAATTTTTTTACCAAAATTATTCATTGCACTCCCTGGAGTAAGACCTGCACTATTTATTTGAATTGATGTTCCAAACCTATTTACATTTGAAGTTGTAAGTGAATCAATAAGTATAACTGCACTTATATCAAAAACTTCAATCAAAATCCTAATAATATCATATGCATTAATTCCTGTGTTACTAAAAATATTTGGACAAATTTTTAAAATCCTATTTTCTTTTTTATAAGCCTTTATTTCAACTTTAGAAGAAACTCTATTCCCTAAACTATCTGCCAAAATATCAGGATTACCAAGTCCTACAATCAAAACCTTATCATTTTTATTTATCTTGTTTTTTTTGAACATATTTTTAAATTTTTCATATATTTTTGAACTAAAATAATTCCAACATTCATTATCTAAATCAAAAATAAGTGGACAATTAAAAATATAATAATCTCCTCTATCAAAACCAGTTTCTTCAGATTCTTTTTTGTTACTGATAGAAAGATATGAACAAACAAGACCATATTTATCATACATTTCTGTCTTATACCCAAATCTTTCTAAATCCTCTGCACTTTCATCAATTAAATCTATCATAATATGATTATTATAAACCAAATAAAAAAATTTATAAAAAAACTTGCAATATTTTTTTATATATGCTATAATCGTATAGAAATTTTTAATGGAGGGAACATGGCAAACATTAAATCAGCAAAAAAGAGAATTTTAATTGAAGCAGATAACAACGCAAGAAACAATGCTGTTAAATCTGAAATCAAAACTTACATCAAAAAGTTCGACACTGCTGTTTCTCAAGGTAACATTGAAGAAGCTACAGCTTTATATAGCGAAGTAAGTTCAAGACTTGATAGTGCTGCAAGAGACAATGTAATTCACAAAAACACTGCAAGTCGTAAAAAAGCACATCTTGCAAAAGTTTTGAACGCTACACAAAAAGCATAATAAATTAATTGACCTAGTTGTCAATTTTTTTATTTTATAAAACCAAATAAAAAAAATACTAAGAAATTCTTAGTAATTTTTTATTGTCTTACGTTTTCCATGCCTCCGGCATTTCTCTATTATCTTTAAACCACTGAGTATCCATCAATAGTGTACTATTGTTTTCACAATTTATAGTTACATTTTCATCTGTTTTATTACAACTTACAACAATATTACCATTCATTGAAGTATATTCCCCTTTTGAATAATCTATACATAAAGATGTAACAAAAACATTTCTTGTATATTCAGCAATTCTATCGATAAATTGTTGTGTTGGAAATTGATTTTCATTCTTTGAAGTATATTCACTACTTCCTGCACAGCAACATACACAAATATTTTTTGGTTTAATTGCTGCTAAAAGTTCACTGCTTGAACTTGTTTTAGAACCATGATGTCCTGCTTTATAAAGTTCATAACGTTCAACTTGGTGCATCATTCCAGCATTTTTATCTGAATGAACTAAAGAATATTCACCTTCTTCTTCCAAATCTCCTGTAAATAAGTAATATTTTGAATTATCTTGAACTATTTGACAACAAACTGAATAATCATTTTCTGATGGTGCATCATCTCTTTCATAAAATTCTTGATAAAGAATTTGCAATTTTACATCATTTCCTAAATCATATTCTCTTTCGGCACCATTTTCTCCATTTACACATTCAAGCGCAGTGTAAATATTTGTACCACATTTTTCTACTAATTGTTCTTTTTCTTCTAAATACTTTTTATAAAGTCCTTTTGTTTTATTTTGTTTTGTATTTGCAAACTCAATAATTGTATTTATTGTATAATAATCAAACACACTATCAGAAGTTGCAAAACCTGCATAATGGTCTCGATGAGCATGTGTTACAATAACATAATCAAGTGCTCCATCAACATATCTATCAATATATGATTTGATAGTTGGAACTGAATTTGCTCTTGAACCTGCATCAATCAAAATTTCAACATTTCCAACATCAATAAATGTACAATCCCCTGTATATTTATTTCCAAGTTCCAAAAAGTGAATTGAAAGTTCCTTACTTTTTATCTCTTCAACATCAATTTCTCCCCCAATAGTCGAAGAAGATGTTACTGCATGAGTTTTTGGAATTTCATAAGTGTCTGGAAGTAAAACAAAAATAAATAAAACTGCGCAAACTCCAAGTCCTACAATAAGTCCTAAGATTGAAGCAAGGATTGATTTTAATACTGAATTTTTATTATTTTTACTCATCAATCTTCCTCCCTTAAAACTATAATATTCCTAATCAAAGTAATATCTTTGTACTTAAAATGATCAATAGTATAAATTGCATAATAAATACCACTTGTATTAACATCAACACCATCAACTTCAACAGGGTCAAAAGAAATGTCTTCACGATATTTGTAAGTTATTTTTACATCATCAGAAATATCTTTTCCTAAAAATTTACACACAACCCCAAGTTCTTTATATTCTTGAAACTCTTCTTCTTCGCCAATATAAATATCCACTTCACCATTTGAATAAGCATTCATTTCAAATTTATCATTTCTTAAAACAAAGAAACCAGTAAGTCCACCAACAATTAAGAAAAGAATAAAACAAATAATTGCAGCTATTCCAAAATTCTTTTTGATTGTTCTTTCCATATTTCTTTCAATCTTGTTTGAAGTTCTTCTTGAAACCTCAATATTTGGAGATTCACTTCTAACAGGTCTTGAAGATTTTTTGGTAGCCTTAGCATCATCATACTTTTTACTTGGCATATCTCCCTCCTTCGTAATATTAAATAATTTATTACATAAAAATTATAACATAAATATTTGATAATATAAAAAGCTTTACACTATTTTTCAATATTTTTTATAACAATATTTATATATGATAAAAATACGATAGTTTTTATATAAAAATAAAAAAAGACATGAACAATATCAAATCTTTTTTATATAAATTCTAAAATTAAATTTTGGTAGTCCCAAGGGGTTCTGTTAATTATCAACTACGCTTTGATAAAAAGTTATCAAAATTTGAAATTTGGTGTGAATTTTGCAATTTCAAAGAGTAAAGATTTATGATTCGCTACTTTGCGAAAATTTAAAATTTTGAGAACACAAAGGTTGAATTTTTACTATTTATAAAGTTTGTAGTTAAAGTCTTATTTGGTTAATAGGAGTACCTTTGAAAAAGTTTTCTATATTATCAATACACATATCAATTCTGTTTTTCTCGCTTTCACTCGTGTCATAGGCTCTATGGTATGTGCAAATTAAATTTTCATGTTTATATAAGTTTTCTGGTATTTCAAGTTGATCAACGTCATCAAGACCGACTCCAAAAAGTTTCCCTTCGCTTAATATTTTATCTAAAGCAAACAAGTCTATTATTCCACCAGTTGTTTGAGTGATAATGGCATTACTTTTCAAAAATGATAATTTTTCATAATTTATCATATTTTTTGTGTTGTCATTTAAAGAACATGTTATACATACATAATCACAAGTTTTTAACAATTCATCTAATGAAACATCTTTAATTCCTGAAATATTTTTATTTGATTTATTATAAGTATATAATTCAACGTTAAAAGGCTGTAACAATTCTGTTAATCTTTTACCAATGTGCCCTAAACCAATTATTCCAACCTTCTTACCAGATAATTCAATACTTCTATTAAAAGGAACATTCTTTTTATTTTTTGTGAAATTATTAAAATAAGGTATTTGTTTTGATACTGCTAACATTAAACTTAAATGTGCTTCTGCAACGGCGTTTGTTGAATAGTTTGGAGTGTTTGAGATAACAACACCATTTTCTATTGCTTGTTTAAGTGTTTTTATCCATGCATAACCAGTGTATGGTAAACAAATAAATTGTCCTTTTTTCATTTTTGTTATAATTTCAGTAGGGTCAATCCAATCAAGAAGGATAGCATCTGCATTGTTGATAGCTTCTTCGGTTTGTTTTTCAGTTGCCTTTTGAAAATATTTTATGTTTCCTAAACTTTTTAACTTTTCCATTTGTTGTTCTGTAAAATCAAAGTGCTCTAACACATATATATTTTTCATAACATTTCTCCTACACCAAAATTATATCACACAAACCAGAAATTTATATTAAAAATTTATAAAATTATCAACTTTTTGTAAACATGAAAAAATCTCTATCAAAAGATAGAGATTAAAATTGGTAGTCCCAAGGCGTTCTGTTGTTTATCCACTACAAAAAGTTGATTTTCTTATACTTTTTTGAGATTTTGTGGCACTTTTCCGTATAAGATTGCTCAACTTCTATATGATTGAAAAGTTGCGGATTTTCCAAATTTTAGGGGTATAAACTTTGCTGATTCAAAGTTTTGAGATTTTGTCAGGTTTTCAAAATTTCCGAATTTATGGTTTTGGGTTGAATTGAGTTTGGATTGAAAGTTCGCATTGTCATTTCTTCTCGTGGTTGATAAATGTTTATAATTAAATCATCAGCAAACTCATTTGAATAATCTTCTTCAACAAAGCACCACAAATTGATTTGTGTTGTTATATGGTCTTTGCAGAGAATAAGTTGGTGTAATATTTTTCTCAATACTTTTCTTTGTTCAGACAGTTTAGAAGTGAAAAATATAGATTTGAATTCTCTAATTTTTCTTCGAATTTGCTCTATATATACTTTTTGGCTTAATTTATCATTGTCATCTTTAAGTATTTTGTTCAGTTTAAGAAGTTCCATTCGTTCAGATTTCAAGGACATGATTTCTTCTTCTATAAATTCCAAACTTGTACTATTAAATTGGTTATCAAGTTTAGATTTTTCAAGTCCTTTAATGATTGTAAGAATTTCTTCAATTTTGTCTAAGTTGTTTATAACTTGTATGTTGTTATATTCAATCTTACTTTTAATTGAATCTTGGATTAACTGCTTGAGCCAAATTGCATTTTCAACTTTTAAAAATACATTTTTCATCAAAGCAAATATATAGCCATCAAGTACTTTCATATTTATTGAACTCACTTCACATTTTGGCACTTTTTTTGAACAACACTCATACAAATGTCTTAAAACTCCTCGTTCAACTCCGATAGATACACTTCCAACAACTGAATACCCGCACTCACATTTAGCAAAACTTGTTAAAAGAAAACATGTGTCTTGTTTTTTTACTCGACAACCTTTTCTTTTATCAAGTATTTTTTGTACTTTGTCAAAGATTTCTGGCTCAACTATTTTAGGATAACCATTTGGAATTCTAATTATTTCACTTTCGTTTTTAACATTGTATCTCATTCTTGCTTTTGTTGTTGGATTAGTTGAAAAACGGTTAAAAACATATTCGCCTTTGTATCGTGGATTTCTCAACTTATCGTGAAGTGAAGTTATAGAAAACCCAGCCATATCTTTAAACCCTTTGTCTTTTAATATTCTATATGCTTCAGCATAAGATTTTCCTTCTGCAACAAGATTGAACATTTCTCTGACAACTTTTGCTTCACTTTCTTCAATAACATATTTTTTGTTTTTGCCTCTACCATCAATGCGATAGCCAAATGGTGGATTTCCACCAATAACTTTTCCTTGCTTTGCTGATTTTATTAAACCTTCCCAACTTTCTCTTGCCATTTTTTTAGAGTAGAGTTCAGCCATTCCCATAGATACAAGATTGAAGAATCCACCTTCTGGAGTCTTTGAGTCAAAATTTTCAATTACACTTAAAATCTTTATGCCTTTTTGGTTTAAAATTTTAGAGTAGTACATTGCATCTTCAGTATTTCTTGCCCATCTATCATTTCTATGAACAACTATATATTGAAAAAGTCCTTTTTCAGAATCTCGCATCATTCTTTGAAAGTCTTTTCGCTTGTCATTTGTGCCACTTTGTGCTTCATCAATGTACTTTTCAATCAATAGAAGGTTATTGCGTTGACAAAATTCTTCAATTTTTTCTAACTGAACTTCTATTGAAGTATGGTTTTGTTTTTCTGAACTAAATCTAGCGTAGGCAACTGCTATTTTTTGTTCCATTTTTACTCCTTTAAAAAATAATATTAGAACTACTGCTGGTTGTAGTTCTAATATTATGATATATTCTTACAATTTCTCGATTTTTACTTTAACTCTATTTCGATATTATCTCCATCAATTACGATTTCCTTGATAAGAAGATGAAAAAGTTCTCGTGTTTTAAACGGGTTTATGAACAATTCCTCACGGGTTAGTTCAATTCCGTTTCTTATTTTGTTGATTTTTGCTTCGATTATTTCATATTCTTGCTTATATTTTACTTGCAATTTCTCTTTATTGCTAAGTGTATTAGTTAGGTTTTCCACTTTTTCGGTTAGTTTTTGGATGATTAATTTATTCTGGGTTGCTCCCATTAGGTCAATTTGCTTGTCAATTGCAGAATTTAAGTCTCTAATCTCACGATTTATACATTTCAATTTGGTGTTTTGCTTTTTTAGATATTCTATAATTAAGGTTTTGTCGAACTGTTTATTCCGAATTTGTCCGTTAACAACTTCTAGAACTATACTTTTAGCAAAGTCTTCCAAGTGGTTAGCATTTATTTCGGTTGCATTACAACTTTTATCTTTAGTTCTGCCTTTGCAGATATAGGTGTAATAATTGCCACCTTTACGGTGCTGTCTGCAATTTCCAACATACACCTGACCGCAACTACATTTAATAAGTCCGCTTAATAGGTGATGAGGAGCATTGCTTCGTCTTCTGCATTGGTTTCTACCTTTTAAAATTTCTTGCACTTTGTTGAATGTGTCAACATCTATCAATGGCTCAGTTATGCCATTTTCAATTCTTATTTCTTCGTATTCTCCAAGCAAAACTCGGTTTTTCTTTTTCTTGCCATCTTTACGATTGTAAGTGTATGTTCCACAGTACTTAACATTTTGTAGAATGCTTTTAATGGTCGTTTCGCAAAATTTTTTGCCAGCCCGTGTTTTAATGTTAAAAGATTCTAATTCATCAATTATTTGTGTGTATGTTTTCCCGTCAACTATGCCATTAAACATGATTTCGATTCCAATTGATTCTTCAATATCTCTAGTATAGTGGTCGCCTTCATATTTGTAGCCAAAGTTTGGAATTCCACCAGTGATTCGGCAATCTCTTGCTTTATTTTCTAAACTTCTATATGTCTTTTCAGCAGTTTGTCTTACAAAGAATTGACTAACTGAGCCGATTATGTTTCGCATAAATTCGCCCATTGCATTTTCTTCCATTGGCGAATCAGTGCATATTAGCATGCAGTTGTTTTTCTTTAATAATTCGAGGTATTTTTGGGTATCTTCCAATCTTCTCGAGAATCGGTCTAAGGTATGCACTACCACGCAATCAACTTCGCCATTTTCTACTTTGCTGATTATTTCTTGGAATTTATCTCGATTGTAAGCGAACATACCCGATTTATTTTCTTCGCTGTAAATATTCTTCTTGTCAAGTCGCAAGAAGTCAGAGTTCATTTCAATTAGTTTTTCGCATTGTGCTATTTGAGAGTCGAGGGCGGTTTGAAACTCGTCCTCAGAACTCTTTCTTGCATAGACAACCGTGTTTAATTTGTCTTTTATCTGTTTGTTTTGCTTGATATTTAGCAGTAGTCTTAATTCGTTATCTGATAATTTTCTCATTTTTCAGTATCTCCATTTTGTTCATTTTTTAGAATGTCTAACACACACTCTTGAATTGTTTTTTGCTGATTTGAAATAAAAATCGCCAACTGATTTTTGTCAGTCGGCGAAACTTCACTTGATTTATACAATTGAGTCTTAGTTGTTTTAATTTTCATTAGCATCACTCCTGAAGATTTTATCAATCTCCGCTGAGTCATCAAAGTTCATATTAATGTCAGATGGGCTAGAATCTAGTTGGATTCTTATTCTTTCTTTTTCTTCTTCTAAATGCGATTGTGCATAAAGTTCTCTTTCAATCGACTTTCTGCACTCTTTAATTTTGTTTTCAACTTTGGTTATAGTTTCTGGGTATTCCTCTAACTGCAATGTGTCTAATTCAAAAATGAAAGAAACGCATCTTGCATCATCAAGTAATGGTTCTTTAACAGTTAAATGTCCAGCATCACATTTAATTTTGCCAGCATCACGCCATTTTTTCAAAATTGCTTGAGCTTGAGTATAGCCATTTTTCAACAACCAATCGTTTACTGTTGTACTTAAGATATTTACTATCTTAAACGAACCTTCGTTCTTGATTGTACCTATACAATTTTCAAAACTTGCTTCGTTCTTAATGCTTTTGTATCTGAATTGCTTTCTAAATTTAAGTGAGTTAGCCTTTATCATTTCAAATGCTGAAATAGAAGGGTCTCGCTTCTGAGATTCTAGATTTTCCCTATCTACGAAAGGTTTAATTATTTTGTTTTTATCTATCTGATAACCTAGTATTTCATTAACGAGTTCGGTAGTAATTGCTAGCATTCCGATTTGCTCGCACACTCTTGAGGTTAGGTTGTCAGGTTCGATTATCAGTTTCTTTATCTTTGCCACTTCGTTGTAGTAGCGGTCTTTAATTGTTTCGATTTCGTTTTCTTTAACATAGTCAATCAATCCTTGCACGAATTTAGGTGCAACGAAACCGTAATTTTTTAGTACTGTTCGTTTTATCTCGTTAGATTCTTCTGCATTTTTAGTCCAAACAATATCTTCAGCGAGAAGAAGTCGAACCACGGCACCTAGTTTTGCATTGGAGTTTTCTAGGATAGAGTGTTCTGATGATATTACAATTAAGCCATCCCAACCATCACTACCATTTCTGATGTCGCCATCGCCATTACACCTAGACTTTGCTTCGCCTGCTGTCATCTGATACACGAAACTTTCCCAATTGATAGCAGACTCTTTACTAGAAGAGTCATCAATTACGATTGGAACTCCATGCATTGATTCATTGGCAGAGAAAAAAGAGTTGACAGTTCCATTAAAGGTTCTGAACAACCCTTTATTGCTTTGTTTTGGATTGCCATATAGACTACAAATGAATTGTTGAGTTGTACTTTTACCTGTGCTTGAAATACCCGCAATATCTAGGAATATAGCATTGATACCTGTCGCTTCTTTTAGTAGTGATATTACTATTGATGATAGTCCAGATACTAGTGCGAGTTGCAGATTTTCCGATTTAAGAACAATATTCTCTAACAAGTTATTATAAATCGCTTCATCACCACCAACGAAGTTGAAATCTTTCGTGTATTTGCTAGTGATACTACTGCCAATAGCATCATCAAGCAAAAACATCAACTCGCCATTATTGGCTGTGTGCCAGCCAAGTGAAGAGTGTTGATACTCAATTTTGTTTGCAAGTTTTAATGCTCTAGTTTGTTGAGCAATATAACCCACCAAAGCATTAGACCATGATGGATTTGCTAGAATAAATCCGTATTTATTTAGTTCTTCATTTAACTTTTCCGCAGAATATAGACTTGAGTGCTTGATTACAATCTCTCTAGCATTCATCTGAGAGTCTTGTGTAAGTAGTTTTACTTTTCGTTCTCCTTTGGCTCCTAGTGGTTCGATTATTGTCATTGCCTCGATATAATCGCACACATTTTCGAAGTCTTGCTTTTTTGAAGATATGTTCATATAAGTCAATGCTTGGTTTGGAAACATTGATGAGTGGTAGTATCGCTTATCAATTGTGCTTAACCCGTATGCACCTGTGCCTGCACCGTTAGGTTGATGAATTGGCTTGTACGAGTTAGATGTTGAGTCATCAAGCATTTCACTTTGCTCAATTGAATCAGGTTCGGTTGTTAACATATTTTCTTGATTTGATATTAAATCGCTCTGTCCGTTAGTAGTATAATCGGCACTTTCTAAATTTTGTAAATGTTCCATTAAATTTTCCTCCTACGCACACATTTGTATGTGCGTTAATGTTTAATTTACATTTGTTTAATTTATTTTTTTTACATAATTTTTCTAACCTCCCACGCATTTAAATTTAAAATGCGTTCTATAATAGATTGTCCGCAACCAACTTCAATTTGTTAGAAAAACAGTATCTTTTAGTATTGATTTGGACAATTATTGTAGAAACACTAAAAAGTGTTCTATAATAGATTGTCCGTGACAAACTTCAATTTGTTAGAAAAATAGTATCTTTTCCCGTACTAATATGTTAATATATTAGTAGGAGAAGAACATGAGAGGAATTACAGATAGACACCTTCTACATAACCATAGTTCAAAATATGAATTATTAACTAATGTTGAGGAAAAGGCAAAAGTCCTTGCTGATATCTATTGTTTTTTAACTATAGAGAGAACTATCCCTTATACAAAGAGAAGCAATAGACACAAGAGACTTACTATTACTACTACTATTTATGACTTTTTTCAGTCAGAGTTTTTTTCGGTGCAGTATTACAGCCCATACTTTAATATTTATCAAAGATTTATAGAGGAATATTACATAGATGTAGAAAGGATGAGGGTAGCAATCAACCCAACCGATACGGTCGTACTAGTACCATCAACCAAGCATTTTAACAAAGTTAAAAAAGTATTATATGATATGGTGGAATATCTTCATGGGTTGTATATTAACAACAAAGATACATATAATACATGTGAGAAATACATATTAGAAAATGGTTGCAGTATCAGTGATAAAGTTTCGCTATATAATGCACTTGCATTCTTCTGTTCTAAGCATAGAAGATACCCCGATAAAAAGTTTACTGGCGATAAAGACTATATAAAAAAATTACAAGCGATAGAAAGTGCTAAAAAAAAGCGAAGGGATAATCTTCGCTTAATATTCAAAGTTCTAACTTAACTGTTAGAACTTTTTTGTTCTACAAATCGGCACATTTTGTCTGGCATTTTCTTATTTTTATTTACAACACTTTTAAACCCCATACCTGCGGTTATTACAACTCTACGCATTGCTGGTATTTCATAGACTTGCTTATTGATAGGACAAACCATTGTTCTAGGTTTAGTTAGTATGGGTTTAATAGTAATGTAATTCTTCTTAGTTATTTTATAACCTTTCGCAACATATAGCATTGTCAACTTTTGTTCTTCTTCGATTATGCCTTCAATAACACTTATATTCATGCCAAATTTTAATGCCAATTCTTTTGCCAAATCTCTTTGGCTAATACTTTTTATTTGTTTTTTATTCTCTTTATTTTCTTTCTTATCTTTTCCTATATGGTTTTTCTTTTCTTCCATCTTTTTCTCCTTACTCTTATGTGATTGCGGGGAATTCGGGGTTTTTGGGGTTTTTGCACATGAAAAAAGCCCGACTCAATTTGTCGGACTCTATTCACACTTCAAACTATCCAAATTTCCACGACTTTGTATCCAATTTTAGAAGATTTCCACTTCGCTATATCTCTGTACTAATTACCAGCATTTCGGCACAGAGTGGTACAATTTTTGACTCCTTTCAATTTCCCCTATAAGTTGACAACTGCTATCATCAACTCATATTTATGATATATCTTTGAAAGTGAGGAATTTTTAAACAAAAAAAATACGGAATCAATTAGACTCCGTATTTTTGTTTTATTCAGCATCAACTATTGTATAAGTTATTTCATATTCTTGGTCGTCATACATAAATTTGTAAGTATAAGTTCCCACTTCCATTTCGTCTATCTTCATGGAAATATTAACTTGCGTATCTACAAATTGATATTCCCCAATAGTGATTAGCATAGGTATAGTTAATTTGATATGTGTGTTTTTAGCGAGTACAATAAATGGTGGATTTTGTGGTTCATCTTTTGGTATTTCTATTGTGAAGTTGTCTTTCAACAATTCAACATTTCCCCTTTCGCCATAATAATATACAAAATCAATTTCATAGCCACAATATGTAAAGGTTAGAATGTTAAATCCAAAAGTTGACTTAGACAAATCAAAATCTTTTAAATCTACTTTATATAGAGTTGCGGTATATGAACTAGCACCTTCAGAATAAACTGTAAACCTTAATTGATTCAATTGACTGTCCAGATAATAGACTTGAGGTGTAATAAATTCGATATACCCAATATTAACTACATTGTAGGTATAAGTACAAGACATTCCACAATATGTAAATGTTTTTTCAATATTATTAGCAATTTTTGAAGTGTCAAGATATTCATTATATAGAGTTACATTATATAAAGGATTGTTAGAAACATCTAAAACCTGTAATCTTACTGGTTGTCTATCTCCTAAAATAAATGTTGGGGCATTGATACATTTTATTTTAGCACCGTCACCAAGAGGTAAAATTGTTAGTTCGTAACTAAACTTATATATACCATCAACAACATTAACTGTCATAGTTGCAGGACTTGATGTATCAATTTGATTATTTAGGGAATATGATTTATTTTCAGATGTTCCGTCTGAATAGGTGATTGTGTAGTCAACTTGTGGGTTTGGACAAAATTGATATGTTGTTTTGCTTGTGTCTTTAACTTCAATAGTATAATCTAACACATCATATTCAAATGTGTAATATTTGCCAAAGAGTTTAAAGTTTAGTTTTGCATTTTCAATAGGTTTTGATGTGTTAATTTGGGTATTATCAAAAGTGATTGAAGTTTCTTTCTCGGTGTCGTCTGCATACTTTATAGTGAAATGAACAGTAATGTCTTTTTGATTTTTTTCAAAAACCAACTCATCATTACATATCAATTCTTTAATGGCAATATTAGTTGTTGAATAATTATAATATTCGCCCAAGTATTTAAAATACAAACTGACTTTTTTGTTTTTAACAAAATGTCCAACAATATCGGCTTTTGCAATATTAAAAGTTCCGTCTTTTGCTTTTACTTTTAATTCTACAACACGAGGCACATCATCTTCATACACATTGTCTATATTTACAACATTGATACTATGTAATTCTTTTACTTGATAAGTATAATTAAAGGATTTTCCCATACACTCAAGTGTTAAAGTATGCTTGCCTAATTTACTGCAATCTATAACTACATTGTCATAAATTTCTTTGCTTCTACCAATTCTTGATTCGCCATTAGAATAATTTATTTTGACAGGAACAGAATCATAATATGTTGATGATACATATAAATAAAGTTTAGTATTAATACTAATAATATTATTAATATTAAAATTGAAAAATGAACTATAATAACTAATATTCTCCCCATCATAAATAGGTGGGGTTTTAATTTTGGAAATATTTGTTAGGTCTTCATTTAATATAGTATAGTGTAAATTCTCTATATTTAAGCCATTATAACTTTCCTGAAGATAATATTTAAGTTTTGTATTGTCAATGTTTTTGTATGTGGAACTTGTTTTAGAAGTTGAAAGAGTTATGTTTGAAACAATCTTTTCTTTTGTTTTTGTTTTATCATAATAATACACATCTTCCCAATTATAAGCCTCAACACTCTCGATTCCAACAATTGTGTAAGTGTGAGTGGTTGTTTGACCTGCAAAATTAATTGTGTAAGTGTGAGTACCAATTGAAGATTGTTCTTCGGTTAGTTGAATAGGAACTTTACAAGATTGATTTGGATAATTTATATCATCCATAGAAACAACAACTTCAAACGATGTTGGTAGGTTATCAACTGCAAACCAATCTGGAGATGTACAAGTTATAGAATTTGCATATTTTACAGTATATACATAAGGAATAATAACTTCATCAGTGTTGTTAGGGTCATTTAGTATATCTGATTTTTTAACTTTGAAGTTTGCAATTTGTTCTCCAAGTGTTGAACCATCAAATTTGCCATATAATGGAAAATCTCTACTAATGCCAAAATCTGAATAGTGTACGATTGCACCTTTTAGAAAATTTTCATCATCATAGCCATAAGGATAGGAAAAATTATTTACAAAACCCAAATCCAAACAATTTTCATCAAATTCATGTACTTTATATTCCCAATCTATACTATAAGAAGGATAGTATATTTTTTTAGTCTTTGTTCCTGTTGTTGATGTGTCAATTCCTAGATGAGGATGGTATTCATCAAGTATGATATGCCCGTCTGAATATTCAATTTGCAACTCTAACTTATCAACTTTTTCGCCAACAAACAAATTATTTTCATTTAAAACACTTATGTTTGTAATTGAACAATCTTTAATATCAACTTCTATAATTTTTGAATATTGTTTATATGAAACCGTAACAGCCTTTTTGCCATGCGTATCAGAATCAAAACCTTCAATGACTAAGTCTTTATTGTCAATCTCTTGACCTTTTTTGTTTTTGCCATCAGACAATGAAGAAGCATAGACAGTATTACTATCTTCTTTTTTGCATAATGTGGCAATATTCATATTTTGAGCAAACTCAAAATCTTCACCATAGTAGTAGGTGTCTTTCACAAGGTCTTCATTTATGTATAAGTAGTAATCTGATTCATTATTATCTTTTTTCGTAAGGTGATATATTGATACACCCAATACGCATAAAAGGACGGCACAAATGCCTATGATTATAATTGACATTTTTTTATTCTTTGTCTTCATCATTTTTCTCCTTTTCATCATTTCAACAGTATTATAACATAGATTTGTCGAAAATGTTATAGATTTGTCGAAATTTCTTATTATTTGTATATACTATTGTAATTATTCTTCTTATATCGCTTATAAACAGCCGATAAATTCTTGCTAGAATTATAGAAATTTCCTTTAACTGTTTTATCTAGTAATCTTTCAACTGTTGCAACAATTTCCCCTATACTATTGTTTGTAGTGGTATTTTCGGGGATTTCGGGGAACTCTCGTAATACTGCCAATGCATCAATACTAGTTGTGTTGTATGCAAATGCTAGTCGCTTGCTTCTTCTAAATTCGGGGTATGCGTATAATTTGTTCAATGCTCTATGATAATTTCCAATATTAGGACAGCCATCACATAGCAATACAACAATTGGTGGGTAGTCAAAGTGTCTTTGAGTCTTATAAATCAAACCTAACTTACGATACGCATCTTCCAAATTGGTTTTGTCGGTTGCAACCATATTACAAATACTATATTTGCTTATGAATCTAGCAACCCTATTAAATGCTATAATTTGCAAATCAACTTTAACTCTATATCTTTTATACTTTTCTAGTCTATATGTAAGTTTAGTTAGTGTTTGTTTTATGCTTTCAATAGGTTGACCGTTCATACTTCCAGAACAATCAATTAAGAAGATAAGTTTTTGAATTTTAACTTTGTTTCTCATCAGTATTCCTCGCTTTTGGAGAATATACAACAATCCCATCTCCAGCATTGTCAATTATGTAAATCTGCTTAATATAGCCATCAATCACTTCTTCAATTTCAACACATAATCCATTATTATCATATATTTCATAATCTTCCATTATCACAACTTTGCAATGGTTATCTGCGGGAAATTCGTTTTGTATAATCGTTAGTTGTTGTGTGATATCTTCTATTAAATTAGAAGATAAGTTTTTATCTTTTAATTTCGAGTTCATTTCTTCAATGTTTTTAATCTCTATCATAGCCACCTCTTAAAACGAAGTCGTAGATAGACTTGATAATTGAAATTACTGTTTTAATTTCTGCAACAGTATCTCTTTTGTCTGACATACACTTCATATTTTCTAACTCAATGTAAGTCTTTATTTGTTGTTCGGTTAATGTCTGCTTGAATTTTTCTTCTTTCTCAAGCCATTTTAACCCTTCGAGTCTGTTCTCTGCGGGCAACTTTCTATCTTCAAGTTCAGACATAACTAGTTGTATTATTAAATCCATATAATTTTCTCCTTTAAATGAAAAAGGCGAGAAGACTCAATTCTTCCCGCCAGTATTTTTTTGTTTCAAAACCCCGAAAACCCCGAAACCCCCAGCCATTCTCAATGGTTGCGGAAGCGAGAATATTCCAAACCCTGAAAAATCAAGGTTTTGAATATAAAAATCCGTGATTTTGACCTTTTGTGATTTTTGAATTCACACTTGAAATCCCGCTCAATCCCTGTATTTTAGGGCATTTATTGAGATTTCAATAGAAAATGAAAAAACAGCCACCGAAATGACTGTTTTTATTGATACTACTATGATTTTGTAGTACCTTTGGATGGTAGTCCCTAGGGGAATCGAACCCCTGATTCAGCCGTGAGAGGGCTGCGTCTTAACCTCTTGACCAAGAGACCATATTTTGACTTTGTCAGTATATCACACCCTTTTAAAAATTGCAACAAATTTTTATTAAACACTTAATAATTTAATAAAATCATTTTATATTAAATCACTTTATAATAACAAAAAAAATAGAAAATTATTTAAAATTTTCTATTTTTTTGTTGATTATTTACTTTTTTTATTATTTTTTACAACTTTTTTATTGTTTTTTCCAAAAAGTTTCTTAATGAATAAAGCTATATCACTTCTATATTTATAAGCGAAGAATCCTCCAACACCTAAACCTGCAGCACCAACTACGCTTGACAATACGATAGCTACAACAACACCTGTATTATTCTTTTTCTCCCAAACTGTATAAATTGTTATATTGTTTGGAGTGTTATAAACAAACTCTTCACCCTCTTTGTAAATAATTTTTCCATTTTCAGTTTTTGACCAACCAAGGAAATTATATCCTTTTCTTTCAAATTTATTTTTCAAAGAAACAGTTGAATTATAAATAACATTTACAGATTTCACCTCATCATTTTCAGTGTTTATAATATAAATTTTATAAACATTTGAAGTAAAGACAATATTTTCAACAATAGGAGTAATTGTTCTAACCTTACCAGTAACTTTATCATAATCTGGAGTATATCCAGCAATCTTTTCCACTTCAAAACTATATGTTTGTGCAAAATCAACTTGATAAACTGATGCTTCTTTCGCAACTTGTCCATTTAAATAAAGATAATTTATTGTCAATTGAACTTTTACTGGTTTATAAACTATGTAAATATTAACATTTTCTTCTACTGTCAATACAGATGAAATTACAGTAATCATTTCATCATTTTCATAAGCATTATATCCATAAACTTCTGGGATTTGTTCAGTATAATTTTCATCAAAAGTAATTACACTTGAACTTGTTGAATCAAAATAACTTCCATCACTATAAGAATAATTTATAACAAGATTAAATGTTTTTGGAGTATAAATAACATCAACTTCTCTTCCATTTTCATCCATTGTTCCTGAAATAGTTGTAACATTTGAATTATAACCATAAACAGTTGGAATAATTTTATTATAAGCTTGATTATAAGCAACATCAATTTCTTCTGTACTATTTGGCAACTTTCCATTAGCATATGAATAATTGATAACTAATTTATAATTATTGGCATCAAATCTTGAATATAAAACATAATCTTTACATTCAGAAATTGATGTAACTTCATTACCTGTTGTCATTTCAGAATCAGTAAACCAACCACTAAATGTATAACCTGTTTTTGTTAAATTTTCAAGAGCAATTTCTTCTGTCAAATCAAGCAATGTAAAAGATTTTAATCTTAATGTATCATTTACTATTCCATCAACATAATAAGTTACATTATAAACTCTAAAATTAAACTTACCATAAACGTTTGTGTCAACATATGTTCCTTGACTTACTTTATCTATACTTGTTGTCAAACCTTCATCTGAATACCAACCACTGAATGTATAACCTGTTTTATCAATATTTTGTAAGATTAAATCTTGACTTTCTATTGTGTATTCTTCTGTTAAATCTTCTTGTAATTCATAGTTACCTTCTTCTACGCTTACATAAAATCTTACATAATGTTTAACTGCTGTTTTTTCACCATAAACATTTGTATCAACATATGTTCCTTGACTTACTTTGTCTATACTTGTTGTCAAGTCTTCATCTGAATACCAACCATTAAATGTATAGCCATTTAATACGATTGTTTCAAGTGTTATATCTTCACTCTTTATTGTATATTTTTGTTCGTTGTATTTTAAGCCATTTACATAATATGTAAGTGTATATTCGTTTGTTGTATAACTTACTGTTACGCTTACATCTCCTGCACCCATTGTTCCTGTTACTACTTCTTGTCCTGCTACTACTGTGTATCCATCTACTAATATTGATTCAACTTCATATGTTGAGTTATATTCATAACTTCCTTCATATGCTGTTCCTATTTCGTTTCCTTCTTCATCTTCATATCTTATTGTTAATTTATATGAATTGATTGTAAAGTATCCATACAAATCAATATTTCCTGTTGAACCACTTGTAATAATAGTTTGAGAAGTTTCACATTCTTCATCACTATACCAACCATAGAAAGTATAACCTGTTTTTGAAATTGTTTGAATAGTAATAGTATCTAAAATAGTATATGTTCTAATTAAATCATCTTGAGTATAAATTGTATTTCCTTCTTGTTCAACCAAATAATATGTTATTTGATAAACATTAGGAACATAAACAACATTAATAACTTTTGCTGTTTCATCTAAAGTACCTTCAACAATAAGATTTGCTGCGTAACCTTCTACAACTTTATCTGAATAATCAAATCTATAAGATTCTCCAAATTTGCAATCATGTTCAACAACAGATTCAAACATAGTATTACCTTTTTCATCAACAAAATTGATTGTAATATCATATGTATTTGCAGTTAAAATAACAACAACAGTTTTACCTTCACTATCCATTTCACCTTCAACAGAATCTTCTGCAAAAGAGTAACCTTCAACACTAACATCTTGTAATGATACATTATAAGAATTTGTGTATTTAACTTGTTGAGCTGGAAGTGTATAAACTAATTCACCTTCATTGCTATCAACTCTAAATTCAATAATTAAATCATAAGTATTAAGATTAAAATAAGTATATAAAACTTTTGAACCAATATTTGATTCGTTTATTTCTGTAATAGAATTTTCACAAGTTTGTTCAGTAAACCAACCATTGAAAATATAACCTGTTCTTGTAAGTGTAGCAAGGTCAAGTTTTCCCTCAACAAAATCTTCAATATCATAAGAAAGTGTTAAAGTTCCATCTGTTAACTCTGTAATATTTTCATTTAATGTTGAATTACTTTCATCATAACCAACTTCGTTATAAGTTAATGTATAAGTAACAACACTAAAATTACCATAAACATTTATATCAACATATGTTCCTTGACTTACTTTATCAAAGCTATTTGTTAAACTTTCTTCAGCAAACCAACCACTAAATGCATAACCTGTTTTTTCTATAGTTTCTAATTCAAAATCTGAACTTTCAATTGTAAATTCTTCTGTTAAGTCATCTTGTAATTCGTAGATTCCATTTCCAACACTTACATAGAATCTTACATAATGTTTATCTGCTATTTGTTCAGCATAAACATTTAAATCTCCATAAGTTCCTTGACTTACTTTGTCAATACTATTTACTAATTCTTCATTTACATACCAACCATTAAATGTATAACCATCTACTACAATTTCTTCAAGTAAAATATCTTCACTCTTTATTGTAAATTTTTCTTCGTTATATTTTAATCCGTTCACATAATATGTAAGTGTATATTTGTTTGTTGTATAACTTACTGTTACGCTTACATCTTCTGCACCCATTGTTCCTGTTACTACTTCTTGTCCTGACACAACTGTATAACCATCTACTACCAATGATTCTACATTGTATATAGAATTATATTCATAACTCATTTGATATGTCATTCCAACTTCGCTTCCGTCTTCATCTTCATATCTAATTGTCAATGAATAAAAATTAATTGCGTAAACAACAACATATTCAATTTTATCTTCTATCCAATTTTGGTCATTTTGATTTACTAATCCTGTAACTTCTTCAAGTGTTGCAGTATACCCTGTAATTTCCTTGATTTCAATTGAATAATCAGCATCATAATTAACTTTTGTTATTACATCTTCTGAAAGAGTATTTCCATTTTCATCTTGATATTTTGCAACAACATCATATTCTTTTGGTGAATATGTTACTGTTATTGTTACATCTTCTGTTCCAATTGTTCCTGTTACAGTTTCAATATCTGCTGTATATCCAAATATTTCAGGACTTGCTTCTGAATACTCATAATTATATTCATATTGTGTTATTAAAGTTCCACTTGCTGCTTCACCATTTAAGTGTACATAGTTAATAATAAAATTGTAAACATTGATTGTATAAATTACTGTATATTCAATTTTGTTTTCTGTCCAGTTTGCATCATTTTGATTTACTATTCCTGATACTGAATCAATTGTTGCAGAATAACCTGTTATTTCTTTAATTTCAATTGAATATTCAGCATCATAATTAACTTTTGTTGTAACACTTTCTGAAAGAGTATTTCCTTCTTCATCTTCATATTTTGCAACAACATCATATTCTTTTGGTGAATATGTTACTTTTATTATTGTATCTTCTGTTCCAATTGTTCCTGTTACAGTTTCAATGTCTGCTGTGTATCCGAATATTTCTGGACTTGCTTCTGAATACCCATAACTATATTCGTATTGTTTTACCAATGTTTCATTTGCTGTTTCGCCATTTACAAAAACATATTCAATTGTTAAATTGTAAATATTAATTGAGTAAATAACTGTATATTCAATTTTGTTTTCTGTCCAGTTTGTATCATTTTGATTTACTATTCCTGTTACTTCTTCAACTTGTGGAGTGTAACCTGTTATTGCTTTAATTTCTAATGAATATTCTAAATCATATTTAATCTTTGTTGTAACACTTTCTGAAAGAGTGTTTCCATTTTCATCTTCATATTTTACAACAAAATCATATTCTTTTGGTGAATATGTTACCATCTTTGTTACATCTTCTATACCAATTGTTCCAGTTACATTTTCGATATCTGCTGTGTATCCGAATATTTCTGGACTTGATTCTGAATATGTG